>JBBUGS010000001.1:0-1186 GCA_038056005.1 Patescibacteria group bacterium
GTGAACAGTAATTGCTCAATAGCAACGACGTCTGGTTGCTGGCGCTCGAGCAGGGCCACGATGTCGCCTTCGAGTTCGAGCAACCGCGCCCCAAGTGGGGTGTTGGCCGGAGTGGTCAAACAACCAAAAGCAATCGGCGTGAGGTCTAATCCCCTCGCCTCAATCACTCCCCAACCCGTTCGCCCAAGGCCAGGATCAATCCCTAGAATTTTTTTACTGTCGACCATAAGTCATACAAGGATAACACAAAACCACCCCGCCGAAGCGGGGTGACCTTGTCTCTTTTGAGAGGATTACTTACTTGGTGCTTGTTGGCTGGTTAGCCGCAAAGTTTGCTTCGGTGAGGTCCTCCATGATCGGACGAACCACAGCTTCGAGGTAAAGCCCAGAGGTTTTACCGGCAGCTTCAAAACTCTGCGCGAGGGTATTGGTGTAGGAAATTCCCGCTACCCAATCCTGCTTTTCTAAGTAGCACGCTTGACCGGCGTACGTTTGCCAGTTAGCCAACATGCGTTGGTAGGCAGCCTCGAGTACCGTTTGATTAGTGATCACTTGAACGCGAGCTGCTTCAGCACGCTTCAAGAGGTCGGGGTCGACTCCGTACTCATAACCATTTCCGATCTCAAGGTCCATGCGCTCAAGAAGGACAGCTTGGTTGCTGTTCAAGTTGGCATGCACTCCTGCCTTCTTGGCCATCTGTGCATCGAAGCGAGCGTTCTGCTCCTCACAGTTCTCTGGCTTCACAAATCCGTCGGAAGGATCATCGACCATCTTGGCCGAAACACTTGGGGCACTAAACCCGAAGAGCATGGCGATGGCGATGAACCCGATGGAGAGGTTTTTCATAAGGCAGTCGTTATGATTTAACGGCGTAATATAGCACAATTTGCTGTTCTTGTCAACGGGCTAAGCTCTCGGTTTCATTTAGAGAAAACAGCGGGCAGGCTGCTGCTTCTGCGGGTTTTAGGTGGTCTTCTGGAAGCACTTCCGCAAAATGAGACTACAGAAGCACTTTTTTTATCTTTAACTAGCTAAAAAACTCAGGTCTGTAGTCTCACTTTTAGGAACCTGCCAAATTGAAGCTCTCAAATCTACACACTCACCGCCAAACCGAAAACCGAGAGCGCATTGCCCCCGGTTTTCTTGAATCCTTTTTCTAAAGCGCTTCCGTAACGATCGACTCTAC
>JBBUGS010000001.1:1196-21320 GCA_038056005.1 Patescibacteria group bacterium
TCCACGTGGTTGAAGCCAGTACCTGCTGGAATCAATCGGCCGATGATCACGTTTTCTTTCAAGCCTTCAAGTTTGTCGATCTTGCCCGTGACAGCGGCGTTAATCAACACACGAGCGGTCTCTTGGAAGGACGCGGCCGAAAGCCACGAATCCGTCGAAAGAGAAATCTTGGTAATGCCGAGGAACAACTCATCGAAGGTCGCCTCTTTGCCATCTTTGCCGCTTACAAGATCATTCTCATCGGCGACACTGGCGCGCGGAATGATTTCGCCAGGCAACAGGCTCGTATCCCCTGGATCCAAAACCATCAACCGGCTGAACATCTGGTGAATGATGACTTCGATGTGTTTATTGTTCACCTTCTGCCCTTGTGAGGAATAGATGAATTGAATTTCCTTTGACAGATATTTCTGCACTGCCCCTGGACCTTTGTGCTTGAACAAGACTTGCAAATCAAGGTTGCCTTCAGTCAAAGGATCTCCAGCCAACACCTCGTCACCTGTCTTTACGATGAGAGTCGTTCCTGGTGGAATGATGTATTCACGAATCTTTTCGCCTTCGTGAATAATGGCAATCTCACCCTTACCGAGCTTGACGGTCCCAGCGACTTCAGATTCAATCTTGGTGCCATCCTTGGCAACAGCGAGCAAGTCGCCTACATCAACCGACGCGCCATCTTTGACTTTGACCTCTGTGCCCTTCAACACATCATACAAGCGTTCATCAATCCCAATGTGTTTAATCTTGATGATCTTCTGACCAGGGCTCGTGTCGACAATCTTTTTGCCGGAACGCGCTTGAATGGTTTCGCGCTCCAAGGCCTCAACTTCAATCGAACCAGACACTTCAGCCATGATCGACTTCTGTTTTGGTGAACGTGCTTCGAACAACTCTTCAACACGTGGCAAACCTTGGGTGATGTCTTTACCGGCGACACCCCCCGTGTGGAAGGTACGCATGGTGAGCTGGGTACCTGGTTCACCAATTGATTGGGCAGCCATGATACCTACAGCTGTGCCTTGCTTCACGAGCTTGTTGTACGCCAAGTCGTAGCCATAACACTTCTGACACACACCGCGACGAATACGGCAGGTCATAACCGAACGCACATGAGCCTCTTCGAGCGCTTCACCCGAAGCTTCAATTTCACGAATCGCGTCTTCGGTAATGATTTCACCAGCAGGAACAATCACCTTACGACCGCCCGGCTTTTTAACGTCAGACAAAGCAAAGCGTCCAAGAATACGGACCAAAAGCGGTTCACCAATTTCATCTGATTCCTTGCGGGTCAACACCACACCCTTGTCTTCGCCACAATCTTCTTCGCGGACCACCATGTCTTGAGCCACGTCGACCAAACGACGGGTCAAGTAACCAGCGTTGGCGGTACGCAGAGCGGTGTCGGTCAAACCCTTACGCACACCGTGGGAAGAAATGAAGTATTCGAGAACGGTCACACCTTGTTTGAAGGAGGATTTCACCGGCAGTTCGATAATGTCACCGGTTGGGTTTGATTTCAAACCGATCATACCAATCGTTTGGGTCATCTGACCCCATTGTCCACGGGCACCAGATTCGATCATGGTGTAGGCTGGCCCGCTCTTTGGGAGCGCCTTCTTCACAATGTCGGCGATGCGATCTTTGATTTCGGTCCAGACTTTAATCACCTGGCTGTGACGTTCTGCTTGAGTCAACAACCCTTGGGCAAAGAAATCTTCGATTTCTTGAATGCGGCGATCCCCTTCTTCGAGTAAGGCAACTTTCTCTGGGATATCTGGCAGCACAGCCATACCGTAGCTAAACCCAGATTTGGTGAGTTCGCTAAAGCCGAGTTCTTTCAAGTTATCGAGCAACACGGCCGTTTCTTCCATACCGAAGAATTCGATCGAGTCACGGACGATTTGACCAATATCCTTCTTTCCAATGTTTTTGTTCATGAACCCGACTTTGTCTGGCAGGCGAGAGTTCACAATCAAACGACCAACGGTCGTCACAATCATTTCACCCGTGTTCAAACGGACGCGAATCCAGTCGTGCATGCCGAGCTTCTTGGCGTCAAAGGCGTAACGGGCCGACGTTTCATCAGCAAACGTTTTGACATTCTTCTCATCCGGTTCACTCATGGCCATGGTGAGGTAGAAAATGGCCCAGACGATATCTTTACCTGGAGTCGCCACCGGGTGACCGTGCGCTGGTTTCAACAAGTTCTTGGTCGAGAGCATCAACTCGCCAGCTTCTTTACGGGCCTCGCTCGTGAGCGGAACGTGCACAGCCATTTGGTCACCGTCGAAGTCAGCGTTGTAGGCGTCACAAACAAGTGGATGAATTTGAATGGCTTTACCTTCAATCAAGGTTGGACGGAAGGCTTGAATACCAAGACGGTGCAAGGTTGGCGCACGGTTCAACAGAACGAAGGCGTCCTTGGTGACTTCTTCTAAAATGTCCCAAACTTCGCCGCGATCCGCCTCAATAAAGCGGTTGGCCGAACGAATGTTGTGGACGTATTCGCGCTCAATGAGTTTGGCGATGACGAATGGTTTGAAGAGTTCCAAGGCCATCAGTTTCGGCAAACCACATTGGCCCAACTTTAAGTTCGGACCAACCACGATCACCGAACGACCCGAATAGTCGATACGCTTACCGAGCAAGTTCTGGCTGAAGCGACCTTGCTTACCGCGGAGCGAGTCAGCCAACGATTTCAATTGACGCTTTTTACCGGTCGCAGCGATAACTGTTTTGGAGCGGCGAGCCGAGTTGTCGATCAAGGCGTCGACCGCTTCTTGCAACATGCGCTTTTCGTTGCGGATAATCACTTCTGGCGCACCAAGCTCGAACAAGCGCTTCAAACGATTGTTGCGGTTGATGACACGGCGGTACAAGTCGTTCAAGTCGCTCGTTGCGAAACGGCCACCATCAAGTGGGACCATTGGACGCAAGTCTGGTGGAATAACTGGGATCGCTTCCAAAATCATCCACTTGGGTTCCACGTTGTTCAAGTTCAAACTCTTCAAGAGTTTCATGCGGCGAATCAAACGATCGCGCTTAGCACCGCTGGCCTTTTCGAGCTCGGTGTCGATGCGCTTCATGGTTTCCACCAAGTTCACGCGCGAGAGCATCTTGGCCACCGCTTCAGCTCCAATCGACGCGTCAAAGATGTGTCCGTATTTCAGCGACCAGTCGCGATACGTCGCTTCGGTGATGATCTTGAACGGTTTCAATTCTTTCAACTCGCGATCAACGATCAAAAACTCTTCTTCCAATTCTTCCATTTTGCGATCACGAATTCCGGCCAAGTGCTCGGTCTCTTCCGAGACTTTGGCCCCATCGCCCTTGAACTTGTCTTCCAAACGCCCAGTGTCGCGGGTGAATTCACCCTCGATCATTTTCTTCTTGGCTTTGTACTCAGCCTTCAATTGCTCCATGGCTTGTTCGCGGGCGGTGTCGTCAACATCAGTGATAATGAAGTTCGCAAAGTAGACCACTTTTTCAAGCGCCATCACCGACATATCGAGCACCGTGCCAATCTTTGAAGGCACGCCGCGCAAAAACCAAATGTGGGTGACCGGAGCGGCCAAATCAATGTGACCCATGCGCTCGCGGCGCACGATCGAGTGAGTGACTTCCACGCCACACTTGTCACAGACAATGCCCTTGTAGCGAATCTTTTTGTACTTTCCACAGTAACACTCCCAGTCTTTCGATGGCCCGAAAATTTCCTCGGCAAACAAGCCGCCCTTTTCCGGCTTCTGGGTGCGGTAGTTAATCGTCTCTGGTTTTTCCACGTGGCCGTACGACCATTGGCGAATCGCCGCTGGTGAAGCGAGGCGCAAACGGATCGAGTCGAAGTCGGTGGTTTTCAGAATGTCTTGCTTGAAAATCATAGAGGTGTGAAAGGCTTAATTGAGTTAAGCCTTTTTGGTTGATGTTTTCTTGTCCTCAGCAAGCTCGACTTTCTTGCCGTCTTTCAGAAGTTCCACGTCCAAACACAAGCCCTTCAGCTCGCGAATGAGCACGTTAAACGATTCTGGAATGTTGACCTTCTTAATATCTTCGTTTTTGATGATCGATTCATACGCTTTCGATCGACCTGGCACGTCGTCTGACTTGATGGTCAGAATTTCTTGCAGAGTGTGTGCGGCGCCGTACGCTTCCAAAGCCCAAACTTCCATTTCACCAAAGCGCTGACCACCGAACTGAGCTTTACCACCAAGCGGCTGCTGGGTGATCAACGAGTACGGACCAATCGAGCGTTGGTGAATCTTGTCTTCGACCATATGGTTCAGCTTCAACATGTACATGAAGCCGACTGTGGTTGGGTGTTCGAAGGCGTCGCCGGTGCGACCATCAAACAAAATCACCTGGCCAGATTTGGGATGACCGGCTTTTTCGAGTTCTCCCTGAATTTCATATTCATGAAGACCTTGGAACGGTGGGCAAGCCACACGGTAACCAAGAGCGTTAGCAGCAAGACCTAAGTGGACCTCAAGAATCTGCCCCAAGTTCATACGAGAAACCACACCAAGTGGCGTCAAAATGACGTCGACTGGTGTGCCTTCGTCCGTAAATGGCATGTCTTCGATTGGGACCACTTTGGAAATAACACCTTTGTTTCCGTGGCGACCAGCGACCTTATCACCAGCTTGAATTTTGCGCAGGTCAGCGACCGTGACTTGGATTTGGCGAATCACTCCTGGTGGCAAACGGTCCCCTTCGTCGCGGGAGAATACTTTGATATCGACCACTTTGCCATGCGCGCCGTGTTCCAAATAGAGCGAAGAGTCGCGCACGTCGCGGGCTTTCTCACCGAAAATGGCGCGCAACAGTTTTTCTTCAGCCGAAAGTTCGGTTTCCCCTTTTGGCGTAATCTTACCAACCAAGATGTCACCAGATTTCACTTCCGCCCCAACGCGAATAACACCTTCCATGTCTAAGTTCTTGAGTTTCTCTTCGGAAACGTTTGGAATGTCGTTGGTCACCACTTCAGGTCCAAGCTTGGTGTCGCGGACATCAATGGTCAAGTGCTCCAAGTGAATCGAGGTGAAACGGTCGTCGTGAACCAAACGCTCGGAAACGATCACCGCGTCTTCATAGTTGTAACCATCCCAAGCCATGAAGGCGATCAACAAGTTTTGACCAAGAGCGAGTTCACCATTTTTGACCGAAGTACCGTCAGCAATGACTGTGCCCTTCTTGACCTTTTGTCCGGGCATGGCGGTCGGAACTTGGTTGATGACCGTCGAAGCATTGGAGCGCAAGAACTTGGTCAGCGGATAATCAAAGGTATTATTTTGTTTGTCGGTGACTTGAATGCGGTTACCGTCGACGTAGGACACCACACCTTCTTGTTCCGACAAGACCACGTGACCAGAGTCTGCGGCTGAACGTTGCTCCATGCCGGTACCGACAATCGGTGGCTCAGGGCGGACACACGGCACAGCCTGGCGTTGCATGTTCGTTCCCATGAGGGCACGGGTGGCGTCGTCGTGTTCCAAGAACGGAATCAAGGCGGTACCAATCGAGACAATCTGTGCGCTTGAGACATCCATTAAGTCGGCCTCATCGGCACGAATGGTCCGCGGATCACCATACTTGCGACCTTCCGTGAACTCGACGGTAATATAGCCATTTTCATCCATTGGGGTCGTGGCAGGAACAATAATGGTTTTTTCTTCTTTGAACGCGTTTACATATTCGATGTCGTCGGTCACGCGCACACCCTTGGCCGTTTTCTCAAGTTTGCGGTAAGGGGTTTCAATAAATCCGTATTCATTGATACGAGCGTAGCTAGAAAGGTGGCCCACAAGTCCGATGTTTGGACCTTCTGGAGTGGCAATCGGACAGATGCGGCCGTAGTGAGTTGGGTGCACGTCACGAACTTCGAAGCCCGCCCGTTCGCGGGAAAGCCCACCAGGACCCATCGCGGACAAGCGGCGCTTGTGTTCGAGTTCAGCCAGCGGATTGGTTTGGTCCATGAACTGTGAGAGCTGCGAGGACATGAAAAATTCGCGCACCGCACCAATCACTGGGCGGGCGTTAATCAGTTTTCCCGGCGAAAGCGATTCGACCTCTTGGGTCGACATGCGATCCTTGATGATGCGCTCCATACGGGCAAGACCGACACGGAAACGGGATTGAATGAGCTCACCGACCGCGCGCACGCGACGGTTGCCCAAGTGGTCAACGTCATCGGCGTCGCCTTGGACTACGTTCAAACGCACAATTTCGCGAATGATCTGCACCAAGTCTTCTTTGGTCAAAATACGGTTGGTTTTTGGTTCGACGGCTTCACGGCTCGTGTCGAGATCGAAACGCAAGTTGAACTTGTAGCGACCGACGGTTCCCAAATCGTAACGATCAAAGTTGAAGAACATCGAGTGAATCAACTGGCGAGCGTTATCGACGGTTGCCAAATCGCCTGGACGAATGCGGCGATAGACTTCTTTCAACCCTTCTTCTTCGTTCTTCGAAATGTCCTTAGCGAGCGTTGCCTCAACGTACTTGTTGAGTGGGTGGGTGTCGACATCTTTGAAGAGCTCCAAAATCTGATCATCGTTGTCGTAGCCGAAGGCACGAAGAAGCGCGGTCACCGCAACTTTACGCTTACGATCAATCTTCACCCACATCACGTTCTTGGTGTCCGTTTCAAACTCAAGCCAAGCGCCGCGATTTGGAATAATTTTTGCTCCGTAGTAACGGCGACCACGGGAAACTTCCGCTGTAAAGAAGGCACCGGCCGAACGCACGAGCTGTGAAACGACCACACGCTCAACACCGTTAATGATGAACGTACCGCGTGGGGTCATGATCGGTAAATCGCCCAAATAAATCTCCTGTTCTTTGACTGTGCCGTCGCGCTTGTTCATGAACTTGGTCATGACGCGCAGGGGCGCTTCAAAGGTAATGTTCTTGGCGCGTGAAGTGGCTTCATCGAACTTTGGCTCGTCGAGGTAGTACTCACCAAAATGGAGTTCCAAATCGCGACCAATGAAATCTTTAATCGGAACGATTTCATCAAACAACTCACGAATCCCGTGCTTAATAAACCAGCTGTAAGAAAAGGTCTGAACCTCGATTAGGTCTGGCAAAGGCATTATGTCCTTGCTTTGACCAAAGAACTTGCGTTCTGGGTCGGTCAGGGCCGTGCGTTTGAATTGGGGCATAAAAGATACAAAAATCCCCCGAAGCAGACAGTCCGCTCGGGTTTAATTTGTTGACTCAGGAAAGGTGGCGCCACTTTTTAGGTCCATGAAAACCACGAAATAGCGCTGGAATTAGCTCCCTTTCAGCACAAAGAAGGGAGAAAGCGTGTTGAGATTAACATTCAAAAATGGTCTTGTCAAGCGAATGGGTATGAGCACCAAAGCTGTCAATAGAATCAATGAATAAGGCTCGGTTTAGCTAAGATTTGGCCAGAAGTGTCGTTAATTGTCCACATTAATGACCGGTTATCCACAGATTATCCCGAAAAACAGGGAGCCGCTGACCAAGAACGGTCAGGGCTCGTTGCAAGGGCCCACCAAAGGGGGGCCTAGTCGTCGCCATCCACACCGAGGTCATCCGCTTCGATGATCACCCATCGACGGTTGGGCGGAACCTCTTCGGCGGGGCTGAGCGTAGGGGTGGGACCCAACAGCTCCTCAGGCGGGGCGCGGTCGTCGTCACGCACCAGGCGGAGATGCGGCGCGTGATCGACGGCCCGTCGCGGGGCGGAAGCGAGGGGCTTGCCGGCGTGCACGCAGCAATTCGTGATGCAGAAGTGCCCATCGCCTCGATGGCAACTGTGATCCTTGGGGCAGGCGAAAGTGGCGAGATCGTCTTCCGACGCGGGCTGGGCCATACAAGCTCCGTGACTATTTCGATCCTACCACCTGCTCGCTAAAAATCAAAAGCTCCCCTGTCAAAAGCTATGGGAGTCGCGCTGTTACGAGAGCCAGGCCAACACGCACAAACGCGAGGAGAGAGATTTTGCCACCCGATGCCCATAGGGCGAAGGGCGGCGGCGCTCGTAGCATTGATCTGACAGCAGCGGACGGCCCACAGCTCTCGAAAGAAGAGCTGAAAGTAAGGAAGTTCCAAGCGTAACACAGTATTTCAGGGCCATCAAGGTTTATGGAAGGCTGGAGGAAAAGAAGTTAAACAGTGACGTGCCGAAGCAAGTGTGCTTAACCCGATGCCGCGCCGGTCGGGGGTGAGCGAGGCCCAGTCCCGATCGACCCGGAGATCACCTCGTAAATACACGAGGCCTCTCTCCCTCCAGTCTCCCATAAACGCAAAACGCCTCTGGAAATCCACACTTTTTAGGTGCTTCTCCCCAGGGACGTTGTAAATGCCGCATTCACGCGACCACGGACTATAGCAAAAAATGGCCGATTTGTCAAGGGATCCGTACCTGCTTCATTCGTGCTGTCAGGCCACGCACAATGACCACTTGTGATTTCGGCTTATTAAAATACTCGGCGAGAAACTCGACGAGCGCCAGGTTTGCCTTGCCGTCCACTGCCGGCGCAGCAATCTTTATTTTGACTGTATCCTCATCCAGCCACTTAACGATCGCGCTCGTCTTGGCGTTTGGTTGAACGTGAACAGTGAGTAGCATATTAACCTAACTACTTCAGGTCTCCGTTCAATACAAGCGGCTTCATGCCTAAAATCTCCTCTCGATAACTAACGTCCGGAATAGGATTCAGAAGGTAAATCTTTTTGCGTAGATAAAACGCCAGCCCCATCTCCATCATGGTATTCATACCGATGTATCCTAGGATACCGCTTTTCTCCACATTGACGATAAGAACAACATTGGCCCATTCAATCTTCTGGTAATGATCGTGCATGGAGATCTCCCGGCGATTCCAGACCCACGGATCATTGGGATCTGCTTGTTTGTAAATCTTATACATTTCCGCAACGGAAATCGGGTTGCCATCACGACCGGGGACCGTCGCCGGCGGTGTTGCGACTTCGTGTCCGAGAGCTTCGAGCTCATGTTTGATTCGCAGAACTTCATCAATGAAGACTAAACTACTGCAAATAGTTATGCGCATACTAACCATCTATGAAACACGGCCAGTTGCCGCTTTTATAAGTTTCGATGTCGCGCAAAGTAGGATCAAAAATGGGTGAGGGTAAATCATTTAAGTCGTACCATCCCCACGAAACAGTTTTATCCGGCTCAATCACTTTTGGCTCCCCGCTCTTCCAATCCGCCAGTACATTCACTCCCAAAAAATGCAACGGCGGATGCGTTTTCATGTTATAAACAAGAAGTAAGCGGGGATTATCGATTTCTATTCCAGATTCCTCCAACGTCTCACGCCGAGCACATGCTTCGACTGACTCCATGTATTCCAGATGCCCGCCAGGAAACGAATACTCACCGGCACCATGACTCGAGCCAGCGCCACGCAACTGTAATAAAACTTTTCCCTCTTTAACAACCATGACTCCAACACCAACCTTTGGGCGCAGCTCTTCATTCATAGATTACTTCCCCCGAAACTTTTTCAAATACTTCATATCATCGGTCAGCGCATCGTCCCAAGGAGTTTCCAGAATCAAATCAATGTGTTTGAGTTTGGGATGAGCGACGATGGCTTTGAAGCCGTCGAGTCCGATGTAGCCCTTGCCCAAATGTTCGTGGCGATCTTTATGGGCATTGAATTCGACCATGGAGTCATTGCAGTGACTGGCCACTAACTTTTTGAGCCCGATCGTTTTATCGAACTTTTTGAACACGTCATCGACTGCAGCTTTGGTGCGCAAGTCGTAGCCGGACGCAAAGGCATGTTGGGTATCAAAGCAAACGCCAATTTCTTTGCCGCGCTCAGCGCCATCAATAAACGCTGCGATCTCTTCAAACGTGTCACCCATCACTGCGCCAGCGCCGGCGGAAATTTCGATGAGTAATTGGCACGTACCTTTGTAGCCATCCATGATCCGATTCAGTCCTTGAATGACCATCTCTACGCCTTTGTCTTGGCCCACATCCTTGGCCGAGCCAGGATGAAACATCATCGCCTTGGCGCCAATCTGGGTGCCACGATCAAGTTCTTGCTTCAACATGGTTACCGACCCGTGGCGGGTGCGATTATTCGTCGACGCCAAGTTAATCAAATATGGTGCGTGAATATACGTCGCTTGAATCTTGTTGTCTTTGGCGGCGGCGCGGTAGGCCTTAGCGTCGACATCCGTAATCGGCTTGGCATTCCACCCCTGCGGCGGACGGGAAAAGATTTGAATCACTTCACAACCAAGCTTGGCCCCATTGATTGGGCCGTTGAACAATCCTCCGGCTGCTGAGACATGAGCACCAAATAGCATAAAGTGATGGGATTACCCCACCACTTTATCACCTGATTCTTTTTGTCGCCAACCTATTTGGCCATCGCCTCCTTCAACATCGCAATCACTTTCTTGTTGCGCATCACGCCCTCCATGTATTCACGATACATTGGGCTGTAGATGCGATCCTTGGCTTCTTTGTCTTCGTGCTGCCCTGCCAAACGATCAAGTTCGATATCAAGTTCTTTAGCATCCACCACGACATTCTTTTCGCGTCCAATCGTTCGCAAAACGAGCATCACTTTAATGCGTTGCAGAGCTTGAACGGTAAAATCCATTTTGAGTTGGGCGAGGGTCTTGCCAATCGATTTCAAATACTGATCAAACGGCATGCCTTGCTCCTCAACATGATGCTCGAGTTCGTGAGTCATCTTGTTGACCTCATCGTTCACGAGCAAATCTGGAATGTCGGTGAAGCGCGACTCCTTCACAACAGCGTCGAGCATCTCGCGCTCCAGACGGCGTTCTTCTTCATGCTCGTTCTCTTCTTTAATATTGGTTTTGAGCGCCTCCTTCAACTCAGCCAAATCTTTTTTGCCGAGCTTGGTAGCAAATTCGTCATTCAACTCTGGCGGTTGCAGTTGATACAACTCCTTCATGTTGACCGTAAACTCGACATCACCATTCGCTAGGTGCTTTTGATAGTGCTCTTTGGGAAATTTGAGGGTAAACGTCTTCGTGTCATTTTCTTTGAGCCCAATCAACTCTTCGGCAAACCCAGGGATGTAGTTCGGCTCCGAAAGATACACATGATAACCCTTAGCTTCACCGCCTTCGACTGCCACTTTGTCCTTAGTCATCGACATGTCGATGACGGCTTTGTGATCTTTAGTCGCAACATCGGTCCCTGCTGCACGGACTTCAACCGTCTGCATCTTTTGAAGATCAGTGAGCGCTTTGTCGATCTCATCTTCTTTGACTTCCGACGATCCTTTTTTGACCGAAAGTTTAGAAAAATCTCCAAGCTTTTCAACATCGGGCATGAGCGGGATGGTCGCGGTATACACAAAAGCATTGCCTGGCGCCATCTTCTCGACGTTGATTTCTGGCGAACCAGCTGTCTCGAGCTTTTCGTTCATGACCGCTTCGACAAAGGTCTTGCGCACTGCCGGCTCAATCGCCGCTTCCATGATCTTCATTTCACCGACGCTATTTTTGACTGCTTCGTAGTTAGCATGTCCAGGACGGAATCCGTCAATCTTCGAGTGCGTGGAAATTTCTTCAGCAGCCGCTTCTAAAAAGACCCGCATCTCATCGACCGGAATTTCGATGGTCAATTTGACGCTGCGTTTCGGTAAATCTTCGCGTTTAATGTTTGGCATAGTTGCCCGAGTGTAGAAAATTTGGGCTGGATTGTCAACCCTGCGCCCAGGGGCAAAGGTCTGCCTTTGACGGCAACAAAGAAAGTCGCTAAGGTCTTGCCCGGAGGTCTCGATGTCTAACTCGCCTCATGTAAAAGTGAGCGGGGAAGACATCCTCGCTCTTTACGCTACCTATACCGCAGCAGCAGAGGCAGAGAAGCCCGCTCTTGCCCATCAGTTCGTCGGCGCCAACCAACGAATGGTCGCAGGGGTTGTCAAACAATTGTTGCCGCGGGGGAAAATGGCCGGACTTGCGTGGAAAGACCTCATGCAAGCTGGAAACGTTGGACTGCTTGAAGCGTTCGCGCGTTTCGATTCTACCCGTGGCGTAAAGTTTTCCACCTACGCCCACCACTGGGTGAAAAAGGAAGTCCGGGACGAAATCGATCGTCAGCCTGGGATACAAGGCTACAAGATTCCCCGCGTTCGCCACGGACTCCTCGGCGCTGTGCGCGACAGAACAATCGGGCTTGAGCGAGCCGGCCAAAAACCGACGCTCAACGCCCTTGGAGACCTGCTCGAAGGCTGTCGACTGAGGAACAAACAGCTCGTCACAAGGGCGGACATAGCTTCGGCGGTCGACACCCTAGCAACTAGGGTGGTTTCCCTCCAAGCACCAACGCGCATCGACGCAGGGAACCGCGAAACGATCCAGGACGCTGTCTCTTCTGATGCGCCCGGCCCTGACACAATCCTTGCCAGCAACAGCACGCTACGCAAGACGTTCGTACGCGCCTTGAAGCAGGTGCGACAAATAGAAGACCTCGCGACGGAATCGGATGAGCGTGCTCGCGACATTCTCATCCATCGACTGGGATTGTTCGGTGCAGAAATAGAATCGTTAAAAGTTCTTAGCTTGTGCTGGGACATCAGCAAGGAACGAGTGCGCCAACTCCAAGACAACCTCCTCCTTTCACTCGGACTCACAAGAGATGAGGCTCTCGCTGCACTCGACAGCCTCAAATACTTTCACGCAATCGACGTAGACTTACTCGCCACTTACGGCCTGGATCGGTGAACGCATCACCTCGAACCAGGCCTTTCGCTTTTTAAGCGAGCGGCCCTAAACTTTTTGAGCCACTCTGGCTTTCTGGCGAAGAGCATGGGTTTGTACTGGCAAAGGCCGAGCGACAACTTTACTCCTCTTAGGTTCGATGTCTTCAACCACAATCCTTGCCCCAAGCGCCCGGGCAAGCTTGGCCAGGAAGTCGATCCGTGGTGTGCACTGGCCGGTCTCAAACCGGGAAATGGCGGATTGCTTTGTGCCAATCCGTTTTGCTAGTTCGGCCTGAGTGAGTCCGTTATAAATACGCTGTTCGATCATGCGCATAACCAACTCATGCTCGACAAGACCATCTTCCCAGGCTTCACGAAACTCACGGTCCTTCATCTGCTCATCAAAAAATTGTTTAAAAGATTTCATTTTCATATAAGTTAAGTATAACACATTCGTTATATCTTATCAAGATGGAACTTCCTCCCCTTTGCGATAATAATATCTGCATAGCCGAGCCGATCAGTCTTTTTTATTAGCCCGTGAAGAATGACCGCTTTGCCGTTATGAAACGTATACAACAGCCTGATGTTAATCTTGCCAAGCGTACGGAGTTCAAACAGACCATCACCGAGGGCCTTACTCTGGGGCAGCCCCAACTGATTACCGAACCGATTGAGTGCCACCAGCAGACCGCGCACTTTGCGAAGGGACGCTTTATCTAACGATAGCAATAACTCATCGATGTCGCTGCTATAAAAATCAACATCCACAGGTTCTACGTTAAAAACAAAACCGCCAGCGCATCATTCGATGCCAACCGGCGGCTTCATCTGCCACCCGCGCTCACGTTATACAAAACATGAACGGAATAGAACTATTTCATCACGTTTTAAGCGTTTTGTCAAGGCGTTTTGCCTCCGCCCACGCGAGTTCGTACACTTTTTTCATGGCGTCAGCGATCTCAGCACTTTCAATAATAATCCCGAGTTTTTCACGCCACGAAGCAATCATCACTTTGTCATCGTAGATGTTAATTTCTGGCGAGAACGAAAAGGCATCAGCGGGCACCAAGGCACTTTCACGCTTTTCTTCGGCATCATGTTTAGCACGCTCAACTCCAGTCTCCGTGGCTGGAATAATCGCCCGAATGGTAATTCCCTTTCGCGAACGCCGGCCGTAGTAGGTCGAAAAGTATTCAGGCAAGGCTTTGTGCATATCGTCGACGTTCGCCAAAGCACGAATCGGCTCGTGTGAAGTAAGCGTATCTTCATAGACGGCACGGAGCCCGTCGATCCCTTCAAAAAATCTGACGCGTGGACGATCACCACGATTGTGAAGAGCGTCCAGTCCAGGAATGAGGGCAGCTGTCCGACCCACGACTCCTTTTTGTCGCTCCAGCTCATGATCAACAAACTTCTGCAACTTTGCCGGCGGTTCGGCAACATACTCTTGCTTGGGCTCACGCCCCGAGATCGTTGCCAGTCCCTTGGCCACTAAGGCCGAAAGCACATGGTAGCCCGAAGTACGATTTACCTTAGCTCTGGCGGCAACCTGAGACACGGTTCCTCGACCAAGTTCAAGCAAAGCCACGTACATTGCTGCCTCGGCCTTAGAAAAACCCACATTCTTTAATGATTCTTTCAGTTGATCAGACATACGCTGTTGATTGTAGTCGACAGTCCTACTTTTACGCAAGGAAACCTAAGTCTTTCAACACGAAAAGCGTGTCGAAGCATATCAACAAAACAAAGAAGCTGGCCCCGGAGGACACAGCTTCTTCACTCTCTTTTATTAGACGATCAAGGCAACGATGAGCAAGGCAACGATGTTCAAAATCTTGATCATTGGGTTGATGGCTGGGCCAGCAGTGTCTTTGTAGGGGTCACCAACCGTGTCGCCTGTCACAGCGGCTTGGTGAGTGAAACTCCCCTTGCCGCCGTAGTTTCCTTTTTCAATGTACTTCTTTGCGTTGTCCCATGCGCCACCACCAGTGGTCATCGAGATGGCGACGAAGAGTCCAGTAATGATCGAACCGATCAGCAAGCCGCCGAGCGCAATTGGCCCGAGGGCGAATCCGACAACGATTGGCGCAAGCACCGCAAGCAAGGCTGGGGCAATCATCTCTTTGATCGCTGCTTTGGTCACGATGTCGACAGCCTTGCCGTAATCAGGTTTGGCAGTGCCTTCCATGATGCCGTGAATTTCTTTGAACTGACGGCGGACTTCTTCGACCACTGCTCCAGCCGCGCGACCGACCGATTCCATTGCTTGGGCTGCAAAAAGGTAAGTCACAAGTCCACCCAAGAATAATCCAGCAATGACTTTTGGATCAGCGAGATCAAACACCGCTACCACACCTTCAGCTTGCAACACGTGAACGTAATCGCCGAAGAGCACGAGCGTGGCAAGTCCCGCTGAACCAATGGCGTATGCCTTGGTCACAGCTTTGGTAGTATTTCCAACCGCGTCGAGTGGATCGGTCACGTCGCGCACCGACTCGGGCAGGTCAGCCATCTCGGCAATGCCACCAGCGTTGTCCGTGATCGGACCAAAAGCATCGATCGCCACCACGATCCCGGTGAGCGACAACATCGCCACGGCAGCAATGGCCACGCCATAAAGTCCGGAAAGTGAATAGGAGATGAGCACACCAAGGACGATAGTCACCACTGGGAGGGCAGTCGCTTTCATTGAGAGGGCCAAACCAGCGATGATGTTAGTGCCATGTCCAGTCTGGGATGCTTCAGCCAGTTTCTTCACCGGCTTGTATTGAGTTCCGGTGTAGTACTCAGTGATTAGAATGAGGAGCCCGGTCACAGCAAGTCCGACAAGCGAGCACCAAAACAAAGGCATGCCTTCAGCGGCGCCCTCCATATGAAAGCCTTCGAGTACCCATTCATGGACAAAGAAAAATCCGATAGCAGCAATAACTCCTGAGGCAACTAATCCTTTATACAGCGCGCCCATGATGTTCTGAGATTTGCCAAGGCGAATGGCAAAGGTGCTGAGAATCGAAGCAACAATTCCGACGCTCCCAAGAACTAATGGATACAAAACCAATGTCTGATTCTCAGGCACGAGCACATGGGCGAGAGCCATGGCCGCAATCAAGGTCACGGCGTATGTTTCGAACAAGTCCGCAGCCATACCAGCGCAGTCACCAACGTTGTCGCCAACGTTATCGGCAATCACGGCTGGGTTGCGTGGATCATCTTCAGGAATACCAGCTTCAACCTTTCCAACCAGGTCTGCACCAGCGTCAGCCGCCTTAGTGAAGATACCGCCTCCGAGACGAGCAAACACCGAAATCAATGATCCTCCAAACGCGAGACCAATCAACGCGTTCACGTTAAAGCCACTCAGCCAGTAAAAACCTGTGACAGCGAGCAACCCAAGTCCAACAACGAACAAGCCCGTGACCGCTCCGCCTTTGACCGCCACGTTCATCGCTTGTTTCAAGCCGGTCTTAGCCGCTTCGGTGGTGCGCACATTCGCGCGAACCGAAACGCTCATCCCGATGAAACCAGCGATCGAAGAACAAATTGCTCCGACCGCGAACCCAGCGGCCAGGGTCCAGTTGAGCAAAAGCCCGATCAAAACAAAAACGACGATGCCAATCGCGGCAATCATCTTATATTGGCGTGCCATGTAGGCCGACGCCCCTTCTTGAATCGCTTTGGCGATCCCGATCATTTTTCCTTCGCCAGCTGGTAAGCGCAAAATCCAGTTAGCTAAGTAGGCTCCGTAAAGGAGAGCCAAGACACCCGCTCCTAACGCGATGTAGATAATCGTCATAGGGTCCGTAAACAAATTAACCTTAAGGGTAAGACCGCGTTATCCTAGCCGAAACGGGCGGTTTTTGCAAGATCACCTTGGTGGACACGTTGCGGAACGGCGTAAAGGCGACTATTCTTGGAAGCACTATGTCAAAACTTTTATTGAAGCTCCTTGAGCCCTTTGCCGCCCTGTTGTTTTGGGCAATTCGCGACCACTTGAAGCGCCATCGCCGCCTGCCGACTTGGTACTTTTTTGCTTTTGAGCGTTTAGCGCCGATGCCAGCTTGGGAGCTCTTGGTGACCAAAAAAACCGAGCGCGGACTAGAGCTTTTGCTCGATCGCCGGCTCCCCAACGACCATGTCTGGCCGGGAGAGTGGTCATTTCCAGGAACGATTTTGAGCTATCATGATGTTGAAGCAACGGCTTTTAAACGTCTGGCTACTGAATTAGGGATCGACGAGCTCCCGACTCAGCCGCGATTAGTGACCGTGACGATTGAACCCAACGAACGCGGACGCCACGCCCACATTTTTTGGCAAATGAAAGTCGCGCCAGAGACCGAGTTTCCTAACGGCACGTTTTTTCCTGTGAACACGCTCCCCGAAGACACGATTCGCTATCAAGCCCGACAAATCCATGAGCTATCCAAACTTCTCTCATGAACGTGAGCTTCTCGCTGCTGGCTACCAAGCCATTGTTGGCGTTGATGAAGCTGGCGCCGGGGCTTTGGCCGGACCACTCATCGCCGGCGCAGTCATTCTTCCGTTGAATAGCCGGCTCGGAGAACTCGACGACTCCAAAACCAAGACACCACAGGCTCGTGAACGCCTTTTTGATTTAATTTGCGAACGAGCCACAGCATGGGCGGTTGGTGAAGCCAGCGTCGAGGAGATCAACACGATTGGTCTTCGGCCTGCTAACTATTTAGCCATGAAGCGCGCCGTCGCTCAAATCCCCTCAGCCGACTTTGTTCTTGTCGACGCTTGGACGATTCCTGATCTTTCGCTTCCGCAACGTGGAGTGATCAAAGGCGATCACTTAATCAAATCCATTGCCGCGGCTTCGATCGTCGCCAAAGTCACCCGCGACCGGATGATGCACGTCCTGGCCAAGCTTCACCCCGCGTACGGTTTTGCAATACATAAAGGTTACGGCACCAAACTTCATCGCGATCAGATTCGTACTCACGGACCTTCAAACGTCCACCGTACGAGCTGGGAAGTGTTCAAGACTCTTAGCTAATCTCAGCACAAAAGTCTATAGAATACCTTGACCTAAAGCCTCAAAAAGGGTATTCTACATCCCGCTGCTAAACCCGCGGCCTTCTATCGCTAACCCGCTCAAACGGCTAGCTATCAAGGGAATTCTGGTCGCGTTCGCTGGCCTTCGACAATTGAAACAGGTGATCGGTCGGCTCCTTGGGTGGTTGTTTACTCCCCTTCGGATGATTGGCCGTTTTTTGTTTTCCGCCGTTTTGGTGCCAGGCTTCCATGTCATTTTAATGATCCGCCGCCAACTCGACCGCTTGTACTTGCCGGCCAAAAATAAAATCTTGTTTTTGTTCTCCAACCGCTTTGCGATTCACGTAGTGATTGTGACTATTTCGATCTTCTCGGTGTTCACCAATGTGCGCCCAACCGAGGTGCGCGCAGAAGAGTACGGTCAAGAAAGTGTTCTCTACGCACTGTTGGGTGAAGACGGTCAAGACATTATTGAAGAAGTCGCTGGCGACACATCGCCGCTACCTGAGCCAACTTCGTACCGTGGAGCCGTTGCCTTTTCTTCGCCTGTTGCCCGCGATCCAGTCATCGACTCGTTAACCAGTGACAGCTCTACTACCGGCGCGCTCACCGCGCGTCCCACCAACGAAGCAACAACGTCGACCCAGCGCGACGTGGTCCAAAGTTACACGGTTGAATCCGGCGACACTGTGAGCACGATTGCCCAAAAATTTGGGTTGTCGATTACGACCATTTTGTGGGCCAATGATTTATCGGTGCGCAGCACGATTCGCCCCGGAGACGAGTTGGTAATTTTGCCTGTGGACGGCGTGGTCCACAAAGTCGCTCGCGGCGACACGCTTTCTAAAATTTCTAAACTCTACGGCACCGACGCCGAAGAGATTCAAACGTATAACAAGTTGGCGAACGCCAATGACTTGTCGATTGGTGAGGCGTTGTTGATCCCTGGTGGCGAACGCCAAGCTCCGGCCGCAGCGCCGCGTGTGGCTTCGGTCAAAAACTTGTTTACCCCAGGGCAAACCGCTGCCGCACCAAGCGTTTCTGGTGGCACCAACGCCGGCGGATTTATTTGGCCAACGGATCTGCGTAAAATCAATACATATTATGGACAATACTATGCCTACGGCCGCCATTGGGGGCTCGACATCGACTGTAACTACAATAATAATAACTATGCCGCGGCGGATGGTATCGTGACCCGCGCCGGATGGAATTCTGGCGGCTATGGCTACCTTGTCGAGATCGACCAAGGCAACGGTATTGTGACCCGCTATGGCCACAACGCCCGTGTCTACGTCAAAGCTGGACAGACCGTGGCTCAAGGTGACCGGGTCGGATTGTGTGGCACCACCGGCCGTTCAAGTGGAACGCATTTGCACTTTGAAGTCCGCGTAAACGGCAACACCGTGAACCCATTGGATTATCTCTAAGCAATTCTCGTATAAATTGGAGTGAACTTACCTTTGCGCTGCATTTCCAACTTCTCCATTTCATTTAAGTAGACGTTGATAGCATGGCGAATGAGTTCTCCTTTGTTGCGGAAGCCCCATTGCTTTAGCACTTGAGTTATACGTTCATCTAAAATAGCCGGGAGGGCCAGATGTATCCTGGACATAGTTTGTTTATTAACTGACAGATAAGAAAGTCAGGGGTTGATTTTAGCCATTCCAGTTTGTGCTCACAACAGACCCACATGTGATCACAGATGACCCACCAATGGGCCCACTGTGATCACAACATGAAACCACCACTTTAGAGACAGCCAATCTGCATACCCCAGCATAGACCTCCGGCCCAACCCCCTCTAAAAGAAAACCCCGTTTGTTACCCTAACAAATCTAACTTCGGCCTAAACTGAACAGCCTCGGCCAAGTGAGTAACAGCGATCTTGGCTTCACCGGCCAAGTCAGCAATCGTCCGAGCAACTTTTAGCACCCGTGTAAACGCCCGGGGAGACAAATGCAGTTGTTCCATCGCCGCTTTCATAAAAACCAACCCCTGTTCATCAAGTATGCAAAACTGCTTTACCTGAGTTGTATTCATCTGCCTGTTAATGGCTCCCCGTTCCCGCTGTACAAGACGCGCGGCCACCACTCTTTTTCTAATAACAATAGAAGACTCGCTCTCAACTTCCGTCGTTAACTTCTCAAAGCCAATCTTTGGCACATCAACTACCAAATCAATCCGATCCAGTAGCGGTCCAGAAACTTTTTTGCGATAGCGCACCCGCTCGTAGCCAGTGCAGGTGCACTGCCGAGTGGTGTCAGTTAAAAAGCCGCACGGGCATGGATTCATCGCTGCGACCAACATGAACCGCGCCGGATACTGTACCGTTGCCGCAGCCCGTGAGACCGTCACCACCCCGTCTTCAATCGGTTGTCGAAGCGCCTCTAACGCCGAACGGGGAAAC
>JBBUGS010000002.1:0-18232 GCA_038056005.1 Patescibacteria group bacterium
CAACTGTATGAGGCGCTGGGAGCCAAGTGCGGTAATATGTCTACACTCCACCGTAACCTCAATGTCTTAACAGAAGCTGGAGTTTTACAGGTAGCCGCCTATAATAAAAACGGGGCCTACTACGAACTAGCAAAAACCGATCACCACGATCACTTGAAGTGTCAGTCATGTGGAATCTACCGTTGCGTGAAGTGTCCCGAGCCACAGACCCCGCAGAAACACAAAGTCGCCAGTCACCAAATTATTTTTGAAGGGGTCTGCACCGGCTGTCGCTGATATGCCTGAGAAAAAAATTGCCATACAAGTAGAAGACCTCACGGTTCAGTTTGGCACCGACCGGGTGCTCGATGCGATTAGTTTTGAAATTGAGGCTGGGCAGATTGTGGCGGTGATTGGCCCGAACGGCTCAGGAAAATCCACGCTCGTCAAAACCATGCTTGGGCTCGAAAAAGCTGATCGTGGAGAGATTACTTATTTTGGGAAACCTTTGTCGCAAGCCAAACAGTTGATTGGTTATGTGCCGCAGCGCTTTTCGTTTGATAAAGATTTCCCGATCACGGTCAAAGAGTTTTTGAAGCTGCGTCGGCCTGAAGGAAAAAACACTATTGAACATAAGTTAGCGGCCGTTGGCTTAAAACCGAGCATGGCCAAGCAACATCTGGGGGCTCTCTCGGGCGGCGAGCTCCAACGCGTGCTCATGGCCCAAGCGATTTTGAATTCACCGCAGATCCTCTTCTTGGACGAAGCCAACGCTGGTATTGATCTGGCTGGCGAACAAAACTTCTTGGAAATCATCAAGACACTGAACACCGAGCACGGAACAACGATTGTGATGGTCTCGCACGAAATCGACGTGGTCGCCCGTTTTGTCGACCAGGTGATTTGTTTGAATCGCTCGTTGGTGTGTCATGGCTCACCAAAAGAAACACTGACCGAAAAAGTGCTGGTCTCGTTGTTTGGCGAGGAAGCCGGTTTGTATAACCACACGCACCGTCATCATCATTAATATGGACCTCCAGCTCATCCAACAATTAATCATCGGCGCCTCGCTCGCAGCATTGCTTTCGGCGATGGGCGCGTTTGTGATCTTGCGTCGGCTCTCGTGGTTTTCTGATGGTATGGCTCACGTCTCGCTCGGCGGTATCGCTATTGCTGCCTTCACTTCATTCGCCCCACTTCCCGTGGCCCTCGTTTGGACCACGGCTGCCGCCCTCATTATATACTTCTTGGAGCGCAAAACTAAACTCCCGACCGATGCGATCATTGGTATTTTGTTCACCGCCTCGCTCGCTCTCGGTATTTTGATTTTTGAAAAACTTGGGACAGACCATGAAGCCATCGAAGAAGCGCTGTTCGGCGGGCTTACCACCATCACTGGCGGCGACGTGATCGCCGTTCTGATCCTCTCCGCCCTCATCTTAATCTGGTTGTTCTCCTTCCGTCGCGAGCTGACCCTGCTTGGCCTGTCTGAAGAGCTGGCTTCAGTGAGCGGCATTTCCGTCCAAAAACAAACAGCCGCCCTTTATGTGGCGCTGGCCATTACAACAGTCCTCGGAGCCAAAGTGCTTGGCGTGGTCTTGGTCTCTGCTCTATTGATTGTTCCTGCTTCGACCAGCCGACTGATTACCCGATCGTTTAAAACCTATACCATCGCGGCGGTTATTATTTCCGAAATTGTGATGCTTGCTGGAGTCTACGTAGCCAGCGTAAGTGCCCTCTCGCCAGGTCCGGTCACGGTGCTGATCGGTGCCGGCGTGTTTATTCTTGTGACCATTGCCCAAGCCGCTCGTGTGGTCCGTACTCGTTAGGCCTGTGCGAAGTGGACGCCAAAGTAAATAGCGATCAAAATCATCCC
Organism: Patescibacteria group bacterium; assembly: GCA_038056005.1. Taxonomy (GTDB): domain Bacteria; phylum Patescibacteriota; class Patescibacteriia; order UBA9934; family CAMTUG01; genus CAMTUG01. The sequence goes on from JBBUGS010000002.1 coordinate 1,856, forward strand.
GAGGACAATACTCATCAAAATCCCACCGAACAGCCCGACCGGGGAATCTTCCATAATACAGTTATATAAAAAGACACACCCACAGATAGCAAATCCGAGGACCGGCGCGGCGACAAGGATGATCCCTAAAATCAAGATGAATAACATATGGTGCGAGCGGAGGGACTCGAACCCCCGGCCTCCTGGTTCGAAGCCAGGCGCTCTATCCAGCTGAGCTACGCTCGCATGGTCTGGAACTATACACGAGTTCTTGACGCAAGTCAATTGTCTTGGCATACTACCCGCGCAAATCGTTCTGTCATGCGCTGGTAGCTCAGTGGTAGAGCAGGGGCCTCTTAAGCCCAAGGTCGTGGGTCCGATCCCCACCCAGCGCACCAAAAACACCCCACGGATTTCCGTGAGGCGTTTTTGTTCACCAACCTTTGACCGCGAGCGCTGCTTCGGCCGCTGCGACCTGGGCTTCGTGTTTTGACATTCCTTTCCCGCGCGCGATTTCTTCTTTTCCAATCATGACAGCCACTTCAAATTCTTTTTGGTGATCTGGCCCCTCTTCAGAAATGACTTTGTAATTGGGGGTGACACTCATGTGGGATTGAGCTGCTTCTTGGAAGCGACTCTTAGGATCAATATACAACTTGTGTTCGATGATGTAGGGAAGCTTGTCGAGAACGTGGGCATGGATGAAATCTTTGGACGCGTCCCAACCTTGATCCAAATAAATCGCGCCAATAATTGATTCAAAGGCGTTGGCCAAAATGTAGCGGCGAGCTTTCGATTCTGGATCCTTTTGTTCTCCGCGTGACAAGTACATGTAGGGCTCAACGCCCATCGATTTACAAATCGTCGACAAGATATCGGCGTTCACAAGAGCCGCGCGCCAGTTGGTCAGTTCGCCTTCAGGATTGTCGTAGGTGTTGAAGAGGTGTTCGGTCACCACGAGCTCGAGCACGGCGTCGCCAAGAAACTCGAGCCGTTCGTTTTGTCCGAGCGGAAAATCTGGGTGTTCATTCAAGTACGAACGGTGCACCAGGGCCTGGCGAATGACCTCTTTATTTTTAAAGGTCACTCCAATCGCAGCCTCAAACCCTTTCAAATCTTTGTGCATGGCGCTTTCTTGTTCTTGTGGATCCATCATATTACTTCTTTTCATCCTCCTCTTTTGGCGCGTCAACAGACTTCAACTTGCCGTTGGCAATAATATCTTTATAAATCGCTCCAAGCACACCGTTCACGAATTTACCGGAAGCGTCGCCGCCGAACGTTTTGCCGAGTTCAATCGCTTCGTTAATCGCTACCTTGGACGGAATCGCCAAATTGAATTTGAGTTCAAAGGTCCCGAGCCGCAAAATGTTGCGATCAATGACCGTCATATTATCGATCGGCCAGTCTGGAGCAAACTGGGAAATAATCGCGTCAAGTTCATCCTTCCGTCGAGCAACTTCCTTCACCGTCTCAGCAATGTACCCGTGATCGTCAAAATCTGGAGCGAACTCAGTTTTGTTGTAGGAAACAATCTCTTCGAGCCGCTCTTCTGGCCGACCCAAAAAGTCCCACTCATACAAGGACTGCATCGCAATAGTACGTGAAAGATGCCGGTTGGACATAGGAAAAGAACAAGTGAGGAGCGGCTCTTGGCCGCCCCTCTATCATACCATTATTTGGCAGCTCCGGCTTTCTTCTTGAGAGCCTTTTCCGCACGCCTGCCGGTGTTGACCACCTGACGGCCGTTGTAGTGTCCGCAGGCTTTGCACAGGTAGTGCGGTTTGACCGGTTCGCCACACTTCCCGCACTTGGTGAGGTTCACCTTTTTGAGGGCGTGGTGTGAGCGACGGTTGCCTTTGGAGTGTTTATTGTGATGTTTGATTGGCAATGCCATATCCCTGGGGTTGATTGGGTAAGTTCTAAAGTGCGGAAAGTGTAGTCGATCGGCCGAAAAAGGTCAAGAGATTGACAGAACCTCTCGGCCGGCCGTAGGCTCTTGGAGCGAGAGGTGTGCGATGGGCATCCAGGAACTGTTGAGCAGCGTCCAGGTCACGTGCTTGTTCTGGCCGCGACGGGGCCGCACCGTGTGGCTCGGGCTGAAGGGCTACGGAGACGGCGCCAACAAGCGCGTCCCGCCGGGAGGGAAGCTCGAGCTCACCGACAAGACGCTCGCCGCCTGCGCGATCCGCGAAACCCGCGAGGAGCTCTCGATCGAAGCGATCCTTGCCCGGATGCGGCTCTTCGCCGTGGTGTTCTACGAGCACTTCGAAAAGCCCAAGCGGTCGCGGTTGACCTTCCACTTCGACGGCGAGTTCACCGGCGAACCCCAGGACAGCGTCGAGCTCCACCACCTCCATCCCTTCCCCCTCAGCCGCCTGCCGTTCAAGAAGATGTGGCCAGCTGAGAAGCTCTGGCTCCTCGATGCCTTCGAAGGCCGGCTCGCGCTGCCCCACATGCGGTGCATCCGCTTCGACGCCGACCGCCGGATCGTAAACTCCGTGCCGCTCCCGCGCTTCGCGTTCCCGCGACCGATCGGCCTCGCCGCCTAGGCGACCTTCACCTTCACTACTACGACTTCGAAAACGCCGGCCCCGGGGCTTCACCCCGCGGTCGGCGTCATACGTTTAAAAATCCTTTTACCTTTTAGATGATGGCGACGCTCGCAACTTTATCGCCTTCTTCCTTAAATCGCATCACGCGAACTCCTTGAGTGGCGCGGCCGACTTCTGAAATTGAAGCGAGCCCCGTGCGAATCACTTGGCCACCTTCACTTACGCAGAACAAATCGCGAGGATCGTTTCCTTTGATCACAAAGGCGGAAACGACCTTACCCGTCTTCTGAGTCACGGCCGCGGTCTTGATCCCTGACCCACCACGACCTTGAGTTTTATATTCGGTCATGTCGGTGCGTTTGCCAAAGCCGTTTTGCATCACAACGAGCAATTGATATTCCCCTTCTTTGGTTTTGCCTGGCAAGATATCCATACCAACGACTTCATCTGATCCCTTCATACGAATACCGCGTGTACCCGAAGCCACCCGACCCATTGGTCGAGCATCTTCTTCGCTGAAACGAATCGACTGACCGTTAGCAGTCACAAGAACAATGTCGTCTTTGCCAGTGGTTGGTTTGACCCACTCCAAGTTATCGCCATCTTTGAGTTTAATCGCAATCAATCCAGAACGGCGCACTGAAGCGTAATCTTCAAGCGATGATTTCTTGATCGTGCCTTTGTTGGTGACCATCACCAAGTACTTACACTCCCCTATCGCATCGAGCGACAACGAGGCGGAAAGTTTTTCTCCAGGACCCAATTCCAAAAAGTTAACTAAGGCCTGCCCCTTGGCGGTACGTGAAGCTTCGGGCACATCATAGGCCTTCAATTGGAACACGCGGCCACGCGAGGTGAAGAACATCAAATCTTTGTGGGTGGTGGTTGAGAACACTTGTTCGACCACATCTTCTTCTTTGGTGGTAAGCCCAGCCACGCCTTTGCCGCCACGGGCTTGAGACGTAAAGGTATCGGGCGGTAAGCGCTTGATGTAGCCATCGCGAGTGATGAGGACCATGGTCGGAGTGTCTGGAATCACGTCTTCGATGCGGAATTCACCAATACCATGCTTTTGGATCTCGGTCCGACGTTCGTCACCAAAACGCTTTTTGATATCTTCCACTTCACCTTTGATGATCCCGCGAATCTTGGCGGCTGATTTCAAAATCGCTTCCAACTCTTTGATGATCTTCATCTTTTCTTCGTATTCCTGTTCGACTTTCAACCGCTCGAGGTTGGCCAACGCTTGCAAGCGCATTTCCAAAATGGCTGCCGCTTGCAACTCGGAAAGTTTGAATCCTTTCATGAGGTTCACTCGCGCTTCGTCTTTATCTTTCGACTTCTTGATCATCTTGATGATCTCGTCGATCTTCAAGAGAGCAATCTTTAACCCTTCCAAAATGTGAGCCCGATCTTTGGCGCGATCCAAATCATATTGGGTGCGGCGGCGGACCACTTCCTCGCGATGCTTCACGTATTCTTCAAGCATCATCTTCAAGTTCAACACTCGTGGCTGAATGCCGTCGATGAGGGCGAGCATGTTGAAGTGGAACGGCTGTTGCAATTGAGTCAATTGGAACAAGCGGTTCAAGACTTTCTGCGGATAGGCGTCTTTCTTCAAATCAACGACAATGCGCACCCCCATCCGCGTCGACTCATCACGCAAATCGCGAATCCCTTCAATCTTTTTGTCTTGAACGAGTTCAGCAATCTTTTCGAGCAAGGTTGCCTTATTCACTTGGTACGGGATTTCACTGACAATAATTTGAAAGCCGCTCTTGCCTTCCACAATCTCGGTTTTGGCACGCACGTCGACCGAACCCTTACCGGTCGCGTACGCTTGTTGAATATCTTTGACGTTGTAGACGATACCGCCGGTTGGAAAATCCGGGGCTTTCACAAATTTCATCAAGTCTTCGATGGTGCATTCGGGGTTATCAAGCAGATGTTCAACGCCTTCGCAGAGTTCAGTGAGGTTATGCGGCGGGATGTTAGTGGCCATACCGACAGCAATGCCGAGGGTGCCGTTCAGGAGCAAGTTGGGCAATTTTGATGGCAAAACTTTTGGTTCTTTGTGCGTACCATCAAAGTTGGGCATGAAGTTCACGGTATCCTTTTCAATATCCAACAACATTTCTTCCGCAATCGAAGTCAACTTGGCTTCGGTGTAGCGATAAGCCGCAGCAGCGTCGCCGTCGAGTGAACCAAAGTTCCCTTGGCCGTTCACGAGCGGGTAGCGGAGTGAGAAATCTTGGGCCATGCGCACCAACGAATCGTAAACAGCAGAGTCACCGTGCGGGTGATATTTACCAAGCACGTCTCCAACCACAGTCGCACACTTTTTGAAACGAGCACCAGCGCGCAACCCCGTCTGCCACATCGAATATAAAATACGGCGGTGGACTGGCTTCAAACCATCGCGGACATCGGGCAGCGCGCGTTGCACAATCACCGACATGGCATAGCTCATGTATGCCGTCTCCATTTCGGAAGTAATCGGACGCACTTCGACTTTACCAATGGTGTCGAACAGTGCTTTGTCTTCCGTTGAAAGGCTGCCTTGTTTTGGACGTTTCATTGCCATAATTATTCTGTTTCCGTTTGCGTCTCGCTATCAATTTTTGTGGTCAGTTCGTTAACCACTTGGCCGAGCGTCACTTGCGCTTCGATCCTTGCTTGGACATCAGTGAGTAATTGTTTTCCTGTTGGACCGACGGTCTCTTGATACGTCGCGGCAGCATCTTGTCCAAACTCTTGGGTCGCGGTCGCTGCGTTCTGAAAGAGATCTTCAGAAAGTGTCGCTGGCACTGATCGCGCCAATCCCTTGACTTGCTCGGTAAAGAAGTATGCCCAACCCGCGACCACTAATCCAGTCGTCACCACCACCGAGACGATGAACCATCGTCGGCGTGAACGTTCATGAGCATTAAGCGCGTTCGAGGACATAGATGATCATGTCTTCTTCCGGCAAATTCTTACGCGTCACTTTGAGCTTACTGACCTCTTCGCGCTTAGCCGCTCCAAGCGCTTTGTAAAAGGCGGTCAAATCTTCCAACTTTTCTTTAACTCCATCAATGGCGTAAGCATAGGGCACCACGATGCGTGGCTCAATTTGCGAAATGACTTCACTCGCCGTCTTGGGACTCATGTACCGCCCACCACCAACGGGTACCAACAAAATATCGACGTTGCTCATCGCCTCGAGTTCAGCATCGGTAAGTTCACGATTCAAGGCACCAAGGTGGGCCACGACCATGCCTTCGGCTTCGATTAAGAAGGCACGATGGCCTTTCTTATCTTCTTTGCGCGGGGTGGAAATGGCGTGAACAAAAATTCCCTTGGCTTCAAATTCGCCAGGGATGTCGATCAAAAACGGTTTCACATCATGCGTCGAGCCGACCGCTTCCACATTATCTGCGTCTTCGCCATCATGGGAAACAGCCACCAAGTCGGCAGTCAACGCACGTGATAAACGGAGACCAGTCTCATTTTGATACGGGTCCACGACACACACGGCTTCGCCTGCAGGTGTCGAAACCGAGATCACAAAACAGTTAAGTCCGTGCCAAGAAATCTGCATAATTTGCGCCTTTATTCTAGCACGTCCATGGTCCCCTGCCAATATTCAATCTCTTTCTCAATTTCGAGCAGTTCTGGGTCGCGTTCGACCACAGACCAGCCCTCTTCCAAGGTCTTCACTTTATCCAAAATCTCTTCGCGCCACTTGTCGTCTTTACCTGCGAGGGCCCGCAGCTCTTCGATCTTTGCTTCCATCGTCTTCTGTTTTTCTTTCCAGCTTTCGACAAGCCCATCGTATTTTCCTTTGTTGCTGGCGATCACTTCAGGCATTTCTTCTTTCACATGATCAGCTGCATGCAAAATACCATCTTCAATTTGATAGCGTTCTTCTGAAGTGAAGTCTGTTTCAAAAATGGAACTTTTGGTGAGCGCCTCGAGCGTCACCCCATCTTTCATCACCGTCTCTACTTTTACTTTGACTTCTGGTTCCAAGTGGTCGAGTACGAGAGCCGTCCGTTTTTCTTCTGATGGTTCTTCCATCATTTCTTGATACGCCCGGCGGTAAGGAAATTCTTGTTTGCCAATGTTTACTAAGGCATCGTGAATTTGAGCCTCTGTGGCTTCTGGGTTTTCTGAGAGCTCATGATGCAACCGCTTGGCCTCTTCGGCCACGCCGGAGGGGACGGTAGGAACCAAATGATCAATAGCGTATTGAAACTCGTCGAGGATTGCCTGATGTGGGTGTTTCATATTGGTTTTATGGTACTAGAGGTGCCGTGAAGGGGCAAACGGGTTCCTTTATATAGACAGAAATAGGCAGCCCCCTATAACCTCCAAAACAATTAGATTGACGCCACTTGGTGTTCAATCTAATTGTTTTAGTGTTGGAGAGACACCCTCTCAAAACTACTTTTTCCATCATGTCCATAAATAGTCCATGAGGTAAAATCTGCCTGGAGGAGACAGGTAATCCCATACCCCCACCACAAAGACGTGCCTTCTTTTAAAAGGTCTGAAATACTCCTGGACCTCTTGACGCGGCACCCATTTTGGTGTAGTGTAATCAGCTGCCGTTTTCGACCACACGGCGCACTGAAATCCCGGAGGCCCGTCATGATTCTCGCCCTCGCCCTCACCGCCATCGCCACCGACACGCCGGAGAAGACCGTCAACCACAATCCGACCGAGGGGGTCTACGTCTCGAGCACCCACTGGCCGGACTGGCCGATGAAGACCTACGCCGCGGCCATCGCGGGACAGCTCACCGCGGCCCAGAGCCTGCGGGAGAACGCCTGCAAGCTCCTCGCCCCCGAGGTGAGCCCCGAACGCTGGCGGCCGAATTCGCTCGGCTACGAGGTGCGGTCGCGCCACGTCGATGCGCAGGGCCAGCGGGTCGAGTGGTGGACCGACGCCACCCACGTGGAGTGGCACGTCCTCGGCAACAGCCCGGACGCCGAAGGCCAGACCGAGTACGGCTACGCCCGGAACCGCTGTTCCCCGACGCTCCTGACGCGGACGTGGGACACGCTGCGCGGCGAACCGCCCGAGCAGGTCATCTGCGCCTACACCCGCTTCGCGCCGCTCGACCTCACGACCATCCAGGTCCGCGACGTCGTCGAGGAGTGGCTCGAGGAGGCGATCATCGGCAAGGTCGACCTGCCGACCGAAGTCCAGGCCCCGCCGGTCGCCGCCTACATCGACATCTCCTGCCCCACCGCGCGCTAGGGGCCCTCGCCCGCTGATCACGAAGCATACCCCGATGCTCGCGGTCGGCGGGTGCTTCATTTCTGAATATCAACAGCCCTTGCCAAGAATAAGGCTTTCGATTAAACTCCCACTACTTAAATAACTCTTAGCTCCTGGCTCCCCACCCTCCGCTAAAGCTTCGGGCGGCCCAGCCAGGCAATTCTATGACCGATAAGACTCTCCAGGAACTCCTGGAAAACCCGAGCTACAACCGTTTTCCTAAAATGGGCGACGTGGTTCAAGGAGCAATCATCTCCACCAGCCGCCGCGAGGTCCGTATCGATATTGAAGGCATTAAAACCGGGGTCATTCGTGGCCGCGAGCTTTATGCTGAGTCCAAAGAGTACAGCGCCTTGAAGCCCGGCGACACTGTTGAGGCTACGGTCGTAGAACTCGAAAACGAAAATGGCGAGATGGAACTCTCCTTCCGCTTTGCTGGACAGAAAAAGGCTTGGGAAGAACTGCGCCGCTTGTTTACGACCGGCGAAGAGATCAGTGTCAAAATTTTGGATGCCAACAAAGGTGGTCTTATCGTCCGCCTCGAAAATGTGACCGGCTTCTTGCCAGTCTCGCAACTCGCCCCTGAGCACTACCCACGGGTGACCGGCGGCGACAAGGGAAAGATCTTAGAAAAGTTGAAGTCCTACGTTGGTGAATCCATGCAAGTGCGTTTGATTGATGCCAACGAAGCCGACAACAAATTGATCGTGTCCGAAAAAGCACTGTGGGAAGACAAGCAACGCCACGTGATCGCTCAACACAAAGTTGGTGACGCGATTGAAGGGGAAGTTACGGCTGTGGCGGACTTCGGTGCCTTTGTGAAGTTTGGTTCAGGAGCCAACGGCGAAGCGCTTGAAGGCTTGGTCCACATTTCTGAGCTCGCCTGGCAGCGTATTGACCACCCCAAAGACGTGGTCAAAGTTGGCGAAACCGTTAAAGCCGAAATCATCGGCATTGAAGGCTCAAAGATTTTCCTTTCAATGAAGAAACTGATCGACGACCCTTGGAAGAACGTGGAAACCCGCTACAAAGTGGGCGACTGGGTCGAAGGCAAAGTGTTGAAAATTAACCCATTCGGTCTGTTCGTTGAACTGGATCCAGAAATCCACGGCTTGGCGCACGTGTCTGAGCTCGCCGAAACCCCGGTCGACGACATGTCCAAGATCGCCACCATCGGCGACACGGTCAAGTTCCGCGTCGTTTCCATTGAACCCAATGAACACCGCCTGGGCCTCTCGCTCAAAACCCTGAAAGAAGCATCAAAGGAATCGGCTGAAACCAAAACCGAGGAAAAGGCCTAAGAGAAGAGCATGGCGGGAGTGCAGACTCCCGCTTATGCTATAATCCACGGACATTCTTTATGAAACCACTTTCAAAAAACATCATCATGTTCATTGTCGCGCTCATCGCTATTGGAGCGATCTTTTCGACCGTGAACTTTGATTCCGAAAAGCCCGAAGAGGTCGCGATTAATACGGTCGTCGAGACCATTCACGCCGGTACGGTCGACCACATCGACGTCGAGCAAGACACCGTTCGCGTCTTCACAAAAGACAATGTGGAGATGGTAACCAAGAAAGAAGCTGACCAACCGCTCTCGGAACTTCTTACCAGTTACGGAGTGACATCTGAAGAACTGTCCAAGCTCGCGATCAATGTGAAGGACGTTGGCGGCAAACAATACTTCTTACGATCGATTCTCCCGTCGCTCTTGCCGCTGGTAATTTTGGTGGGGATCTTCTGGTTCATGATTCGCCAACTGCAAGGCACCAACTCTCGGGCGATGAGCTTTGGGCAGTCGAGTGCTCGTGAAGTCGATCAAACGAAAAACAAAATTACCTTCAAGGATGTTGCCGGGGTCAAAGAAGCCAAAGAAGAGCTGCTCGAAATCGTTGAGTTCCTGCGCGACCCCAAAAAATTTGTTGAGCTCGGAGCAAAAATTCCCAAAGGGGTCTTGTTGATGGGCTCGCCTGGAACCGGTAAGACCTTGCTCGCCCGGGCTGTTGCCGGCGAAGCTGATGTGCCCTTCTACCACATCTCAGGATCAGAATTCGTTGAGATGTTTGTGGGCGTTGGTGCCAGCCGGGTGCGCGACTTGTTTGCCAAAGCCAAAAAGAGTGCGCCGTGCATTATCTTCATTGATGAAATAGATGCCGTCGGTCGCCAACGCGGGGCAGGCCTCGGCGGTGGACACGACGAACGCGAGCAAACCCTGAACCAGATCTTGGTCGAGATGGACGGCTTTGATCCGAACATTGGAGTGATCGTGATTGCCGCCACCAACCGCCCAGATGTACTTGATCCCGCCTTGCTCCGCCCTGGTCGCTTTGACCGCCGAGTGATGATTGATCCGCCAGACATTAAAGATCGCCAAGCGATCCTCGAAATTCATGCCAAAGGCAAGCCGTTCGACACCGACGTCGATTTGCGAAAAGTGGCTGAACGCACCGTGGGATTCTCCGGAGCCGACCTTGGCAACTTGTTAAACGAGGCGGCCATCTTGGCAGCTCGACGCAACATGAAATCAATTGGCCTTGCCGAAGTGCTCGAGTCTGTCGACAAAGTCATCTTGGGGCCTGAGCGCAAGAGCCACATCCTTTCTAAAAAAGAACGTGAGGTCACCGCCTATCACGAAGCTGGGCACGCCCTGGTGGCCCACGAACTCCCCTTGGCTGATCCGGTTCACAAAATCTCGATCATCTCTCGCGGTCGTGCTGCTGGGTACACCATGAAGCTCCCGATCGAAGACAAGAAATTGCACATGCGCGCCGAATTCATCGATGAAATGGCTGTGCTTCTTGGTGGCTACACTTCAGAAAAACTGATCTTCGGCGACATGACTACTGGTGCTTCTGATGATTTGAAGCGCGCCACCGCCATCGCTAAAGAGCTCATCACCAAATACGGCATGAGCGACACCCTTGGCCCACGCACCTTTGGGAAGAGCGAAGAAATGGTCTTCCTTGGTCGCGAGATTCACGAAAATCGTGACTACTCAGAAAAAATGGCCGAAGCGATTGACGTCGAGATCACCAAGATGATCGACACCGCCATGAAAACAGCCGAACGAGTGATCACTGGCCGCCGCGATAAGCTGGAAGCGATTGTGAAGCTCCTGCTTGAAAAAGAAACCATTGAACGCGAGGCCTTCGAAGCGCTGTTTGACAACCACCCGAACTTGCAAGAACGCGACGAGAAGCAAGGCGTTCTCGGGAAACCAGCAAGCGAAACGGCGGGTGTGGAAAAAGACAAGTAAAAATGGTGTATGATGTAGGGGCAGATCAACGTGGTCTGCCCCGCTTGTTATTTACGGAGGACTATGAAGGAGGAGGCCGTGTACCGACCGATTTTACAAGCAGCCTGGAGGACCACCTGGCGCCACAAGCGTCTGTGGTTTTTTGCCGTCTTGGCAGGCCTCGCGAGCGCCGGGAGCGTAGTCGATATTGTCTTTCGCACCTTCAATCAAAGCGCAGCCCGTGAAGGCGCGCGACCGCTCCTCGAAGGAAGCATGATTGGGGTGACGACCTTGTTCAGCTACATCCAAAAGTTGACCTTGGTCTCGCCGATCCGCCTGCAGTTCACCATGACCATTGTAATTGGGGGACTCATCGCCCTAGCCCTGCTCATCGCCGCTGGTCAGATCTCGCTCATTCAAGGATTCCGGGGCAAAGGCAAAAAAACAGCGGCATTTTTGCGCCATACCCACCGCCTGATGGGGCGCGTGCTCGCCGTCGACGTCTTGGCGCGACTCACCATGATCGCGCTGTCACTCACGGTCGCAGCAGCCTTCATGGCCCTGCGCACCGAAACCGTGGCTGGCGACGCTCTTGTGAACTTGGCCGTGTTCCTGGTGTTCATCCCACTGGCATTAATCATCAGTTACTTTTCGGTGTTCACCGTGATCGAAGTGGTACAGCGTCATCAAAGCATCTGGAGTGCTTTCAAAGCCACCTGGCAAGTGCTCAAAAAACACTGGCTGCCAATTACCGAGCTCGGTGTCATCTTGTTCCTCGTGAACCTCGTTGTCTCGCTCGCAACCGTGATCGCACTTGTCCTCGGCTCTGTCCCTTACCTCTTGGCACTGCGCGGAGCAACCCTCGTCGGCTCAGGGATTCTGTGGACCGCGACCATCACCATCGGCACCCTGTTTTTCTTCGCCTTAATCTGCTTGTTCTTCGCCTTCATGACCACCTTCACCTATGCCACCTGGTTTGAGGCTTACGAAAAATTCGGCCGCAGATCGTCCATCACTTCAAAAATTGAACGCGTCATTCAGCGCTTAACCAGATGACCTGTGTCCAAAGATTTTCCTTCCATTGAAGATTTGTTAAAAAAGAGCGTGCCAACGGCCACGCCTGTTTCAACTTCGTCGACTTCGCTCCCAACAGAAAAATTTGAAGAGAAGATGACCGCGATTCACACCTCAGAAAAAGAAACTGAAGCCCAAAAAGAAGCCGCAGCCGCTGGCGTCGGCTATGTGAACTTGGTGGGCTTTGCGATTTCGCCTGAAGCGCTCACGATTATTCCTGAAGAGCAAGCCAAAGCACTCGGAGCCATCGTGTTTTTGTTTACTGGTCCAGAACTGCGTCTCGGAGCGGTGGTGCCTAACGATCCTAAAGTGAAAGAGCTTGCTTATCAACTTGGCGAGCGCCATCACACGAACGCCCAAGTGTACAAAGTCAGTGCTCACAGTTTAGAAAAGGCGCTTGAGCTGTATGCCGCACTCCCAAAAATAACGGCGACCTCAAAAGGAGTGGAACTCACCGATGAAGAACTTGCCAAATATCGGGCAGAGGTCAAAAACTTTGCCACGGTTCAAGCACTTCTTGATAAAGCTTCGACCACAGATGTGATGTCCATTATGATTTCGGCTGCCCTGGAGCTCAACTCCAGCGACATCCACGTCGAGGCTGGCGAGTCTGGGGTCAAAATGCGCTTGCGTGTTGATGGCATGTTGCAAGACGTGGCCAATCTCCCGATTGAAGAGTGGAAAAAAATTTCCAGCCGCATCAAACTGATCGCTGGGCTCAAAATCAATGTCACCGATCGCCCTCAGGACGGCCGCTTCACCATTTTCTTGAAAGAAGAAAAAATCGATGTGCGTACATCAACCCTTCCGACGGCCTACGGCGAGTCGGTGGTTATGCGTCTGTTGACTTCCGAAGCGGTCAAACTTGGTTTTGAAGCCCTTGGACTCCGCCCAGCCATGTTTGCCAAACTCAAAAAAGAAATTGAAAAGCCGCATGGAATGGTTTTGACTACTGGTCCAACAGGATCTGGTAAAACCACCACGCTCTACGCAGTCCTCCAGCGCTTGAACAAACCCAACGTGAAAATGATCACCCTGGAAGATCCGATCGAATACAAGCTCGCCGGGGTCAATCAAAGTCAGATCGACCACACCAAGGATTACACCTTTGCCAAAGGCCTCCGTTCGATTCTGCGCCAAGATCCAGACATTGTCATGGTTGGTGAAATTCGCGATCTGGAAACTGCCGAAATTGCTATTCAAGCGGCGCTGACTGGCCACTTAATGCTTTCAACTATTCACACCAACGACGCCGCTGGCGCGATCCCCCGCTTCTTGTCGATGGGAGTCAAGCCGTTTTTGCTTGCGCCGGCCTTGAATGCCCTTGTTGGCCAGCGACTACTCAGAAAAATTCATGAAGATTGCAAAGAAGAAGTCGCCCTCGACGCCGAGACTCTCGCTCGGGTGAAAGCTGTGCTCTCAGAAATTCCACAAAACTCTGGTGAAATCGTGAACCTCGACAACCTCAAATTTTTTCACGGAAAAGGTTGTGAAGTGTGCAACATGACTGGTTTCAAAGGACGCATCGGTATTTACGAAATATTGGTAATGAACAAAGAAGTAGAAGAAGCTGTCCTTGCCGGCAATGTGTCTGAATATCAAATGCGCGAAATCGCCAAAGCTCAAGGCATGGTGACCCTTGCCCAAGATGGTATTTTGAAAGCGCTCGATGGAATTACTTCCGTCGAAGAAGTGTTCCGCGTCGCCACAGAGTAGAAATTAGCGTTTGATCGTGATCAGTCGTTCGTTCTCTGCTTTGCCAAGGGCAAAGGAAATGGAGTGCGAACGGTTTTTGATATCTCGTGGGGTGGGCCACTCAGCCACAATAATCGTGTCTCCTGTTTTGTATTCATCGAGAGCGAGATCCGTGTGAGAATTGGGGGCACGGTAAAAATCCACATGGACAATCTGTTTAATTGTGGGGTGCTTACAGGGATAGATGTCCATAATAGTAAACGTCGGGCTCTTCACTTTCGCGGCCGACCCAAGGGCAGCGGCCAGGCCTTGAACAAAAGTCGTTTTGCCACTTCCGAGGTCGCCAATCAGAGCAACAAACTCTCCACCTTTTAACTTCTTGGCAAAGTCAGCGGCGATCTGTTTGGTCTCTTTGGCTGAGTGAGTGGTGTAGATCATACAAGTCCCAAGTTGGGATTGGCCTCGAGGTCGCGCGGATCAACAAAATCTTTTTTCAATGCGCGAAAGTATCCAGCGGCAGCGATCATGGCGGCATTGTCGCCGGTGTACTTCATCTCCGGCACAATAAATTTTACTTTCGGGAACTGCTTTTTGATCGCCTTCCCAAGTCTGGATCTGAGGTGCTCGTTGGCCGCGACCCCACCAGCGATCATGACCGTTTTTGGTTTGGTCAATGCGATCGCTTTGGTCATCTTGCCGACCAGTACACCCACGGCTGCTTCTTGAAACGAAGCGGCCATGTCGGCTTTGAGAGCTTTTTTCTCTCCCGCTTCTCGCCAAGTGTAGAGCACCGCGGTCTTGAGCCCTGAAAAACTAAAATCAAAATCTTTAGAATCAATCATTGGTCGTGGCAAATCAAAGCGGCTGCCATTGCCTTCTTTAGCCAAGCGGGAAACTGCCGGGCCGCCTGGATAGGGCAAGCCAAGAATCCGGGCCACTTTGTCGAAGGCCTCGCCGGCAGCATCATCGCGCGTTTCTCCGAGCAACTGATATTTTCCGTAGCCTTTCATGAGCACGATCTCCGTATGCTTGCCAGAGACAATCAACACCAGCGCCGGAAAGACCATCGGCTTATACCGTGGCTTCAGCCAGTTCGAGTAGATGTGGCCTTCGAGGTGATTCACTCCGATAAGCGGCTTTTGCCAAAGCAACGACAACGTCCGACCCAGTTCAACACCGACTCTGAGTGCCGGCACGAGCCCGGGCCCATAAGTCACCGCAATGGCATCAATCCCTTTGCCGTTTGGCGGGACGATTTCAGAGAGCATTGGAATGATCGTCTCAACATGCTGACGCGCCGCGACTTCAGGCACCACCCCACCGTACTTTTCGTGGAGTTTCATCTGCGAAGCAACGATGTTGGCTTTGACCTTCACCCGATCGCCTTTGCCTTCGACAATCGCCATCGCCGTCTCATCGCAACTTGTTTCGATTCCAAAGATTCGCATAACGAACCCATCCTAATCGCCTTTTAATGAAAAATCAACCATTGTTGACCCGATCCTAAATTGCCCTTAGGGTGAGGACAGCCTGGAGGGCTGATGCCGAGTAAGGAAAAACTCGCGCTCGCCCGATTCCGGGCGGACCAAGCGCGAGCGAATGCCACGTTCGAGGAAGCCGGAGGGATCGATCTTCACGAACTCGACCGCGATGATCCCATGGCCGACATCTACAGAGCGCCGATGCTTTCGATGAACACGGAAGAGATGGTGCTCGACTGGGTGCTCGCGGCCGAGGACGGGGTTGATCCGATCATGTGCGGGCGAGCCAGGCGCTTTTTTGAGCTCTATAGCGATGCTATTGCCGACCTCGAAACGTGCCCAGCGATCAATCGTCTCGTGGGACTCAAACAGTTTGGAGTAAAACGCGATCCGCGGCAGATGCAGCATACCCAGGGAGCGGTCGCGACGGCCCCGTATGTCCACGATCGCTGGACCCACTCGCGGTTTGTAGCCGCACACGTGATCGGGCTCATGATCCGCCTCGGCTATCCGCTCCACAACGTAGCGGTCGCGGCGTTTGCCGCTCTACTCCATGACGTGGGCTACCCTGCCTTCAGCCACGACGGAGACGAAGTCTCACAACGCCTCGGTCTCCCCCACCATGAAGTGCGCGGACAAATCATTGTCAAAACCGATCTTGATGTCCGCGAAGCGCTCGCGCTCGCCGGCGTAAATCCAGACGAAGTTCTGGAGGTCATGGCGGAAAGAGGTGACCTCGGTAGCCTGCTTCGTCTTGCCGACACACTCGCCTACGTGGTCATGGATCGACGGATGATCGGCGGCCAGGATCTTGGTCTCTTTTCGACCGGTACCATTTTTTCCGTGACGGGCGTGCAAGACGGAATCCTGGAAGTACAGACCACGGCATGGATTGAAGACCTCGTCCGGGATCGAGCCGGGCTTTCGCGGGAAGTGTACTATCACCCGAACAACATGGTCGCGGCTGAGGCTTTGAAACTCACCCTTGAGTACGTGATCCGCCGAAGCTTGATTCCTCTCAAGGTGTTCATTGAAGGTACGGACAGCGACATCGAACACGCCATGACCGGGCTCGTGAATAACCCCAGGCGTG
>JBBUGS010000003.1:0-19865 GCA_038056005.1 Patescibacteria group bacterium
GCTCGGCTAAAAACGGAGTAAATGGTGCAATCAATTTCGAGAAAACTAAGAGTACTTCGCGCAGCGTTGCTACGCCATCACCATCCTTCATTCTGTCTCGCGAACGACGCACGTACCAGGTCGACAAATCGGTCACAAAGGCTTGCAAATGACGGGTGGCGTCAGACAAGTTGTAACCTTCAAACGCCGAAGTGACGGCGTGGTGCGTTTCCTGCAACCGCGCTTTCACCCAACGATCGAGCACATGATCACTTTCCGCTTTGGCCTGCTTTTCGTAGAGCTTATAAAATGTGAGGACGTTTTCAAGAATCATCAAAAACTTCTTTGAGACTTCATCAACGCCAGACTCGGCAAAGTTGAGGTTCTCGCCATTTACAATGGGATTCGCCATCAAATAGAAGCGCACGGCGTCGGCGCCGTATTTTTCAAGCACGATCTCTGGATCAGGATAATTCTTCTTAGATTTGCTCATCTTTTTTCCGTCTTCGGCGAGCACATTTCCGGTGGTCAGCACATGTTCGTAAGCATGAGAACCAAACAAACCAACAGACATGACATGCATCACATAAAACCACGCCCGAGTTTGCGGAATATATTCGGTAATGAACTGGGCGGGAAAATGCTCTTTGAACCACTCTTGATTTTCAAACGGATAGTGACAAGCGGCAAAGGGCATGCTTCCTGATTCAACCCAACAGTCGAAGACGTCGTTGATTCGCTGTCCCTTTTCTGTTTTGGCGTCATCGACCCACAGCTCGATCGGATCCAAGAACTCACGGTGAAAGTCCGTAAGTCCCTCAACTTGATTCGGATCAATGGCCCATTCTTTCAATTCTGCAAAGGAACTCAAGATGCGCTGCTTACCCGTCTTTTCGCCAACCCACACCGGCATCGGCGTGCCCCAAAAACGCGAACGAGAAATATTCCAATCTGGCGCGGTCTCGACACCTTTACCAAAACGGCCGTGTTTCAAGTGCTCCGGATACCAGTTGATGTGTTCATTTTCTTCCAACAATTTTGGCTTGAGATTCTGCACGTCCACAAACCAAGCTGGCACGGCGTTGAAGTACAGCGGTGTAGCACAGCGATAGCAGAAGGGATAGGAGTGAGTAATCTTTTCTGCTTTCAGAATCAAACCACGAGCGGTGAGATCCTCGATGACCCACGCTTCTGCCTTCTTGTAGAACTGCCCCTTGAGCGGCTCAACAAAATCTAAAAACTTTCCTTGATCATCAAGGGTTGGTACACATGGAAGTTTCTGTGTCATCGCAAGCTGATAGTCGTCCTCGCCAAAAATCGCCGCAGTGTGGACGATGCCAGTACCGTCCTCGAGGCTGACAAAGTTACCCGACAAAACATAATATGCCCTTTTCCCTTCGGTCGGCATATACTCGTAAAGCGGTTCGTACTCTTTGTTCACGAGATCGGCGCCTTTTTTTGTTTCGACATACTCGCAGGGCTCCGGTGCACGTCGTTCGACCTCCGCGCGCAACTTCTCGGCTACCCACAATGACTCACTGCCGCAGCGTAATCGAACATAATCGGCGTTGGCGTCAACAACCAGAGCAACATTTCCCGGTAGTGTCCACGGGGTTGTGGTCCAGGCAACAAAATACTCGTTTAAGACACTCCCCTTAATCTTGAATTTCACATACAGAGAGTTGTCTTCAACATCTTGATACGAATTATCCATGGCAATCTCAAAGTTTGAGAGTGGAGTGGCACAGCGCGGACAATACAAAATGACCCGGCGACCTTCGTAAATGTGGCCGTTGTCGTGCATAGTTTTGAATCCCCACCACACCGATTCCATGAACGAGTTATCCATGGTTTTGTACGAGTTCTCGAAATCGACCCAACGGGCGATGCGACGAATGGTCTTTTGCCACTCTTTGTCGAAACGTAAAATCGCCGCGCGACAGGCAGCGTTAAATTTATCGATCCCAAATGCTTCGATCCCCTTTTTGCCACCTTTCAAATCCAGTTCTTTTTCGATCATGTTCTCGATCGGGATGCCATGACAATCCCAACCCCAACGACGCTCAACACGATAACCATTCATGGTCCAAAAACGTGGCACCACATCTTTAATAATGGACCCCAGCAAGTGACCATAGTGTGGCAGGCCTGTAGCAAACGGCGGGCCATCAAAAAAGACGAAGTTGCCTTTGGGCGCCTCTTTCTTAACGCTCTTCTCAAAAATCCGTTCTTTGTCCCAAAAATCAAGGATTTCTTGCTCGCGTTTGTTAATTTCAGGTCGTGCCATAGTGCGGAGATCTTAGCAATTTGGACCTTTTATGTACAGGCATGTTAGCCATTTGACAAAGAGGGTATTTTCTGATAAGATATTCTTACATTCGAGATTTTCTCGCGACCCCACCTTCAACCCACCGGAAGGTGGGGAATATGTTTATAAATAGAGCAACCGAAAGCCTTCTTGTACAGACTTGTAGTCCTCGTCATCGAGACGACCAATCTTTGACCACAACCTACGATGATCAACCGTACGAACTTGGTGGAGGCAAGCCCACATATTCCTGCCTTGATGTTTGAAAGGGACGTACCAATTCCCCATTTTTGTTTTTGAGGTCGTAGGAACAACCAGATAAAAACCTGCAGCCAACTTTCTATAAACGATGGCCGGTCGTGTAAAAATGTCACTCTTTCCTCCGATTTCTGACCCAACGTTTTCACCTAAACTAAACCACCAGATATCCCCCTCATTAACAAAAGGCGGTCTGTGTTGGATACGATCCAACTTTTGCTTCATCCTGATCCATTTATCAAAGAGCTTTAGCATATTTGAGAGTAAAAAATTACGCCGGCCAGCATCCTTTGATGCAAACCGGCGGCTTCGCTGCCACCCGCGCAGAGGTTGTACAAAAACCTAAGCGGAATACCACTATTTAATCACGAAATGACGGTTTTGTTAATGTGCTATAATGCATGCAAATTCATGAATCTTCTTTATGCCTCGATACCCAAAAGATGATGTTTACAAAAAGAAAAAAGCCCAACAAGCCAAGTTGAAAGCTGCTTACGGCATGGAAGGGTCGTTCAAAATCTGCGTCTCTGGTGCCGCCGCCGGCGAAACGACCTTTACTGGTGCGCAAAAAGCGTACGAGGTCGGCCGTCAGATTGCTCTGCAAGGAGCCGTCTTGTTGACTGGGGCTACGAGTGGCCTCCCTCAAAGCGCGGCCGAAGGCAACTATGCCCACGGCGGGTTGTGCATTGGATTTTCTCCTGCCGCCACCCCGCTCGCTCACGTCAAAGCTTACAAACTCCCAACCGAGTGTCACGATGTGATCGTCTACACTGGATTTGATTACGCTGGCCGCAACTTACTGTTGACCCGCGCGTCAGACGCTGTCATTACGATCGGTGGGCGTATGGGCACACTCAATGAATTCACGATCGCGTTCGAAGACCGCAAACTGGTCGGCGTGTTGGCAGATTCTGGAGGTATTGCAGACGAGATTCCCCACTTGTTGCACACAGCCAAAAAAGAAATCAAAGCGCATGTAATTTACGATACCGACCCCAAACGTTTGGTCGAGAAAGTGATTGCTGAACTTGTGCTCCGCAACAAAGCGATTCGCAAAAAGTATGCCTAAGCCAACGATTTACCTTGGCGCCGATCATGCTGGTTGGAAGATGAAAGAAGCGGTCGAAAGCGCCCTTCGTGCTGATGGGTTTGATGTAACAGATCTTGGTAATCAAGTCCTTGAAGCAACCGATGATTATCCAGAGTTTGCTTTTAAGGTAGCAAATGAGGTTGCAAATCATCCGGGATCGTTCGGCGTGCTTTCTTGTGGGAGTGCCGAAGGGGTGTGTATCGTGGCCAACAAAGTGAAGGGGATTCGCGCGGCAGTCATCTACTCCCAGTTTGCTGCTGAATCTTCACGCACTGATGATGACGCCAACATCGCTTTCATCCCTGGGCGCGGAGTAAGCACCGAGGATGGCGTACGCATGATTCAACAATTTCTCGCCACTAAATTCTCTGGAGCCGAACGTCACCAACGACGCATTGCTAAAATTGCCGAAATAGAAAATCAGACGCTATGATCGAACTGATCCCCTCTCTCCTCGTACAATCGGAAAAAGAATTTGAACATAAGTTGCGCTTGGTCGAACCGCATGTCAAAACAGTTCACGTGGACATCCTCGACGGTTCGTTATTTGATCGCACTTCGTGGCACGACGTGGAAAAAATTGGCGACATTGAAACGCCGGTGCGTTACGAGATCCACTTGATGGTGGAAAATCCGCTTCCCTACGTTGAGGCCTGGAAGAAGCACGTCAAAAATACCTTCCGGGCAATCATTCAAAGCGAGCTCGATCGGCCGGTCGGACTTATTCTCGAAGAAATCCGACAAACGTTCGGCCTTGAGACCGGGCTAACCTTGAACCCTGAGTCACCGATCAAAGACATCACTCAACACCTGCCGAACCTCGACGAAATCTTGGTGATGGGTATCCACCCAGGGGCTTCAGGGCAACCATTCTTAGGCCAACCGATTCTCGAAGAAATCAAGAGAATCAAGGCAAATACGGCTCTTCCCATCTCCTGCGACGGCGGCGTGACGCTCGAAAATGCCGAAACCATCGTCCGTGCGGGGTGTAATAGGTTGGTGACGGCATCAGCGATTTTCGCTGCGGTCGACCCTCAGGGGACCCTTTTAGCGTTTCAAAAGCGCCTTTCCGAGATTCGCTGAACGTGATACGATAGTCCTACTAAATTAACTCTTTTTATGTTGAAGAACATTGTTACTTCGTTGTTCCTCCTCGCCATTGTCTTTGGCGCCGTGCCCATGCACCCAGTCCACGCCGCGACCACCATTACCCTCGCTGATCTTGAAGCCGGAGACCTCGTGCGCGGACAAAGTTTCTCCGCCGTGTACTACTACGGCCGCGATGGCTTCCGCTACGTATTCCCTAACGAGAAAACCTACAGCACCTGGTACAGCAACTTCGACACCGTAAAGTGGTTGACCGATGCCGACCTCGGAAAAATTCAAATCGGCGGAAACGTCACTTACAAACCAGGATCGAAGATGGTCAAAATCAACACCGACCCCAAAGTGTACTACGTGGGCGCTGGTGGAGATCTCTACTGGGTTGCAGATCAAGCAACAGCAGAGTCCCTCTTTGGCTCTGACTGGAACACCAAAATCGATGATGTCCCGGACGGATTTTTTAGCAACTACACACAGACGGACGATGAAGTCGACGCACAAATCGTGGCAATGACAACACCGGACAGCTCTACGACGATTAACACCGACAGAGGCCTCACGGACTTCATTACCATTACTATTGACAGCAATGCGTACAGTGACACAGAAGTATCCATCAACCCAGGTGACGTGGTCCGTTTCGTGAACAACGACAGTACGAAGCACACCGCCACGGCAGACGACTTGTCTTGGGGCTCTGGTACGATCAGCCCAGACGGAGGCTTCTGGCAACGCCGTTTCGAGGATGCTGGGGCCTTCACCTACTTCTGCAGCTACCACCCAGACATGACCGGTGCAATCATTGTTGAATAATTCAGACCATGAAACAAGAGGCGGGCTTCGGCCCGTCTTTTGTGTTAGAATGCGTCTATTAACCGCTCATTCTATGAAAGCAATCCATTGGATCATTTTCGCCGTCGCCTTTTGGCTCACGCTGGCCCCGTTCGTGGCCGGAAAAATCTTGTCCGCCGTAGCGCTCGTTCCCGAAGGAGCTAACTCCATCCCTTCCCTTCTGAACGTGCTCCAGCTTAATAACTTTATTGCTGGGCTCGTGATTGTGGTCTTGAGTTTGGTGGCGATTAGCACTGAGGCAGTGACCGAGCGCAGCGAAGCGACGCGGGCGATGCATTGGATTGCGCTTGGCATTGCCGTGTGGCTGACCGTCGCGCCGTTTGCTTTAAACTTTACGCTCGAAACCTTTTCGTGGAACAACTTGCTCCTCGGTATCATGGTCGGCATTTATAGTTTGATTCAACTGAACGTAGAAAAAGCGTGAGTATGAAACCACGCGCCCCCGAACTCCATCTTCATGACGCGAAACTCATGCGTCTTGAGGAGATCGCGCACTCGATGCGCGAAGACATCATCAAAATGTTGGTGGCGGCTGGATCAGGCCACTCGGCTGGCCCCCTTGGGATGGCCGATATTTTTACTGCGTTATATTTTCACGTGATGGTCCACGATCCTAAGCACCCCAATTGGAAAGATCGGGATCGGTTGATTTTGTCCAATGGCCACATTTGTCCGGTGCGCTATGCGGCCATGGCTCATGCTGGCTATTTTGATAGAAAAGAACTTCTGACCTTGCGCAAATTTGGCTCGCGACTGCAGGGTCACCCCGAGCGACCCCGATTACCAGGAATCGAAAACACGGCTGGCCCCCTCGGCGATGGATCTTCTCAAGCGGTCGGCCTCGCCTACGCCGCACTCATGGATGGCGTTCCGTGGAGAGTGTATTGCGTCATGTCTGATGGTGAACTCGAGGCTGGGATTACATGGGAAGCGTTGCTCTTTGCTAGTCGCAACAAACTCTACAACTGCACCTTTATTATTGATCGCAACAATATTCAAATCGACGGCGCAACCGAAGAAATCATGCCGCTTGAACCGTTAGCGGATAAATTCCTGGCTTTTGGAATGAACGTGCTCTCGTGTGCGGGGAACGACATCGCTGATTTTGTGACTGCGGTTAAGCGCGCGCATGCTGTGACCGAAAAACCGACGGTCATTATCGCTGACACCATTCCTGGTCGTGGGGTTGAATACATGGAATACGATTTCAAGTGGCACGGAATGCCGCCAAAGCCGGGAGCGGAAGCTAACAAAGCGCTGGCAGAACTTCGAACCTTGGGAGGAAAAATTCGCTCTGAACACGAATAGTATGAAAGGCTTGAATCCCAAAATGTACTTAGTGAAGAATCTGTTCGATAAAAAAATCGAGCAACTGCCAACACGCGACGGATATGGTCATGGGTTAGTTGAGGCTGGTAAGAAAGATGCCAACATCGTCGTTCTCTGCGCCGATCTCACCGAATCGACTCGCAGTTTATGGTTCAAGGAGGCGTATCCAGAACGCTTCGTGCAAATGGGGGTGTCTGAGCAATCAATGGCCGCGATTGCTGCCGGCATGGCACTTGCTGGCAAAATCCCGTTCATCTCGAGCTATGCCGGTTTCTCCCCCGGCCGCAACTGGGAACAGATTCGAACCACGATTGCTTTGAATGAAACCAATGTAAAAATTGCTGGGGCGCACGCCGGTGTCTCTGTTGGTCCAGACGGGGCGACGCACCAGATGCTCGAGGACATTGCGATCATGCGCGTCGTCCCGAACATGAAGGTAGTCGTTCCCTGCGACTCTATCGAGACGCAAAAAGCAACCATAGCCATCGCTGCCGATCCTCGTCCTGCCTACATTCGCTTTGCTCGCGAAAAGTCTCCTGTGTTCACAACCAAGAAGACGCCGTTCAAACTTGGCCAAGCCGAAGTGTTTCGATTTGGATCTGACGTTACCATCGTCGCGGCTGGTCCCCTGCTCTACGAAGCTCTCGTCGCCGCAGAACAGCTTTCCAAAAAAGGCATCGAAGCCCGCGTCATTAATTGCCATACCGTGAAGCCCCTTGATGTGAAGACCCTCGTTGCTGCGGCCAAAGAGACAGGGGCCGTGGTTACGGTCGAAGAAGCCCAAGCAGCCGGTGGACTCGGCGGAGCAGTTGCCGAAGCTCTCACGCTCACCACTCCCGTCCCCATGGAACGCGTGGGTATGCAAGATCGTTTTGGTGAATCGGGCGAACCACGTGAACTCCTCGAAGCATTTGGGCTCACCGCGCCAGGGATTGTTTCTGCCTGTCTTAAAGCCCTAAAACGGAAGTAGTCGAGATATGGATAAGCTCCCCTCATTGGATAGACCTGCGCCAACAATTGAACTCAAATCTTTTAAAGAAATGGTCGCGGAGAACGCGCTGAGGCCTGAACCGGCCAAGGAAACGCCCAGAAAAGAAGAGGGGGCGGTCCTGGAGGCTGAGGCCCTCGAAGGAGCGCGCGAGATGGTTGCAGAAGCCCTTCGAACACCATCCGCTTCCGAAGCAAAGATCGATGCGACACTCCTTGGTGACTTTTCGCTAGAAGATGTAGACGGCAAAGAGGTCAGATTAAAAGAGAGCGATTATTCCGTGGTAGCTAAGCAGCTCCAAAAACTGAAACAGGCCGGCGGTTCTTTCCAGCAACTCCTGGGAGGAAGACCGATTGCTGCCCGCTACGATATCCATGTAAACAACTTCAGCACGCGCACCAATATTATTGAACTCCCTGACGGCCGCCGAGTCTTTGCGGTATTTGCTCACAAAGCTTCAGCTCTGCACAGATCACTGGATAGTGTTATGAAGCATGGCGCAGGGCTCAGAATGGGGAAAGTAAGTAGAGATGAATGGAAAACAGCGTTTGAAGAACACGGACGGATCCCTCGCATCAAAAACGAGGACCCCCATACCATCCTCATGCCATACATCCCAAACGTAAACGCCTACGACGCCCTCGCTAATAATCACGAAATTACCAACTTCGGAGAAATCCCCTGGGCAAATGAGTTGACTGCCGAAAAGAAAAACGAACTTTTGCGAGCGATCATGGGAGAAATCGCCGACATCCACCGCCAAGGAATTGCTTGGGGCGAGGCTATTCTTCCTAATCTCATCCTCACCAAAGATAAACGAGCCATTATGTGTGACCCCGAAGTTCGCTACGACGAAGACGTGCCCCTTTCAGAAGCCCAGGGACGCGATTTGCGAGATCTTATCCTTTCCACCTGTGCGGCCCTACGAAAATCAGAACAAACAAAAGACTTCGCTTCGGTGGTTAAACTTCTTTTGGATGCCTACCCGGACGAAACCGTTATTGATGCATTAAAAAAGAGTTCCGGTGAAAGTTTTTCGCTGGGCCTCCAACTCACCTTCTGGAATGAAAAACTACGCACGGGCGTCGAAAGCAAAAAGGAATATCAAGCGATCTTACAAGCTGTCCGCGACTATCAACGTGCGGCGTAATACGATTATGAAATACGACATGATCACGATCGGCGACATCAAGCTCGACACCTTCGTTGTGCTGGAAGACGCGAGTGTCCAGTGTTCGCTCAAAATGCCTGAATGCCAACTGTGCCTCGACTATGGCAAAAAGATTCCGGTCAATATTGTTGATTCGCAAATTGCAGGTTCAGCACCGAACGTTGCTCGGGGACTCGCCCGCATGAAGCATAAAACTGCGGTCGTGAGTGTCATGGGACGCGACGACACCCACGAACTAGCAATGGAAGTTCTGGCGCACGAAGGTGTGGGTACGAAATTTATTACCACATCAACCAAAGCAAAAAGTAGTTACTCTGTTGTCTTGAATTACAAAGGTGAAAAAACGATTCTCACGTCACATGTACCGCGCAAGTATCGCCTCCCCAACATCGATGGCCCGCATTGGCTCTACATGTCTGAACTGGGCGATGGCTACGAAGACCTATTTCGCGATCTCACGCGTCTCGTCAGACGCGAAAAAATCCTCCTCGGTTTTAATCCTGGCGCGGTGCAAATTCGTGATAGAAAAAAAGTGTTATTCGATCTCATCAAGGTGACCCATCTGCTTGTTTTGAACCTGCACGAGGCCTACACACTTACCAAAGGTAAGACGTACGAAATACACAGCCTCCTAAGGGACTTGTATCGCCTCGGAGCAGAAGTAGTGATTATCACAAACGGCAAAGAAGGCGCGCACGCGTTTGATGGGCAAACGGTTTATTTCTGCCCTGTGTTCCCTGCAAAAACCGTAGAATCGACCGGTGTTGGTGATGCGTTTTCCACCGGCGTCATTGGCGCTTTGATGGCCAAACTCACCCTTCCTGAAGCGTTGCGTTGGGGCGCCGTGAACGCGGCATCGGTTGTGAGCTTCGTCGGACCAAGCAAGGGGCTGCTCTCTGCCAATCAAATAAAAAAACGCCTCAAGGAGCGGCCGTCGTTTAAAACGACTACTTTATAAAGTGCAGGAATCCGCCTCGAGATGGGCGGATTCGTGTTTAGGATGTCTACACCTTCCACGGAAAGGGGCAGTTGGCTTGAACTGCACAGATCTCTTCTTCGCAGGAAGGACAGCGGTCGAGATGATAGACAATTGAGAGGTGGTAAGAAAGATCAATGTCGAGAAGGTTAGCGACAGCGATGAGCCAGGCGAGAACGTCGGCGCACTCGAGCATGGCAGCCAGCTTGTCGACCGGATCACGAGAGGCCTCAAAACGAACGACCGCTTCTTCCAGCTCATCGATCTCTTTGCCAAGATGCTCGGAGACCTTCGCAACTCCACGAGCCTGGTTGGTGACCCCGAAGAGTCGCTTCAGCATCTGCTGCCAACCGCTGAGCGGTTGGGCAAGCAGGTCGGACCGGAGAGACCCGTCGAGCTTGGGAGCACCGTGCCGCCCGACACAGCCGCAATCTTTGACCATGCCGCAGTAGAAACAGGCGCCTGGCCACTTGATGGCAATCGACTGGTCGAGGGCAATATCAAGACGGTCGCAGATGACGAAGAGATCTACAAGGCAATCGACCAAAGCTCTTTCGATTTCTTCAAACTGTCCCGCGTAGCACGAATCGTCGACTCTGGGGAAGTTGGCTTGCAGATCGTCAATAAGTGGTGAGGCACTGCTCGCCGTCAGCGCACAGCGATACCCGCCATATGCCCGAGAGAAGAGTTCACGAATCACTCCCTGCCACTCACCGATCGTCCTCATGTCAGGACGACCGTCGGTCTGTCCTTTCATGAGTCCTCCAGGCTCAGAGCCTACGGCTTCCGGCAACCACCGTCAAGGCGTATAATGCATCCACAAACTATGCTCGTCTCTTCCAAACAAATGCTCCAAAAAGCCCATCGCGGAAATTATGCGATTGGGGCGTTTAACGTGAACGACATGGAGATGCTTCAGGCGGTTGTTGATGCGGCTAAGGCGGAAAAGGCACCGGTTATTATTCAGACTTCTGAAGGGGCCATCGACTATGCCCGCATTGGCTACTTGTACGCCATGATTAAAGAAGCGGCCAAAGTGAAAACTCCGATGGCCTTTCATCTTGATCACGGCAAGGACTTTAAACTAGTGAAAGAAATGATAAAATTTGGTTTTCACACTTCGGTGATGTACGACGGCTCTTCCCTCCCCTTCAGCCAGAATATTCGTAAGACCAAAGAGGTCGTCCGCTCGGCACATAAAAAGAAAATGCAGGTTGAGGCTGAGCTTGGAGCGATCGCGGGGATTGAAGATTTTGTTTCTGTGAAGGACCGCGATGCGCACCTGACCAATCCTCACCAAGCGGCGATTTTTGCCAAAAAAACAGGTTGTGATTCCTTGGCGATCGCCGTTGGAACAAGTCACGGAGCGTACAAATTCAAATCATCCTCGCATTTAGATATTGATCGATTGAAAGAAATAAAAGCTGCGACCAAGATGCCGCTCGTGCTCCACGGGGCAAGCGGAGTACCGCTGTGGCTCAAACGCCGTTGTCTTGATGCTGGCTGCAAAATCCAAGACGCTCATGGCGTTTCTGATGAGCAGATTAGCCGAGCGATTAAGGCCGGCATTAATAAAGTAAACGTCGACACAGACCTCCGCCTCGCCTTCACGGCCGCTGTCCGCCAAGCACTCAACGATGACCCAGCAAATATCGACCCGCGTAAATACTTGAGTCCCGCTCGCGACCTTATGACGAAGGTAGTTCGTGATAAAATGAGACTGTTCGGCTGTTCAGGTAAAGCATAATTATGAAGTACGACATTATTACGATTGGCTCGGCCGTGCGCGACGTGTTTGTGGTTTCCAAAGAGTTCAAGCTCTTTCCGTCAGAAAAATTTATTACCGGAGTTGGCGAGTGCGTGGCCCTCGGCACCAAGATTGATCTCGATGAGATGGTGATGGCCACCGGCGGCGGGGCAACGAATGCCGCGGTGACCTTTGGGCACTTAGGTTTCAAGACTGCTGCCATCGCTCGGGTTGGCCAAGATTATTCCGGGGCCGAAATTATTGGCGAACTGCGCAACTGCCACGTTGACTCCTCGCTCATCCGCGTCATCTCAGACGAGCCGACAGCCTATTCAACGCTTCTTACGGAACCAAAAGGCGGTGAACGGACAGCGTTAGTCTATCGCGGTGCCTCAGCGACGTTTACGGGCAAAGATATCCCCTGGTCGAAAATGAAAACCGACTGGCTGTACCTCACCTCCCTCGCTGGCAACATGACTCTCGCCAAAAAGCTGATCACCAAACTGGGTAAGACAACCAAAATTTGTTGGAACCCTGGTGGTGGAGAATTGAAACAAGGATGGAAATCCTTTGCGCCGTTGCTTAAACATATTTTTCTGTTGAACCTCAATAAAGAAGAGGCTGATCAACTGTTTGCTGGCAAAGATCCGGCCAAGCTTATTCCTTCAAGCCTCTGCTTGGTGATCACGGATGGTCCTCGCGGCGCAACCGCCCTCCTCGACGGTACCCGCTGGCATATTAATGGCTCAAATGTGAAAGTCATTTCCCGAACAGGTGCTGGTGATGCGTTTGGGTCGGGTATGGTTGCAGCACTCATGAAAGGGATGGCCATCGACGACGCTCTGCGCTTAGGACTTCTCAATTCCCAATCTGTCATTCGGCACTACGGAGCAAAACGAGGCATTCTTACTAAATGGCCGGGCACGAAAGAATTCAAGAAAATCGCAGTCAAAATACTATGACCAAACTTTTCGTCTGCCGAGCGATTCCCGATGAAGGCCTGAAGATGCTCAAAAAGCACAAAGGTTTGAAGGTAGACATGTACGAGAAGGATCAAGCCATCCCGCGCAAAGAATTACTGCACCGAGTGAAGGGCGTTGATGTGATTCTTTCCATTCTCACCGACAAGATCGATAAACAAGTGATGGACGCGGCGGGGCCAAGTCTCAAAATGATCGCTAATTATGCGGTGGGTTTCGACAATGTTGATCTCGTGGAAGCCAAGAAGCGCGGGATTGTCGTCACAAATACACCAGGCGAAGAAATTTCTGAAGCTGTTGCCGAGCACGCCATCGCGCTTATCTTTGCTCTGGCCCATCGCATTGTCGAGTCCGATAGATTTGCCCGAGCAGGAAAATACCACGGTTGGGGACCAAAGATGCTGCTCGGCGAAGATATTTACGGTAAAACCCTCGGCTTGATCGGCGGAGGTCGAATCGGGACAGCGCTCGCTCGCCGGATGCACGATGGATTCACTGTAAACATTATTTACAGTGACATTAAACGCAATCCTGAGTTAGAAAAATTTGGTGCTAAGTATCTTTCAAAAACTGAGCTGCTCAAAAAAGCAGACATTGTGAGCCTTCATGTTCCCCTTCTCCCTTCGACACGCCATTTGATCGGAACCAAAGAGCTCGCCATGATGAAGAAAACCGCCTATTTGATTAACACCGCGCGTGGGCCCATTGTCGATGAACGCGCACTCGTTAAAGCCCTTCAGAAAAACCAAATCGCTGGCGCCGCTCTTGATGTTTTTGAGTGCGAACCGCTCATCGCCTGCTCCAGAAGTGACACCGCCGCTCTGCGCAAACTCCAAAATGTCGTTTTGACTCCCCATACGGCCTCGGCCACCCACGGCGCCCGCCAAGCCATGAGCCGTACGGCAGCCGAAAACATCCTTACCTTCCTTGGCCATAAAGCTCCTCCAAATGCTGTCCGCTAAAATCTCTTTTTCGAGAAGTGCAACGACCTTCACTCCGTTTTGGTTTTACATCGTCCTGCACAAATTCGGCGCCGGCATCCACTACGCAATGATCGCGGTCCTCGGAGCACAAATTTTCCCGCTCTGGGCTGTGGGCTTATGCGTCAGCTTTGCCTCGTTCATTGAATTTGCCCTCGATATCCCTGCCGGATTTGTTCTGGAACGCTACGGTTATTTGAAGATGCTCCGCATAACCACCCTATTCTTCTGCGTCGCTGGCGGAGCGCTGCTCTTTGGACTCAGCCCCCTCACCTATTTTATTTCCCTGACCTTCGGTGGACTGGGCTGGCTCTTTTTCACCCCCGGCATCAATGCCTATCTGCTGGCAAACGCTCCTTTGTCTATTTTTGGTCGACTTTACGGAGTCTTAAGAGCATCAGAAGGAGCTGGGATCATGCTGGCCACCTTGTGCCTCCCTCTCTTAGTCCGCCTGCCAGTGCCGATGCTTGGCCTCGTCATGATCTACCCGCTCCTTGGAGCTATTGTAGCGCTCGTGATCGGTGGACATTATCGCATGCCGAATACCCTTCCGCACACAGTCAAAGCAAAACGGCAGGTGCGTGAAGTGGGTATGCAAAAAGTGCTCGGAGCGTTCCGTGCCCTTCACCCAGTCGGGACGGCTCTTGCGATCTACATGACCTGCCTGTCCACATTTTTTGGTGCGATCTGGTTTGTCTTCCCGATCCTGGTGAACGCCGGCACAAAACCAACGATTATTTCGACCAGTATGAGTGTGCTTGAGTTTGCAATGGTCGTCGCCGGATTTACCATCTCGCGGCTGGCTGACTCCAAACGCAAAAAAGTCATCGTGCTTGTGAGTATGCTTGTTATTATGACCACTGGGGCCCTTATTGGCTTCACGCTCCATCCAATCTTGATTCTCCTCTGCTTCATCTTCTCCTTTGCCGATGAACTTCTACGCACCACCCTCTGGGCCTGGCTCGACACAAAAGCAAAAGCAGCCGGCCGAGAAGAACACGGTATTGTGAGCGGTGCCATCACCTTTGCCGACGATCTTGGTTGGATGATCGGCCCTGCCGCCGCTGGCGTGCTCTTCGCGACCGTAGGGGCTCAACCGACGATCAGGATTATGAGTGTCGTGGTAGTCGGCGTTGGCGTCCTCACGCTCGCCCTGTTGCTCCGTCGAACTGTTTCCGTGACCCGTTGACGAGGTAAGGTAATTACATTAAACTGATGCCCACTCCCCTGTTGCCGAGCAAAGCAAGGCAAACGCGAGCGGCCGACGGCCGAACGTGAAGGCGAGTGGCGACGAGCCTGAACAAGAGGCCGTCGGGTAAGCGAGCGCGGGCCGCTAGCTCAGTTGGTAGAGCACATGCTTTGCAAGCAGGGGGTCAAGAGTTCGAATCTCTTGCGGTCCACCAAAAGTCCTTCCACATTATTACGTGGAGGATTTTTTGTGCTATCATACGAGCAATAAACTTATGCTTCCCCGGTTGATCTGGATTGGAGTTATCGGAGCTGTTGCCTTGGCGAGCTTCCCAACAGGCACTGCGTACGCTTCCCACCAGTCGTTGCTCACTATCCAAATCTTGCATGAAGACGGCTCGATCCAGTCTTCCTTTGATGTTCCAACAGCTAACCGTGCTGGCGGAGTGAAAGTCGCGGTTGGGGACTTGGGCAAAGATGGCGTGCCAGAGATTGTGATCGGGAACGGGCTAGGGAATGAACCCCGGGTGACGGTCTATCGCGCCGACGGATCGGTGATTGGAGGCTTTTTGGCATACGATCAGACCATGGGCCTCGGAATCAACGTCGCAATTTGTGATATCGACGGTGATGGCACAAACGATATCGTCACTGGTACGCAATTCGGCGCTGGCCCTCAAGTTCGCACCTTCGATCACATGGGCGTTTTGAAACACAACGGCTTTTTTGCTTACGACGAAGCGTTTCGTGGTGGAGTGCACATCTCGTGCGGCGATCTTGATAACGACGGTCGCGCAGAGTTGGTGACGTCCCCCGGCCCAACCGGCGGGCCACATGTGCGCATTTGGGAGTTTAATGATGAACAGTGGGAACTGCAAGATGATTTTTTTGCATTCGCCGAAGATGAAACTGGCGGCGTGGTAACAACTATTCACGACAGTAAACTTTACGCAACACTACAAAAAACATCTGGTCATCACGTAATCAAGTCGTATGTTATCCACAGGGGTGTGGAAGAACAAACAACGCAAGAAAATCATACGACAACCACTTCATCACTGTTTGTGTTACGTAATCACATCATTGCAACAGCGACGGAAGGTGGCCACATCGCGAATGACATTGTGAACTTGGCTGTTGATGTTCCGTTCGGAAGTGTGAACGCAACAGCGGCCGATATCGACAGTGATGGTGATGACGAAATAATTGTTTCACCTGATCGCGCACTTTTTTCTTCATTCACGGATGCTAAACGCATCGTGGTCGACATTTCTGAGCAACAGCTCTATGCCTACGAAAATGGCCTTTTAGCCAATACTTTCGCTATTTCTAGCGGTAAATACCCTTGGGCGACTCCTGTCGGAAATACCTCCGTCCTCGCTAAACTTCCGTACGTTGACTACACTTGGTATTACGGCCCAGGCGATCCGCGCAACTATTCCCTCGGACTTGTTCCATGGAACTTGCGCATCTACAATCACATTTATATTCATTACGCGTATTGGCATAACAATTTTGGACACCCGATGAGTCACGGATGCGTCAATGTGAATCTCGACAACATCAAATGGATTTACAACTTCGCGGATGTCGGAACACCGGTTGATGTGCGTGAGTAGTCTTGACAGGTTTGCAAAAACTATTTGCAAACAACGCGAAGTGTTTTATACTGTAAGCATCTCACGAGTTTTCAAACGTCGATCGTGAGGAGGACAAAAGAAAAATTATTTTTAACTCATACGAGTATGGCAGCCAAGAAACGCAAGGTAGCCAAGCGCAAGCCAGCCAAGAAAGTGGCAAAGCGCAAGGCCGCTCCAAAGCGCCGCGCCGCAAAGCGCCGACGCTAAATCCGATCCGTCGGATTTACAAAATCTCCCACACACGTGTTGGGAGATTTTGTGTTGCGCTAAATAAGACTCGCCTGCTTCGGTTTGATTTGGTCTTGGTCTGAAAAGATATGCACCTGACCGTAAACACCGTCATAACCCGGGCGGATATTGAGTTTGCCTTGGCGAACGCGGTCGATGGCCTCGGCAACCGTTGGATCAACGCGTTTGATTTCGTCGATTGGGACATCCAATAATATAGCAAACTCACTCC
This sequence comes from Patescibacteria group bacterium, assembly GCA_038056005.1. Classification (GTDB taxonomy): domain Bacteria; phylum Patescibacteriota; class Patescibacteriia; order UBA9934; family CAMTUG01; genus CAMTUG01. The sequence goes on from JBBUGS010000003.1 coordinate 17,051, forward strand.
CAAGCTCTTTGTTGAGCTTTTCGTACATCGCCTGTACCTTTTTCGAGGCAGTGCCAGCCAAACCGAGAGACTCGGCGATGATAATCTCGAGAGGGACAATGGATTTAAATGATTGGCGCACCGATTCGCTCGGCTTGCGATCCCCAAGTTCCTCGACGCGAGATAACACTCCGACTGTTAACTTCTTGCCACACTTAGGGCAGCGACCACCAAGGCGTTTGGTCTCCGCCGGCTCGCAAAAAAACTCACAATCCGAATGACCATCAACGTGGTATTTCCCTTCTTCTGGGTAGAACTCGATCGTGTATTTGAACTTTGATGTGTCACGTTCCTTAAATATGCGTAAGAACTCGTCGTAGGTGATCTTGTCTTCATCCATCTCGAACACATTGGCCTCGCGACCAAAGTTTCGTGGCGAATGGGCATCGGAGTTCGAGACCAACATCAGGTTATCCAGCGCCGAGAGACTGCGGTTCATCAAAGGATCACTCGAGAGCCCTGTTTCAATCGCATAAATATACTTCGCCATCGATCCGTAACACGCGTCGAGCGAATTGAAACCAGACTTGGAACCAAACACGGAAAACCACGGCGTCCAGGCGTGCGCAGGAATCAACATAATCTTCTCATCGATCCCGATTAAGATCTTCATGAGCTCTTCAGACTCGATACCAAGGATCGGGCGGCCATCAGCAGACAAATTACAGCCGCGATCTTCGAGGGCTTTAATGATTGCTTCAACGTCGGCAACCGTCGGAACCAAAATAATATTGTGAATACGCCTCACCGCCCCATCTTTTTTATAAATCTGCGCCACTTCGCTGGTTAACATGTAGCGCATCTTCGAATTTGAGCCTTTCAACTTAAACATTCCTTGTTCGGCCTCCTCGAGCTTGTCTTTAATCTCGGCAAACCACTTTGGATGCGTAAAGTCTGCGGTCCCGAGCACGTTGACCCCCTTCTTTTCACACCAGACAGCATTATTCTCCAGGGTTAAATCCGGAGAACACGCTCGCGAGTATTTGGAATGCAAATGCCAATCGGTAATCACGCGCATATATTATTGTGAAAGGGCTTCTTCAGCCGCACTGAGCTGCTCAGGGGTGTTGATCCCAATCGCCTCGATTGGATCCTCAATAAGGATAGAATGGATTGGCTGATGTTCAGAAACAGCGAGCTCAACTAAGTCGGTTAAATAGTATTCTTTTTGAACGTTATCTGTGGTGAGTTGATCAAAATGATCGCACAACCAATCCCGGCGGAAAATCATGTAAGCCGGATTCAACTCAGTGATCGCTTTTTCTTCCTCCGTTGTATCTTTAAGCTCAACAATGCGGGAAATGTTCCCGGCCCCGTCGCGAACAATGCGGCCAAAGTTATAAAACCACTGCCGCCAGCCTTCAAAATCAGGAAACGTAACCGTGGCGAGGGTTAGCACTCCTCCGCTTTTCTCGTGTTCCTCGGCGAGCCGACGAATGGTGGTCGCGGAGACTGTGGGGTGATCCCCATAGAGGATCATGACATGGTCAGCGCCATCAAACTGTTCGCGGGCAGTCATGGCCGCGTGCCCAGTGCCGAGCTGCTCGTTTTGAATAACAAACTGGCAGCCGGTATCGGCGAGAACTTCGCGGAATTGCTGCTCGTTATCTGGAGCGATCACTAAAGTGGGTGCGTTATCCACGCCGGCTTCCCGAACCGCGTCGAGCAAGTGGCGAATCATGGGCTTCCCGTGTATGGGAATGAGAGGCTTCGGCACATTGAGCCCCAACGCTTCGAGCCGTTTGCCTTTTCCTGCAGCTAAAATGACAATCTTGACCTTGGCCATACAATGGAGGAATGGTAATCGACTTATTCGTGGTTGACAAGGAAAGCGAATCATGACCAACTATACATATCTCTATGCAACTCTGGCCACTCACTGCTCCAGGAAGTTTCGCCACCCGCGATGTGATTCGTCGCGAAGGGGTTGTAATTTCAGCAGCAACCCTGCGCGGGCCGGTCGAAGCGCCTGAGCATCGCCATCCTGATCATGATCAGCTCATTTATGTCGCTCATGGTTCGTGCGAACTCTTAACCGCCGATGGCCGACGCACGGCTATGCACGAACACGATACGATGATCGTCCCCGCCGGGGTCTTCCATGGATTCTCAACGACAACGGGCACCTGTCAACTCCTTACGGTGTGCTTAGGCCAAGATGGCAGCCTTGAACGTCTTCGTCGCCAATTTATTCAAGGTTGGATTCATGAACAATTAATTTACATTCGCGGGCCAGGCATTCGCCTGGCTTTTGAATTGCCGATCGCGCCGACGGATCAATACGGCGCCCGGGAAGAAACCCTTATCGTCCACGACATCGACTACATTCATCCGAGCGTAAAAACGCAGCCGATCCCGGCGCTCGACCCGCCCACCCGCTCACTGCGGGAGCGTATTTTTGGACGCAAAAAGAGAGTCAAAGTTCTGGCGGCCACCTACTCTCGCCCTAACGGACTACCATCGGCCCCATAAGGCTTAACTTCTGTGTTCGGGATGGGAACAGGTGTGACCCTTTGGGATGTGCCACCAGAACTCTGACTCTCTTTGATGAATCAGGGTTGCTGTTTGAGAATTTTTGAACTGAACAATTACTCGTTTCGTGTTTGGAGAGCTGGACCGATTAGTACGCCTCGGCTAAGCGTGTTACCACGCGTACACCTAGCGCCTATCAACCTGCTCATCTCGCAGGAGTCTCATAGTGAATGTTAATCTTGGGGTCGGCTTCGCACTTAGATGCTTTCAGCGCTTATCCGAACCCGACGTCGCTACCCGGCAA
>JBBUGS010000004.1:0-1383 GCA_038056005.1 Patescibacteria group bacterium
CTTCACTGCTTATTCTACTTTATCACTATTTGAGTGACTTCCAAATTCCTTTAAAAAGTTGCCTGAGGTTCTGTGCCATCATGGCGTCGTGAATTTCGATGAGATAATGAGGGTGTTTATTGGTGACGATCATGGTGACATAGTTTCCCATAACCCACGTTGTTGCGGTGAATGATCCGGACTCTGACCAGAAGCGAATGTTTCGATTTTTGTATGCCTTCATGTCCATTCTCCGTTCGGTGTCTGATGCGTTGCTGAGTAGGTTGAGCATGGGTGTTTTGATGGGCTGGTGCCAGTACCAATCGATCCATTCCTGATAATGGTCGACGAGTGTGTTGTCCTGAAATCCCCAGTAAATACCGTCGGTGTTATGAATACTTTCGTTCCAGGTGACGGTTTGCTTGTACAAGTAATTGTTTAGTTCTTCTTCGGGAATGAAGACGATTTTTGGAATTGCGTATTTGGTGTTTTGCGCAACGCGACTCAGTTCTTCGATCGCGTTTTGTACGATCTTTTTCTTTTCGTCGAGCGCTTTTTGTTCGCGATTGACGAGAATTGCGAGATCTTGAGGCTTTTTAGCGATGAGTGTGCGTGACTTCCCTCCAAGGTCTTCGAGTACAACGCCTTTTTTAATAAGTTCCTTTGCCACGCTATACACGGTTGGGCGGCTAATGCGGGTGAGTTTTGCTACTTCTGCAGGCGCCATTTTTCCGTGTTGAAGCAAGGCGAGATAGACCTCGATTTCTTTTTTGGTAAAGCCGAGTTTTTCTAATGTTTGGTGCAACATGGGGGAAGAATACGATTTGACGCGTATGTTGTCAACACTTAACCAACAGCGATATAGCCTTTATTATATGGTTTATATATGAATGTAGAGTCCATCTGATTTGGACAGATGTGCGGATTTTTGGTAATTTGGGTTGTTCGATGAGGCTGCGGGATTCCTGTAGCAGATTTGAACAGAAACAATTCACCTGCGAGATTCTCATGCTCCTGCTTATCGCTTCTCTCGTTTCCTTCGCCAATGCCGAGCCCTTCATCCTGATCGGTTCGGAGAATCGGATCAGCGAAGAGGGCTTTGTTCCGCGCGCCAAGACGATCGTGGACGTCGGCATTGTCGACCATCTGTCGGTGACGACGACGCTCGTGGTGTCGCCGGGGTACGCGGAGGCGTACATCGGTCCGACGTGGAGCCCGACGCAGAGCTTCTCGCTCGGTGTCGCGGGCGGCATAGAGACGGCGGATGCCCCGTGGCGTGCCATGGTGTACTCGTCGCTCCACGTCAAAAACCTGCGACTGCTCGGGATCGCGGAGTACGGTGGTACTGGCCTTTGGTATAAGGCTGTGGCGACCTACGACATTGGGCCGGTTTCGGTCGGGGCG
>JBBUGS010000005.1:0-8235 GCA_038056005.1 Patescibacteria group bacterium
TTTAGTACACTGTTAGTATATGTTTGCCACTCAATTCGCTCGCTTTGCGATTTTCGTTGTCTACTTTTGGTTCGGGATTTTGAAAGTGGTAGGGGAGAGTCCGGCGACAGCCCTCATCGAACAGCTCTACAATCGCACAATGCCGATCATGCCTTTTGCCACGTTCCTAATTTTGTTTGGGATTTTTGAGATGGCGCTTGGTCTTCTTGTTTTGTTTTCGCGCGCTACCAAAGTAACAACGGTGTTTATCGCGATTCATCTGATCATGACCGCCGGCCCACTCGTCCTTCTCCCAGCAGCAACCTGGAGCGGCGCGTTTGTGCCGACGCTTGAGGGCCAGTACATTATCAAAAATATTTTGATTGTCTCAGTGCTTTTATACTTGTTTCCGAGTCGTAAAGTGGGCGGAGGAAGGTAAATGATATTTACAAATTGAGTCGCCCCAGGCACCAGCGGCGCCCAGGGCGTTTTGAAGTCGCGGTACGCGGTCTAGTGCGCGGTCCCCTCTACGAGAGGAGCGAGTTCACGAACTCGACGAGGGTCGCGAGGATGGGGAGGAGGATCCCGCCGACGATTGCCTCGCCTGCCATGAGTCCCGCGGCGATCGGTGCGCCGTAGAGGATGTAGCTTCCGACGTCCCCGCCCGCAACCTTCCGCCATGTGAACGAGATCATGCTGCCGACCGCGGTGGCGATCGAGAGCGTTGGCGGGAGGATGAGGGAGAATCCGAGAGCCGAGGGCACCGGGAGCCACGGGAAGCGCTGGACTTCATTGCCCTCGGCGTCGGTCTTGGTCATGGTGAGCAGGATCTCGACCAAGATTCCGAAGACGATCGCCGCGATCGAGGCCGTGAGCGCTCCGTGCGGCAACGCGGTGAGTCCCTTCTCCATCACGATGGCGAGCGAGGCAATCTTCAGCCCCGTCGGTGCCGCGAGCTGACCCGGCTCGAGCCCGATGCCGAAGCGGTTCGCGAGCATGGTGAAGGTGACCGGGAGGAGGAAGGCGCCGATGGGGAGCATCAGGAGCTGGGCGACGATGAGGGTGCGGAAGCTCCCGCCGAGGCGCTGGGCGACCCAGAACGAGGAGATCGTTCCCTCGCTCGAAGCGGCCGGGTCGGCCGCGATCTGCGCCGCCACCAGGTTCTCCTTGACGTGGGCCGGCCAGATGAGGCCGAACAGGAACTGGGTGGCGTTGGCCATGAGCGAGACCGGGCCCTGTCCGGTGAGGCCGAGAACGCGCAGCCCGGCCACGATGAGGACCGGCTGGATTGCGATCGCCACCATCACCTGGTACCAGGGCATGTCGAACCACAGGTCCTGGACGAAGATGAGGAGTCCGATGCACACGATCGTTCCGCCGACGATCCACGAGGTCGGAATGTGCTCGTCGGCCTGGCTTTCGACTTCGCCGACGACGGACGTCGTCATGAGGGCGTTCTTGGCGAGCGAGAGGACCACGCTCGTGAGTGCCGAGGCGACCATCATCGCCGTCGCCGGCCACATCATCCAGAGGACGATGTGCTTGAAATGTGAGCCCGCTCCGAGATACTTTGCGGCTTCGCCGCAGTTGACCCGGAGGAAGTCGGTGATTTCTCCGGCGGCGATCTCGGTGCGGCACTGCGCCCAGTTGACCTCGGAGGTTCCGGAGAGTGCCGCGAGCTGCCCCACGGTCTCGCCGAAGTTGGCGAGGATCCACACTCCGAGGAGTCCCGAAAGGCCAATCCCGAGGGGCACCAGCATCCCGAAGCCGAGACCCACGAACTCGAGGCCCATCATGAGGTTGAGCGCCTTGTTGCCGACGATGGGGGTGATCACACCGAGGCTGTCGCGCAGGAAGGTCAGGAACCCTGCGAGTGCGGTTGTGACCGAGAGGACCGCCTTGCGACGGGTGTTCAGCGCAGTAGCTGCCGGGTCGGTGAGGGTATGCGCAACGACGAGGACACCGCGGGCGGCGGGCCAGGTGAGCGTGCGGTCCGCGAGGATCGTCCGCCGTGGAATCGCGCCTACGAACACACCGAGGTAGGCCGAAATGGTCAGCCAGACCCCCATCTGCCACCAGGTGGGGTTGAAGTCGATGTCGCGACCGAACTCGCCCTTGATGTAGTGGAAGGCGGCGAGGATCACGACCATGAATCCGACACCGCTCACCGCGTTGATCATCGCCTGGATGATGTTCAACTGGACGGCGAGTTCGCGGTTGTCGCGTGCGCCCTTGGCGAGGAGAGCGGCGGCGAGGAACATCCCGCCGTAGCTCAGGTCCACGCTCATGCCGAGCTTGAGCGTCACGTACGGCCCTGCCAAGGCCGCGATCACGCAGAGGATGACTCCGAGTATGAGGAGTCGGGGGGAGAGAGGACCGGTCATTCTAGAACTCCGGGTGGGTTGTGGCTGCGGTTGTCCGCAGTACCGGGGCAACTTTGCAGGGAATAGCTCGCTTTGTCAAACTTTCCGTCGCTATTTTTAAAGCGTGATAAAATAAGGTGGCATGAAGACTACTTTCACCAAAGTGTCGCTGACCCATCACACCCTCAAAGTGGAGCGCGATGACGGTTCCACCGAGGAGGTGACGCTTGAGACCAAGTCATTTGTCCCTCACGATCTTATTCATTTGGAACAGCCTCCAAAAAGGCGAGCCGATGGTACTCGTGTGGTAAGATAAAATTATATGTCCGCACCAAAACGTGATCATGCTTTACGCAAAGCCTCGCAAAAGTTCGCGGCTAAGATTAACGATTCCTTGAAAGGTCAGACAGGCGCCTCTGCACCCAAATTTTATAAACAAACGGGCAGGCCGAGCCAAGTGCCCAAGCGCAAGTGATGTTATTTATGGCCGCGCTTATTGTCATTTTTGGTTCGGTGCTAAATTTTTGCGGCAGTTTACTGTATTTGCGCGATACGCTACGCGGGACCACCAAACCCAATCGTGTCACATTCCTGATGTGGACCGTGTCCCCGATGATTACCGGCGCGGCTTCACTCTCGGATGGCGTCACCTGGCCGGTCGTTCCAGTCTTCATGACTGGATTTGTTACATTACTCATTTTCTTCGCTTCTTTTTTCAATAAAAATGCGTATTGGAAACTTGGTCGCTTTGATTACATCTGCGGAGCGCTGTCGGTGCTTGCTTTGATCTTGTGGGCACTCACAAAAGAACCCGCCGTAGCCGTGGCGCTAGCCATTCTCAGCGACTTTTTTGCTACCACCCCAACACTCATCAAAGCTTGGAAGCACCCGGAGACAGAAACAGGCATCGCCTACGCAGCGAGTTTCGTCAGCGGAATTACTGCTTTAGTCGTCATTCAATCCTGGAGCTTCACCGCCTGGGCCTTTCCGGCTAATATGCTTATCGTCAACGGCCTCATTTTTATAGCGATTTATCGAAAGCGATTAAGGCGTTAGTCTATGGAGCTTTTGCATGATCATCAACAAGTCGTAGAACAAGTTATCAAAAATGAATTGGCCGAAGGCTGTCTGGCTATTGAGCGCATGACCACAGGGTCCTGCAATGAGGTTTATCGTGTGCAATTACCTAGCCGTACGGTCATTGTTCGACTCAACGAGGATGTCTCAAAAATGATTGGCTCAGAGAAACATATTCCACTCTTTCGCGAGCGGGGGATTGTGGTCCCAGAAGTTATTGCGTCTGACTACTCAAAGACTGTCGTCCCTTTTGGTTATCAAATACAAACGCTTCTTCCGGGGCAGGATTTAAGAGATGTGGTGTCGAAACTTTCAGAGAGCCAACTTGCGGCTATTGCTAAGGAGGTAGCGCACATCTGGCAATCGCTTCAGGATATTCCGACCAATGGAAAATTTGGTTGGGTCGGTCCAGACAGTCCTCAATTGTATGATTCATGGACGGATCTTATGCGTTCGATGGTTAATGATGTTCAAGAAAGGAATGCAAAGACGGGCGTTGTAGGAGACAAGTATCTGGAGGTAGCTGACGATCTTTTGAAACGCTATCAAACTTATTTTGATGGCGTGCCGTCGACGTTCTACTATGACGACATGAGTTCCAAGAATGTCATGATCGCTGATGGTAAGTTCGTAGGGTTGGTGGATCTCGATACCATGGAATATGGCGACCCATTGGATTGTATTGGGCGCATCGAAGCCAGTTGGTATGGGACGCCTTATGGCAAGACGTACACCGAGGCGGTTATCACGGAACTTCAGCTTAGCGCCAGTCAGCGTGGAATGGTCATTGTTTACGCTTTGTTGAATCGCATCTTTTGGCTCTCAGAAAAGGGGATTCAATTCAATCAAAATACGTCGAGTGAGATTGATCAAAAAACGGTCAGTGAGGATAAAAAAGTTATAGACGACTTAATCGCCGCGCTCGGATAGTTTTGCTATACTTATCACCATGGCTAAGCGATTTATTGATACAACTGACGGCCAACATTATTCAGCAAGAGATCTCATCCGCGATCTCTTCGTTTTTCTTTCGCCGTATCGTGGAAGGCTGATTGCCGCCAGTTTGTTCCGTCTGGCGGGTGATTTGGCTTGGCTCTATCCCGCCTATGCGCTTGCGGCGGTCACCACCTTCCTCACTAACTATCAACCCGGCGATTCGCTCATGCCTGCTTGGTATTTGATTGCCGGTTGGGGAGTGGCGAGCATCATTCGAAATGGTGGCCAGTACGGTGCGCGGCTGATCGGTTTCGCTGCAGCTGAGCGAGCGTCACTTGATGCTCAAGAGCGAAGTCTGGAGCATTTATTTGACCTTGAAAATTCATGGCACGAGAAGGAAAATTCGGGGAACAAGTTAAAGCGGGTGGAAAAAGGTGCCGAAGCAATCAATTTTATGGTCCGTATTTGGATCAACAACTTGATTGAGATTTGTGTAAACCTGGTTGGTGTTGTGGTTATTCTCGCAACCGTTGATCGGTTTATTTCGCTCGTCACCGTCGCCTTTATTATCAGCTTCTATCTCATCTCCGTCCCACTCCTGCGTAAGGCCAGCAATGCGGCGAAAGCAGTGAATGCCAAAGAAGAAGATTTGAATGGCCTATTGTTCGAAGGGATCAACAACGTGCGCACGGTGAAAGTGTTAAGCATCTCGGATGGATTGCTCGCGAACGTTAAAGCCTCGGCGCGTGAAGTCTTTTCTAAAGTTCGCCAGCGCATTTTTTGGTTTCAAACCCGCAACCACTTTTTAGGTCTTTGGACGAACGCATTCCGCGTTGTTGTCTTTGCCTTTATTGCCTTTCAAATTACTCAGGGCCATTTTGAGGTAGGCTTTTTGATTCTCTTCCACATGTATTTCAACCGGGTGTACGAAGCCGTCGGTGAACTGTCGGATGTGGTGCAAGATTTGATTGTCAGCAAATACTCCATCGGTCGGATGATGAGCATCCTGTCTCTACCGGTGCACAAAGAAGGAAAGGGCGGAAAGAAAGAGTTCCCTGAGAATTGGAAAAAGATTTCGCTGAAGAACGTGAGTTTTTCGTACGGGGAGCACGAGGTGCTCAAGAATGTGAGCTTTGATATTCGTCGCGGCGAGCGCGTGGGAGTGATTGGACTTTCCGGAGCAGGGAAGTCGACACTCTTCAAGCTGCTTCTTAAAGAGAACGAGGAGTATACAGGAGAAATTTTGATTGATGAGTTGCCGCTTCGAAAGATCAAAAAGCATTCGTATTATAAAAGTGCGACGGTGGTGTTGCAGGACACGGAAGTATTTAACTTCTCGTTGCGTCAAAATATCACCATTGCAAATGCGGCATGGGCCAATGATGACGCCGCTCTCACGAAAGCTCTCGATATTGCCCATGTTTCGTCTTTCATTCCTCGTCTCCCTGAAGGGGTGGACACAATGATTGGTGAAAAGGGCGTTAAACTTTCTGGTGGGGAGCGTCAACGCTTGGGGATTGCCCGTGCGGTGTTTAAAAATCCCGACATTTTGTTTTTGGACGAGGCCACCTCGCATCTTGACCTGGAGTCAGAAGAAAAGATTCGTGATTCGTTGCATGTCTTTTTTCAACAAGTTACGGCTATTGTCATTGCACACCGACTAACCACCATCAAAGAAATGGATCGCATTTTGGTTCTAGAAAAAGGTGAGCTGATTGAATCCGGCACCTTTGACGAACTTTACAAGCTCCGTGGGCGATTCTATACCTTATGGGAGATGCAGAAACTCGATTGACATATGAATCAACTTGAGCGCATTAAAGAATTACATCGCTTGTTTCACGCCGGAGCGATTCCGACGTTGGCGAGCCATGAGGTCAATCCAGGGCATCCAAAAGAGAGCCGAGAAAACTATTTATATTTCACCTTACCGCCGTGTTTGAATTTTCAGCGCAGTTCGCCGGCAATGTGGAAGTCGGCCCTCGCGACGTGGGAGGACCCAGAAACAAACTATTTGTTTTATCCTGAGCAAGTTGTCGCAACCCCGCTCGAAAAAGTGCGCGCCGATCTTCTCAAACATAAACTGAGCTTACAACCCAATAAGCATACTCAGATTTGGACTAAGATCTCGGCGACGCTGCATGAGCGCTTTGCCGATGATCCGCGGGAGGTTTTGAAAGGGGGAAAGATGGACGCTCAGAAAGTTTTGAATTTGCTGCAAGTGACGCACAAAGATCACTTTCCGTATTTGCGTGGACCCAAGATGGCTAATTATTGGCTGTATATTTTGACTCAGTACACCGACGCCAAATTTGCCAACATGGGTTTTATTTCGATTATTCCCGATACTCACGTTGCCCAGTGCTCCGTCAAACTCGGCCTGGTCGACCCATCCGCTAGCCCTGAAACCATCGCCCTCGCCTGGCGCAACCTCCTCTCCGGCTCCGGCATTGACCCGGTCGATATGCATCCAGTACTGTGGAACTGGAGTAGGAATGACTTCAGGCCAAAAGTCTAGTTAAGCTGATTGTCCTAGAATTTCTTAAAATCTATGTTTCAAGCATTATTGCAATATTGGTACGGTTTTTTGATAGCCTTAATTTTGGGATCTGTACTTACTTTGTTGCTTCGTAAAAAGTTTAAAGGATTAGTCAAAGATGTGATGTCTCGAGCGCCACTCATTAGGAGGTATTGGTTTTTTGTGATCATTTTTTCATTACTTACGACAGGTGTTTACGTCCTAGTCTTATTATTTGCACCGGTTTCAGAATTAAACACATATATAAATATCGTTGGACAAGTGACTGCGTTAGTCTTTGCGATTTTTGTCGGTTACTTTGCATTTCTTCAGGTAATCGAAAATAGGATCGACAAATTACAAGATGAAGGATACACGCATTTTAAAGCAAAAGACTACAGCCGCGCCACAAAGATATACGAGCAAGTATTTTCTATCAATACTAAAAACTTCAGTGCACTCAGTAACTTGCTTGAACTCTATTTATGCCAAAGGGATTTTGAAAAAGTGAAATCAAAGTTGAATTTTTTAGAAAAGAGTACACTAGATCAACGCGATCACTTGGTAGTGTTTTATATTAAAATCGCAAGTTTTATTTTACAGGAGTACCCTGCCGAAGCAAAGACAGTGATAATTAAACTCATCGATTTTAAAAAAAACAATCGGAGCTTGGTAATTAATTGGCAATTTAATGACATCAAACAGTCACCCGCCTATACTTCTATTGAAGAAAACTTTCAGAAGCTTTTTAACAATGTGACTCTTTATTTGCAAAATGGCTTTTCTCCGGAAGACTTGGATAAGTTTGAGGCAGGAAATTATTATCTGGCAGGCATGACTGTCTGATTATTTAATTGCTGATTAAAGCCATTCTCCAACTCCGCCGTGATGCGAGCACGTTCCACTTCGGTGTTGACTAAAGCTGTAAGTGGCGTCGCCGCATTGCGCCGTAGCGCCTGCAGGAGCTGAATTGTAATAAGTGGGACTTTGGATTTTGTTACCGTCCGTGTTGATGTAATAAGTGGGAGTTGAAGTTGGGGTGGGTGCTGGGGTATCCGAAGTGCTTTCGGTCGGTTCGGGTTGGGTCTCAATAACTGCTGCGGCGGGCGCGACGTCGGGGGTGATGATTTCACTTAGGGGTTTTCTGTCAGTTTCTGGTGCCGTGTTTATGGCTGCTGAGACAGTACCAATGACTAAGAACCCCCCAATAACCCAAAGGGCGATTTTGCCCATCTTTTTAAGCATATGTGGAAATCATAGAATAATGTTAGTATAGTGGCAATTCGCTAAGAGAGACTATGACTGATATTCAAAAGTTTCAGAAGTCCGTAGTAGACTTTTGTCGGGCTCGTGATTGGGAGC
>JBBUGS010000006.1:0-9231 GCA_038056005.1 Patescibacteria group bacterium
GTCCCTCGAATGCGTACCAGTCCCAATCAACTTCAGGAACAGGAATACGCGTAAATCCAATGCGATTAAAAATCTGTTCGATCTCCATGATCGCTTGCGTGGTTAAATGCAGATGTCCTTCGGCTGGAGCAACACCTGGAAGTGTCACATCAATCCATTCAGACTCCGCCAGCATCGACGACTTTTTGTGCTCAAACGAATTGTGTTTCGCTCCAAACAAGGCCTCCATTTTCTCCTTCACTTCATTCAATTCTACGCCCATCCGTTTCCGTTCTTGTACAGGAAGCTCCCCAAGCTTCTTCATCGCTTCCGCGAGCTTCCCTTTGCGCCCCAAAAACTCGACGCGCACTGATTCCAGACCGGCCTCGTCCCCGACGACAACCAAAGCTCTTTTTAGCTCCTCTTCTAAGGATTCTAGTTTGCTCATAAGAATGGATCAATAATAGCAGCCTTCACCCTTACCTTCAAGGCAGGCGTTCAAAGAACCAGTGGATCAAAAACCTTAAAATGGACTAAAGGTTCAAGGGTTTCTTGCGTAGACGGAAGATGAACAGGTCACTCGCAAACAACATGGTGTTCGGCTCGATCTCATGGGTGCTGAGCCCCGAACCGTCGCCAGGACATTGGATCATGAAGACACCGTCATAAATTGGCTTCATGCCCACAAAAACATCTTTGTTGACCGGCTGGTTTGTATATCCCAGACGAAACAGCGGACCCACCTCTGGCGGGCAGAGTTCAAGGCCCAATTCTTGTGCTCGGGCATAGATTTGATCTATCGTCGCGTCTCGGAATCCTAAGTCCTTAACGCGTAGAAGGATAAGCGTTGCTTCTTCCGGAGATTTGAGTTTCCACTTTTTCCAATCTGGTTGTTTTGAGTCTGACTCACGCACCGAACGCTTAAAATCATCATGCTCAAGCATCCATTTAGCGCCATTATAGCTATATCCATTCCGTTCAAGCAGTACCACGAGTTCGTGCTCATCCTTTCCACCAATCTCGATGCTGTACCTACGAACTTGCCCTTCAGGGAACTTGGCGAATATGTACTCAACGCTCTCAGGCAAGCGGTCAAAAATCCCCGGCTCGAGTTTGCCAACGTAGGCTTTGGTATCTTCGTTAATTTCACGAACCGAATGAGCGATTTGTTCCGTCGTGCACTCAAAAACAACAAGCATGTCTACTTCAACATTTCTCCCTTCACGAATCTTCTGGATGCGTGTACCTCTCACATAACCAAAGCCTTCAATTTTGGCATCCAGTTCGTAAATAAATCGCAAGTCTTCTTGGGTTAACGGCTCATGGGCTTTTTGTTTGGTTTCGATCACCTTCATGTGATCCATGTCATCGGTGCGTTTCAAGTAAATGGCACCTCCTGGCATTTCTTGTAATTTGTTCCTCAAAACTTCACTCATGAATTCATCAACATTCTGTTTTTTGGCGATACCACGGACTTCAGCAATAGCATCACCTTCCATGCGAATAGCAAGTCGGGGAATCGTTGCATTCCCATCATCATCCAACGTCTTGTAAAGCCAAAAACCGCCACCCGCCAGTTGACCTTTGGCGGTCTGTTCGCCAGCAGTACACCAGCCCGTGCCTTTACCGCGCACAGATTCAACTAAAGGCATATGATCTGACCCTTGTGCGTAATAAACCCAATCTCCTTCTGTGGTTGGCAGAAGGTGTTCGGGAATTGGGTGCATGAGCTCATTGGCCCAGGCGTACAACTTTGCAAAATCTTCTTTTTTGAGAGCGTCCAAGAATATTTTGCTTTCTTCGTCCTGGATATCGTGTTCAAATTCAACCCCAATCCCTTGCAAGTGTTTCGAAACAGCATCGATGATGTACGCAAGACCTTCATGGTTCAAATCTGGAAACTGGGCCACCGTGCCTTTTGAACGAGCGGGGAAGACTTTTTTGTCCTTATCGTATTCTTTGAGTTTGGTAACTTCACGCAAAACCCAATACTTAAAGGCAGTAGGAATCGTCCCAGAATCCGGGGAAGCAAAATAATCCACCCACTGTTCGAGCGAAGCGCGCTGATCCCCGAGCACAGCCTTGGCGTGTTCATGACGTGCCTCGTCATTCTGCTTTTTGGAAAATCGTTCCAAGTCTCCCCCTTGGCCGCGTTCAATCATGATTTTATCCCGAACCTTCCAGTAGCTTTCCGGAATTTCTTCAAATTTGGTTACGTTTTGATCAAGAAAGCGTTTCTCCAAGCGCTCATACGCTTTCAAACGATCGCCTCCTTCCTGTTTTGCTTCAACTACACGATCTAGCAGATCGATGTAACGGCCAACGCGGGCCTCTTTGGATTTGGCCGGCGGTTTACCATCTTCTCTGCCATTCGATGCCCGCACAGCGCGATCCACCGGCGCTTCACCCGGCAGGTTTGGGTACCTCCCGACAAGGAATTCTGCTGGGGATTTGGATTCAGGCATACAACGTAAATAAACGAGTCGCTTACAAAAACTTTACCAGATCCTTGTAGGTGACCAAAACGACCAGGGCCATAAGGAGCATGAAGCCGACACTATGGACGATGCCTTCAACGCGAGATGGGACGGGACGACCAATCACCTTTTCAATCACTAAGAAGAGAATCCGACCGCCATCAAGCGCTGGAAACGGCAGCACGTTGATGACCGCGAGGTTAATCGACAAAAGCGCCCCGAATTGTAGTAAGTAGACGAATCCGAGTTTGGCAACTTCGCCAGTCATGACCGCAATCCCAACGGGGCCAGAAAGATCAACCGCCACTTCTTGGTGGATAATCAAATTTTTGATGAGATCGTAAAAGGCGATCAAAATTTCTTTAGTGAAGAAGATCGTTGCCTCGACCCCTTTCACGGGCGCGAGGTATAATGGATAAGAAACCACGCCGGTTGTGACCAATCCGACCCCAAGAACTTTTCTCCCCTCAGCTTCCGGAAGTTCACGGGGCGTTGCCGTGTAGGTGAAAAAGTCTGCGTCGCGTTTGACGACCAGGGTCATGGCTGCGTCGGTGTGACTTTGAATGTATGCTTGCGCCTCATCGGCCGAAGCAAAAGTGTTGCTATCAATCGATTGCAAGATGTCTCCGGCAGCAATCCCCGCTTCCCCTGCCGGACTTGCTTCTGCCACGTTGACCACGTAAATCATTTCGTCGCGGACGTGGGCGGAAGGAGCGAGATCGTCGATCACTTGGGGCATGCCAATGCCATAGCCGATAGAGAAGAGCACCGCCGCGAGGATGACGTTCATGGCCACACCAGCGATCAATACAATAAATCGCTTCCAGGCTGGCTTTGATCCAAAGGAATCAGGATCGGTGCGATCAGCTCCTGACTCGCCCTTGATCTTCACAAACCCCCCAAGCGGAATCCAGTTAATCGAATAACGAATGCCATTTTTGATTTTCGATAACGCCCGTGGCGGAAAGCCCACACCAAATTCCTCGACCTTGGCGCCAATCCAGAGTGCGGTAAAAAAATGCCCGGCCTCGTGAACGAGCACAAGCACCGAGAGAACAACTAAAAAGAGGATAACTGATCCCATAGCGGGTTTATTCTAGCTAAAATTAAGGCGAGGCGCAACTGTCGATAGCTTGCTTGAACACTTCGGCGCGGTGTTCGAAATTCTTAAATTGGCCATAGCTTGGGGAGCCAGGGGAAAGTAAGCAGACTTGGCCGTGTTTAAGGGTTTTGAAGGAAGCTTCGACAGCTTCTTTGAGCTCGGTGATGGGGGTAAACGGAACGACTGCTTTGGCGAGTGCTTCTTGCAGTCGATCCCCTCCAGGCATGACAAATACTTTTATATTGAGTGGCTTGAGTCGTTCAGCAAGAGCATCAAAGTTGTATCCGCGATCTTGGCCGCCGAGAATAATGGACCCGAGACGATCAGCATAGAGATCGATGGCAGCAAGAGTCGCCTCTGGGATCGTCGAGATCGAGTCGTCGACAAACAAGATTCCGTTGACGGGTCCGATTTCCTGGAGACGATGTGGAAGTGGCTCAAATGTCTGAAACGCTTTTGCGATCACTTCATCGCTCACGTTCAGGTCGCGTGCCAAAGCAACGACAGCTCGAGCATTGTTGCGATTGTGCCCACCCTTGATCGCCAGTTGATCGAGGAGTGCATCTGTCGCTTGGGCAAATGAGAGATGCCGCACCGCCGACTTTTTGATCCAAGATTGAAGCGCAGAGTCTTCTTCGTCGGCCACGAGCACATCCGACGCACTCTGCAGAGTCACAATCCGCATCTTGGCTTCGTGATACGCTTCAACCGAACCGTGATAATCCATGTGCTCTTCGAGCAAGTTAGTAACGACAGCAATATCTGGAGCGACATCCAAATCCATCAGGTGATAACTCGAAAGCTCAACGACAAAAATGGTTTCGTCTGGGGCATCGACGTGGTTGATAGCCGCATCGCCGATGTTTCCGACAAGCTCAACAGGCATGCCAGCAGTTTTGAGCACATGGGCAATCAAACTTGCTGTGGTGCTCTTGCCTTTGGTACCAGTCACGCCAATCAATTTCCCCTTCCCTTTGCGTTCCGCAAAAAACAAATTCGTAGAGGTAGTAAATGTCACTCCGCGCTCGCGAAACTCGAGAAGTGCAGGATGGCTTGGAGGAATACCAGGACTTTTGATGACGATCGTATTTGCGTCACTCTGAGCAATCGCATCTTCGAGCCGCGGCATTGTCTCAGGTTTATCGTCGGTCATAACAAACTCAAGATCCGGCAGAAGGCGCTTCACCACCTCCGCTACGGCCTGACCTTCGCGGCCAGCGCCGAACATCACCACTCGATGACCTTTTAAATCTTCAAGTTTCATAAGCCGATCACTGAGAGATAATCCTTTGGCACCACGTGTTCTTTGGTTGGAGCGAAGACTCGCGCCCTCATCGCTTCTAAATCTTTCACGCCTGGAAGCACTTCAGCGACAAACCATTTCATGATCACTGCATCTTCAAACTCCCCGCGCTCATGAGCCATCGCCAGGGACACGATCACTTCTTCTGGCTCACCCACACATTCAAAGGGTTTGACTGGTGTCTTTCCAACCAACGCTTCATAGACCGGAAGCAGAGTCTGGTTCTCAAAAACATTTACTCCAAAAATACCCATCACATCAGCCTTTGGTAAAAACGCCGCGAACAACGGAAAGACAAAGGCACACTTGGGACACTCCCCACACCACCGACCTGTCGGTTTTTCTTTCACCAAGCGAAACGATGTATTGCAACTAGTCACGACATCAAAGTACTTCCCCGTCTCGACAAACTTCTGCACGATCATCAGTTCTGAAAATGGCCGGAGCAAACTGAACACGCGGAGCGACGGAGAAATCGACGCAGCAACATACGCTTGAAAATCGCGCTCAAACTCCAAACTTTTGCTGTACTGATGATTCACTTCAATCCCGTTCATCTGCACGTTGCCAACGTTGGCGCTACGCTCATTAGAAAAAACAATGTCGCGTTTGCCGTGCACAATCGCCGTGACTACCGCCAAGCAATTAATAATCGCTGTCACTGGGATGTGGCCGTTGTAAACGTCAGGCTCAGTATTCAGCGCAAAAAGAGCCGGATCAATTCGCCGTTCAACTTTGATGCGACGCGAGTCAACCGCATCGATAACCGCTTCCAGCGCTTTCTGCTCGCCAACATTAAAAATCACGAGCGGATGATCAGCGGCGCGCAGCGCTTCGATAGTCACCAGCGAATCTTTACCGCCTCCGATGGGAACGAGCGCCCCTTCTCCTTTTGTCTGAAACGATTGAGGAGCAACATCAGAAACAGGAAACTGAATCAGATCGGTAAAATCGAGATCATTGCGATAAAAAAATTCTCCAAGACCAAGCGTGTACAGCTGCGTCCAAAATACCGCTTCGTCTTTAGTGAGTTGCCCGGAGTCCACCTGCATTTCGGATGGGCAGTACGCTTTGTAATAACTAATCCCCGCGGCGAGGTGGAGGCTGAACAACGCGCGATCCAATGCTTTTTTCTCATCATCACTCAACTTGTGCTCGCTCGGCGGAATCACAAACCGCTCATCAAACCGCGGCCCACTTTCAAATCGATAGGAGAGCAAAATCTCTCCGTTCGTTTGATTGAACTGGAACTGTTCGAAAATAAAGGCGTTGTAGAGGCTGTTAGGTTTTTGCATGTGCTAGGTAGATTGAACAAGTGCGGCCAGCTCATTGCGCTTGGTTTGCATGAGCTCTTCGGATTTCGCTTCAACAATGAGCCGCATAAGTGGTTCGTTATTGGAAGGGCGAGCAATAAACCACCAGTCCCGATCAAAATCACAGCGTATGCCATCAATCTCATTCACGCTCGTTGCTGTTTTTCCGTACGTGTCTTTGAGAGCATTAAGAACGGCTTGCTTGTCGCGAATAGCAAAATTAATTTCTCCGCTGTTGGCATAGATGCGCAACGGGCGCACCATGTCAGCGAACGTTTGGCCAGAGGACTTCCAGATGCAGAGCATGCGCACAAATGCATATTCTGCTGCTTCTAAATTCCCAAACTCCGGAAAAAAGAAATGGCTTGAGACTTCTCCACTGAATGCCGCCTTATGCTCAAACATCTTTCGGATCATGAGGGTCCGTCCGATCGCCGACTCCACTGTTTGCCCACCGAAAGCAGTAATTGAATCGGTGGTCGTCCAACTTTGATTGGGAGCAGTGATAAAGGTTGACCCAGGTTCGCGTTGAAGCACCTCTTTAGCAAACACCACGAAGGCTAGGTCGCCACGAAGCGACTGGCCTTCGTTATCAATAAAGGCAATGCGATCGGCGTCGCCATCCAAAGCCACGCCAAAATCTGCATGTTGTTTAAGCACTTCCCGCTTAATATCTTTGAGTGTTTCTTCTTTGGCTGGATTGGCTTCATGATTAGGAAAACGAGCGTCCGGTTCTGGATACAACTCGATGAGCTCGATCCCCAGGCGCGCAGCAAGAGGGCGTAACGTTAGTGCCCCCATCCCATTCCCGAAGTCCGCGACAACTTTGACTCCTTGGACAGCCGTTTCAACACCAGGCCATTTCGCGCACGCTTGAAGATAGGCTTCAAGCACCGATACTTCTTTGACCGTTCCACGTTCAGTATGTTCTTCAAACGGCTCTTCCATCTGCGTCCGAATGTCTCGTCCACTGATCGGAAAACCAGACTTGTCAGCGAACTTCATTCCGTTGTACTCAGGCGGATTATGTGAGGCGGTAATCATGAGTCCAGCATCGACACCCAAATTTCGCACAGCAAAACAATACAAAGGCGTAGTCGCCATCCCAATATTCACTACATCAACACCGATGGCTGTGAGGCCATCAATGGCCGCTTGAAGCAATTCGGG
This sequence comes from Patescibacteria group bacterium, assembly GCA_038056005.1. Lineage (GTDB taxonomy): Bacteria > Patescibacteriota > Patescibacteriia > UBA9934 > CAMTUG01 > CAMTUG01. The sequence continues at coordinate 7,345 of JBBUGS010000006.1, forward strand.
ACTGGTTGAGCGCATGTCTCGCCCAACAACAACGGTCTTTGCTCCAGTCCGTTTGGCAAGAACCTGCGCTGCCTTTCGAGCAACCTCGGGGGTTACTTGATCCAGCAAGCCACGAATATCATAAACCCGGAAGATTTCCTCGATAATTTGCATAATTTTTCTTTGACAGGCTTGGGTGCCTAGAATACTATATCCTTATGCGGATTTGATCAAAATTCTAAGTAATTTGCCTGATTTTATGCCAGCAACCATTATTATCCTGATTATTCTCGGCGCAATCGTTTTATGGGCTGTTTTCACCTTTAACCGCTTGATTAGCCTTCGTAACCGCACCGACGAGGCGATGTCGGACATCGAAGTGCAGATGAAACGACGCTACGATTTGATCCCGAACCTCATCGAAACCGTTAAAGGCTATGCCGCGCACGAGTCTGGAGTGTTCGAAAACGTGACCAAGGCCCGAGCTGCGGCCATGGGCGCACAATCACCAGAAGCACATGCCAAAGCGGAAAACATGTTGACCGAGACGTTGAAATCTTTGTTTGCTGTTTCGGAAGCCTATCCAGATTTGAAAGCATCAGAAAGTTTTGTGAATTTGCAAAACGAATTGCGTGATGCCGAAGACAAAATTCAAGCTGCTCGCCGCTTCTACAACGCGAACGTGCGCGACATGAACACCGCGATGCAAACATTCCCATCGAACATGATCGCCAACGCGCTCGGATTTAAGCATCGCGATTTCTTTGACGCACCAGATGAAGTCAACACGGTTCCTCAAGTAAAATTCTAAACCATGTACAACCAAATCGCTGCCAATAAACGCAAGACGTGGGTGCTGATCATCCTGTTCTCGGTGGTGATTGTTGGACTGGGTTGGCTGTTTGGGGTGCAGACTGGTGACGCTTCGAGCGGGATTGTGCTCGCGACGATCATTGCGACTACCATGTCGCTCTTCAGTTACTTTGGTGGAGACAAGTTGGCGCTCGCAACAAGTGGTGCCAAAGAGGTTTCTAAGGAACAGGCGCCAGAGTTGTGGCGCATCGTCGAAAATTTGTCGATCACGAACGGCATGCCGATGCCTCGAGTGTATGTGATTCAAGACGCCGCACCAAATGCGTTTGCCACGGGCCGCAATCCTAAACACGCGAGTATTGCGGTCACGACCGGATTGCTGCAAACGATGGAGCGCAACGAACTTGAAGGCGTGCTTGCCCACGAACTTTCGCACGTAAAAAATTACGACATTCTGGTGATGACCATTGTGATCGTGCTGGTAGGCGTGGTCACCTTGCTCGCTGATTGGTTGCTGCGGTCATCTATTTTTGGCAACCGAGGAAATGATCGCGAGCACAATCAAGCAACGGTCGTACTCTTCGTGATCGGTCTGGTACTCTCGATTCTCTCGCCACTGTTTGCCGAGCTCATCAAGTTAGCGGTTTCCCGCCAACGTGAATATCTAGCTGATGCCTCTGGAGCACTCTTGACTCGCTACCCCGAAGGCCTTGCAAGTGCTCTCGAAAAAATTGCGAGCTATGGCGGCAAGATGAAAAAAGCCAATCACGCCACCGCCCACTTGTTCATTGCCAACCCGTTTGGCGCATCAGTCAAAAGTTTATTCTCAACCCATCCACCGGTTGAAAAACGCATTCAACGTCTGCGGTCGATGGGGGTCTAAGTATGCAAGAGATCATCAACAAGTTCACGACGCACTTGAAAAACGTGCTCACCCGCGCGCTGACCTTTGTTGTTGAGAATAACTTGCAAGCCGTTGAGCCTGAACATTTGCTCTGGGCACTGACCACCCAAAAAGGTTGCATTGGCGCTGAACTTCTGGCGAAGGCCTATGTGAAACCCGAAGACGTGCGCAGCCTGATCGATCACCATTCT
>JBBUGS010000007.1:0-3614 GCA_038056005.1 Patescibacteria group bacterium
CCAAACGATGGTTTCGTCGACTCCACGCACCGCATAAGCGGTGACGGGGGTTGAAGCGATAAGCGCCCACACGTCATGGCCAGCAAAATTTACTTGCACCATGTAGTAGCCTTCTGCGAGTGGCTCTGGGAACACCAAGTACGGTTGATCAACCTCTGTAAACAACGGCGCATCAAAGGTCATGACTGGCGAGTGCGTTTTGGTGTCTAACAGCTCGTCGAGGCTCGCAAATTGCCGCCACATCACGTCTTCCGCCGTCTGCATGGCCGTAACGTACGCCTCGTAGGAATCAAAGGCATAAACGTTCACATGCAGCGGGGTAGGATTTTCGCCCTCGCGATAGGCATAGTATGGGAGTGCCACTGTGTCGCCAGGAACGACGTTCAAATAACGATTACGGAAATCAAACGAAGCGCCGCGGCGACTTTCGCCCGACGTTTCAAATTGCACGACAACATCTTCCCCTAACGTTTCATCAGAACCGACCAGGCCCAAGTCCTTGCTAAGGGTCACAGTGTAAACCGTCTCGGCCTTGAGTGCGTCAGGGACAAAGACAAACGTGCGACGCGAAGTTTCCACGTGACCGGTGGTGGCCGGTGAAATGGTCAGCGCTTTTTCAAAATCTTCAGCCCGGACATTTTCGTAATTGAAATTAAATTCAATGCCGCTATCGAGCGGCACGCCACTTGATTTGTCGCCAGGAATCATCGAAGTGACATGGAAATCGCCTTTCACCTGGAACGCCCAGTTGTAATTGCGGGTGGCCTCTTCGCCTGTTGGCCATGAGCTCAATGTTGCCAAGCGGAATTTAACAATCTCATCGCTCGTGAGGGGCTTCTCAAACGTAATCCGAATGCGATAGTCGGTGAGCTGCTCGAATTTTGGAGTTTGATCCATGGCCGAATCCACCACGAGTAACTTTTCAATATCCGAAACCGATACTTTTTCTTTACTCTCTAAAATAAATGCCGTTGTCGATTCCACACCAAGCGCATCCTGGACTTCAGGAGTCAAAGTAAAGGCATCTTGGGCGTAGACCGTTTTCACGCCGGCGAGCGGCTGAGTAAGCAAAACCACGATCACGATCACCGCCACGGCCGGGACCAAACCGACACTCAAACGCTTGAAATTAAATGGCACACGCAGCTTCGAGGACATAGGTTGAGTGGCCCGGGCGGCGTGCAAGCGATGTTTCAACGCCTGCTTAAAGCCTTCCCGTGGCTCACGAATTATGGAATAAGCGTGGCTGCGGAGTACCGCATCCATCTCATTCAACGAGGTGTCCTCGTTTTTATTACGCTTTTTTCCAAAAAGGTGTTTCAGCATAGAGTTCATGACATTTTTTGAGGGCCCGGTGGAGAATCACGCCGACGTGGTTCGTAGTGATCTGGAGGGTGTCAGCGATTTCTTGCGGGGAAAACTCGGCGAAGTACTTCATTCCCACCACTAGTTGTTCGCGTTCTGGGAGTTTTTGCAGGATTCCTTCGAGGCAATTGCGCAGGAGGGCTTGATCGGTGGTCGCGTCTGCCCGCGGCAGCGTTGTTGGTTGATCGTGGGTGTCGATGTCGAGCGAGGCGTTCTTGGGTTTAGTGCGATAGTGATCGATCAAGCGATTGGTCGCTATACGGAATATCCACGCCGAGAACGATGGCTTCCACACGAAGCGCTCGCGATGGACAAAGGCTTTCATGAACACGTCAGAAGTGAGATCCTCTGCTATTTGCGCATCGCTTACTCGACGAACGAGAAAGGCATAGATCTTTCCAAAATAGCGTTCATACAGTTCGCTGAACGCATCCTCGTCGCCCGTTTGCATAGCTTTGGCGAGTTCTTCGTCTGATTTCGCGCCAGTTGCTTGCTCCTTATGATACGCGCCGAGAAAATCAGAAACAACTGCTGAGATATGCACCAGTTGATAAAACGATAATGTCAGGAACCTATTACTCACCATACCCGATCAATTGAATTTCTTCCTGCAATTGTACACCTTTTTCATCGCGAGCGTGCAGTTTGATCAGACTGATCAGTTGCAACACATCGTCGGCAGTGGCCGTGCCGTCGTTTATGAGGAAATTGCCGTGAACATCTGAGATTGAAATGCCGCCGATCTTTGTTCCTTTGAGTCCGAGCTCATCGATAATCTTGCCACAACTCACGAGCGCTCCATCAACTAACGGATTTTTAAACGCACAGCCAGCAGTTCCTGATGCGGTCGGTTGCGTTGTTTTGCGCCTACCAAGAATCTCAGCCATCTTTCCTTTGATCGTCGCTTTGTCACCGGCCGCGAGCTTGAATGTCGCATCGATGACAATATCAGAATTGTGTTTGAACGCCGACTCGCGATAGGCAAAGGCGCAATCTGTACTTTTGAGCTCAATCACTTCCCCGTCGCGCAACACACGGACCGTATCGACTAAATCTTTGGTTTCGCTTCCAAAGCATCCGGCATTGCCGCGCACCGCTCCACCGATCGTTCCTGGCAGCGAAACCATCCATTCAAGTCCGGTGAGACTTGCAGACTCAGCCGAACGCGAAACAGCGACAGAGATCGCTCCCGCCCCAGCTGTCAGCCGATCGCCTTCGACAGACACATCACGATTAGCCATCTGAATCACTACGCCATCAAATCCTTTATCTGAACACAACGTATTTGATCCCCCACCAAGCACAAACCAGGGCAAACTTTTCTCTTTGGCAAACGCCAAAGCCCCTTTGAGCTCATCTACATTCTTAACCTCAATATAAAACCTCGCCGGCCCGCCAATGCGGAACGTGAGGTGTTTGCTCATGAGTTCGTTTTCTTTGATCATCATAATTAACCAAACAATTGCTTCTGAAACTTCTCAACCTGAGTCGACGCATCAGACGCAAGTCGCATGCGCATGATATCAGCTGCGAACTCGGTTTCAAAGAAATCTTTCGACGAGACAAGATCTAAAAACGCATCAAAGGATAATTCTTTGATGGTGATCCGTTCACCAGCGTCAAGTTTCTGCTCACCCACCTTACGACAACTTCTGGCGATAAAAATGTAAACTTGCCAATCTATTTTTGAAACGGGCTCATACACACGTAGCAATTCCCAATCGTCTGAAACAAGTCCTGCTTCTTCGACCAGTTCCCGCTTACCGCAGGCAAGCGGTTCTTCATCTTTCTCCTGTCGTCCACCGAGCAACGTGAAGCACTTTGGACTTAATGGTTGCTCTTCTTCCGAGATAAGCACAGAGGAACCCATCGTCGGAATCACCGCTACTGTCGCCGGCCGCTTGAGTCGTTCAAATGTTTCCTCGGAGCCATCAAACATTTTCTGTTGCCATTGATACACACCAAAAATTGTTCCTTCAAATACTTTCTTGGCATGCTCGGGGATTTTCACACGAGCGCACCATTACACAGATGTGGTGGAATTTCAAAGTAGGTAAAGATGGCATCTTTAATCATTTCGTTGATATTTTGACGCTTGCTGCCGCCGGTAATAATTCCATCAAGATTGGTGGACTCAGCAACCCAGGATCCATCAGGCTGTAATTCAATTTTAAACTCAATCGAACCAAGCTTTTGAATTTCAGTTTCCATGATGCTTTGTTTTAGTATTGTTTCAATTATGGGTATAG
>JBBUGS010000008.1:0-6902 GCA_038056005.1 Patescibacteria group bacterium
CGCGCACTCCCCGAATTTTGTCGAGAAGCGTCAGTCGGGTGGGAGGCGGGCTTGCGACGACGGTGGGCTGGGCGTCGGCCACCGTTGGCTCAACCACTGTCATCACAACTACCGGTTCTTCTCTTGGACTGGCGCAACTCTCACACAGTCCGGGGGTCGCTGGAGCAGCCGGATTTCGCCGGCACTTCTCACACTTACGCGTCGGGGCTTTGCAGGTTTTGCAACCGCGCTGCCCCTGCTCTTCATGACATACCTCTACAGGGATGCCGTCGCCGAGCATTTGGCAGTACACGATTTGCATTCGCTGACTCCGACGTGCAGGAGCACGGTTAAGGGTTCGAAATGAAAGAACGACCTCGGAGCATAGTATATTAAAACCTTCTCGTCAAATGGAAGAGGGGCCCCACGCTTTCGCGCGAGGCCCCCGAGCTAATTCGGCAGTTTACTGCCAAGTCCGTATGTCGTTCCCAGGAATCCCGGCCAGCCGCGGCGTTCCTCCCAAATATCAGCGTACCGCCGTTGAGGGTTGGCAGGAAGGCGGAAGAGACGCAGTCGCTTCCTACCCTCGAGATATTCGTCTTGGGTAGTAAAGCCGTGACCCATCGCCACAACCGAAGCTTCCTCCCAGGTGCGGTAGATGTCAGAACGTCCCTTCGTCCGGTCGAGATAGCCATCCCAGCCACCGATCCGGTTGAACGCTTCTTCGCCGTACGTCGCTTCGGGGTCGAAAGGAAGTTTGGGGTCCTTCCTATACTGCCCCTTTTGCTGGTAATTCGTACGTGTACGGATTCCCAGCCGATGCGTGGCAGCCGAGGCGAGATCGACCGTTTCGTAGACCTCTGACGATTTCCGAACCTGGCGTTTGGTTCCAAGGAAACCAGGCCATCTTCCTCGGCTCTGCCAAACATCCTTATAGGACGTGGGAGGGTCGGAAGGAAGTTTAGGGTCAACTTCCTCATAACGGAGGCGATAGTCCCTACGTCCCTTGAATTTGCCCGCCGCCGCAGCGGAGGCTTCTTCGTGGGTTGCGTAGCATTCACCCGGAGGACGAGGAACCTTTCGTTCGGTCCCAAGGAAACCGGGCCACTTGCCCCCCGATACCCACGCGGCACCATAGGTCCTGACAGGATTCCGAGGGAAGCGCGGGTCGAGATGGTACCCATCGCGGTAGTCTTCCGTCTTCTTCCAGCCATTCTCACGGGCGATCGCCTGGGCCTCTTCGTAGGTGTAGGGTTCGACATCGAGTCGTTGGAGCAGTGCCACCACTTCACGCAGCTCCTCACTGAACGTGAAGTCGAAGCCGAGTCCTTCGACGGTGATGGGGTCACTACCACCGCCATACGTGTTCTGTCCCGTGACTTCCTCGGCAAGTCCCAGTGCCATTTCGACACGGCTGCAGTTGCCCACGAAGTCGAGGACCTCCACGGTGTCTTTCTTCTCCGTCTTGCGCAGACCACGACCGAGCTGCTGGAGCCAGATCGTGCGCGAAGACGTCGAACGAAGAAACACGAGGAGCTCGGCATCGGGAACGTCGACTCCCTCGTTGAACTTGTCGACCACGAGCATGGTTTGGAGCTCGCCGCTTTGGAACATTCGCGCACGGCGCTCAAGTACCCGAGGGTCGATCCGCGAATGATAGGGGGCCGCGTCGGGAAGGAACGGGTGCAAACGCGCGATGTGCTCGATGGAACGGCAGAAGACGATTGTCCGCTTGCCCCCCGTCTGCGCTTCGCGAATCCGCCTCGCGACCTCTTCAACGCGTTCGTTCAGGAAGATCGAAGCGTCGATTTGGTTACGATTGAAGACCCGCCGACTTTCGCCGAGCGTATGGATGTAGTCCATAAGCCGTCGCACGTCGAAGTTGTCCGTCACCAGGCGATACACCACACGGGCGAGCCAGCCGTCGGCGAGGGCCCGCGCGAGCGGGTACTCGTAGACTTCTGGTCCGAAAATTTCACGGATGTCATTCCGATCCATCCGGTCCGGCGTGGCGGTCATCCCCATCAGGAAGAGCGGCGTGAAGAAGGTGATGACCTTCTTGTAGGTTGCCGCCTGCCCGTGATGTGCCTCGTCGACGATGACGAGCTCGAAGTCGGCCTTCTCCACCTTCCTCGTCCGCTGACGGCGCTCCATCGTCTGAAGCGTCGCGAACAGGAACTGGGCGTCCACGTTCTCCACGTAGTCGCTCGTCAGGATGCCGGTCTCGACCTCGGGACAGGTCGCCTGTAATTCCTTGCGGAGAAGAAGAAGGATCTCCTGGCTGTGGGCCAAGAAGAGCACCCGACCCGAGTGGTCTACGCGCCACCCAGCGCAGAAGTGCGATGCGATGACGGTCTTTCCCAGACCGGTAGCGAGCACCATGAGCGCCCGCCGCTTTTCGGCCCGATACGCGTCCCAGAGGGTCTGGAGTGCGTCGGCCTGGTACAGGCGAAGCGTCTTCATGTGCATTACCCCATTCAGTAAAGGTTAAAGGACACCCTCTCACCAGAGAGGGACATAGTAGGGTGCCCCAAAAGTGGATAAAAGTCAATCACACATCGTTATTCTGAGGGTTCAATATATGATACTACTTCACCGGCAGGAGATTCGACTTCCCAACCTTTGTTATTTATCTTTTTCGCAAAACTATAGACGAGAGGAACTTTTCCTTTCCCTCCAGGAATATCAAGCATGTATCGAGGGAGTGCGATACCGGTTACTTTTCCTTGTAGCTTCCGCATAAGTGCTATACCTTCCTCAATTGGCACGCGAAAATGGTTTGTGCCTTTGGCGAGATCAAGCTGATGTAGGTAGTACGGTACTACACGGATATCGACCAGTTTTTTAAAGAGCTCTTCGAGAACATTCGGATCATCATTTACTCCCTTAAGAAGGGGCCCTTGATTACGAACGACGATCCCCGCGTCCACCAACTTTGCGATCGCTGCAACATTCTCTGGAGCAATCTCGCGCGGATGATTAAAATGCGTCACGATAAAAATAGGATGTGTAGAATCCATGTACTTTTGAAAGATCGCAATGAGACTGTCCGTGATTCTTGATGGCAGGTTAACGGGCGTCCGGGTGTGAAAACGGATACGACGAATTGTCGGAATAGTACGAAGCCTTTGTAGCCACTCCTCGATCTGCCAGTCTAAAAGTGTAAGCGGATCACCCCCAGTCAAGATGACTTCCTCGACCTCCGGATGCTCCCGAAGATACTCCGTAATGCGATCCATATCTCCCTTCCCAGGACCCGGATTTGCTTCGCCTGTTTTGAAGCGTCGAAAACAGAAACGACAAAAGAGTGAGCAAAAGAAAGTTGCGTAGACCAGTACTCGATCTGGGTAGCGGTGTGTCAAAAATGGCACAGGCGATTTCGCTTCGTCACCAATAGGATCGGCAAGCTCCTCTGGTGAGAAGCGAAGTTCGGCTTCCTGCGGCACCGACATGAGAAGAATTGGATCTTTTGAATCGCTGAAGTTAATCAGTTTCAAGGTATGCGGCGTAATCGATAACCGCATGTTGGCAAGGACCTCTCGCATCCGTTCTTTGTTTTGAATAGGAATGTATTGCTCAAGCTCCTCAAGTGTTCGCACACAGTGTTGAAGATCGGTCTGCCATTGTTCTAACTGCATAGATACTGAGATAAAAATGAAAAGCCGTTCGTAAAACACGAAACGGCAAAGTCGGAGCAAAAGTTGAATTACAAAACTTGCTCCGTCACGGAGCCTGCTTTGGTGGATTGAAAATTGAGCACGTAATCATACCAATAAAGTTAACACGAAAAGGCCAGCTAGTCGACTTTAAACTTTTTACCCACTAATGGCTCTTGTCCTGGTATAAACGCATATGCGATCTCCACAACGGGATCTAATCGCTCGCCTTCAACCATAAGAAGTTCATGCAAAAAGATATGGGAAAATTCAAGTACAACCATAATACCAAGCTCATGGTTCTGTACTCGGATGCTGTAAATGGCGTCCGGGTGTTTCGAGGAACCAATGCGAATGTTATCCCGTTCATCGCCCCAAAATGGTCTATTTGAAGCCCGAGCTTTGAGCTCACCTTTACCGTAACGTATGAACCTTCTGGTCCTATTCCATTTTGCGGAAAGTACCTGATCGACACCAACGTACTTTGCGACAAAATTCATTGCTACCTTGGCAATGGCCCGTTTTACCATCTGATCGACAATCCCAGCAATGACCGGCTTTGTAGTCTTGGGAAGATGTGCGCCGGTAAACCACTCTTTCACTTCATATTTTTTAAGCAATCGTTTGTCGAGAAGTAATTTAACCATTCGATCATGCTCAGCTTGACTGGGTCCAACGACAAACGGCTTTTCCTCCGAAAGGTTTTCGGGGATTCGTTTGAACGTCATGACTTCAGTATCAATAAAAAACTCACGGACACCGGTTAATTTATTTAGAAAGCCCACTTGCGTATGCATCGTTATCCCATTCTGTGTTCCGTCAAGCCAGATCCTGGTATTCCGCAAGTCACCGTATTCATCCGTATCAGGCAATCGTAGTTGAACTCTCTGTTGTGGCCGAGCTTCTTTCGACTTAATCCCGAAAGCATGTCGAGCAAGTCCTTCATAAGTATCACGCGAAAAAACAGGGTCGAGAACTTTTGCGAAATAATCATTGCATTCCTTACAGACGCAGTTTAACAAAGTAGGTGTCGACGATCCAAACTTACCAAATGCCTGAGGGATGACGTGCTCCTTGTTAAACAGGGCTTCCGCCTTTTCTTTAAGGCAGTAAATGCAACGATACATACGGAATCTCAACTTAATCTGGAAGAAACGGCTTGAAGAAAGAGTCGAATCTTTGTTGAACTTTATTTCTAAATTGTCCCTCCAAGAACCGACCGTTCCACTTTAGATGCTTGTGCAAAGCAAGAACGAAGTATTTTACCGCAAGAACTTTTGTGTCTGCTCGCTGGAAGTTTAGTGCATATTGATTCTCTTGGGTGATCGAACCATTTTCGACGATGCGACTCGTAACCTTATTGTGAACAATAGAATTGCGTAACTTAATAAGCTCACAGACTTGCGCCCATCCACTCAATGAGGAAGGCACAAGTTCCGGATCAAGAACCCTAATACCAAACACGATCCTCTCTTTCGTTTCACCCACCTGATCAAAGTTCTCGAAATCACTTCTGCGATAAAACTCTATGATGTTATTTAAAAAAGCCTCGAGGTAGACACTCCCCATTATGGCCGCGACTATTAAGCGTCTATCTTCAGCATCAGCTTTCCACTCGCTCAGCTCTCTTTCCACGGTCTGCCAAGCTGAAAGCTGCACAAGAAATGAACGGAGTTCTAATCTTAGACCATCATTAATATGAATTTGTTCCATAAATGGCAACGCCTTATTGTGATCAAAATACTCCGAGTCGATTCGGATCTCGGATCCAGCCTGCAACATCTTCCAAAAATGCCCAGACATCATTATCGCCAGCTCGCGTATACTCAGATCCTCCCGGGTCATCTCCTAGTGCCGTGAAGATCGCATCCAGCCACCCCTCCTTACTGACGGGAGACGGGAGTAGGCCCTTAAGCCATGCCTCCAGTTCACCCACGTCTACTATAAAGACGCCGTATTTCTTCATTTCCTTTTGGAACATTTCTACATCTAAACGGTTTTGGCCTTCGAGTGCATTCAAACCACTCTTTTTACAAATATCCCTAGTAACCTTGTTGCACCCCAGTCTCGCTTTTTCTTTCAACTCTTGTAGTCGGACACGCTCCGTTGGCTCGGTAACGCACATATCAAATATGGCAGACCAGTTTTGTCCGGTCTCATAAATGCTATCAATATCATAAATTGCAGCAGTCGGAACCCCTAAGTTTCGTAGGGGTTTAGTTATACGAGAGATCGTGTTCCAATTTTGTGCATTCAGAAATAATGTATCGTCGCTTCCTTTCCCTGTCTCCATGAGCCGACGATTAATTTCTTCGTAAAATGCTCTGTCTGTATCGCCTTCGGTCACGATTACCCCTTTGTGAAAAATACCCCGCAGGGCTTGAGCCGACCGCAATAGAGGTTTCTTCATTAAATTCTTTAAATCAGTGCTGGCTACAGATCGAGCCGTTGCGACGTTTGAGTTATAAGTAACACGAACAATCCGAACTTCAATATTCGTTTCTATACAACCCATAAGAAATTCTGCGCTATGGGTTGAAACAACAAGTGAGGCACCCCTCTCAGCGGCGACCTTGGCAAGGTTGGCCCCTAGTCTACGCGCAAGAGGTGGGTGCAGGAAGGCTTCGGGTTCATCAATGAGAATGATGGTATGCGGCAGACTGAGTAAAGCCGAAGTCAAGCCCGTAAAGGCCTGTACTCCATCGCTTAGATCCTGAATAGGAGTCGCAGCAGCATGAAACTTTTGCGAATCCTTATCAAGTCCGCGTTCCTCCTGAGGAGATGCAGGGGCACGCGCACTCATTCTTATACGAAATTGTGACATGGCGGTCGGGTCTACAGTAAAGTAGAGCCCGAATGCTTCTTTAGAAAAGTTGCGTACGCGTTCTCTGGCAGCGTCATCAACAAAGAGTTTCCAAAGATGATTCTGCGGGTGAAGCTGTAAATCTCCTGTGGGTTTAGGATCAGAAAGAGCAAAACGTGTCCGACCATCGAGTCGGACAGTGTACAGTCGAGAGAAATAATGTCGATGATTTTTTGCATCGCCGCTCAAGAGCGTTTGGAGTACACCCGGTAAGTTTATTTCTTCATACAACGCAGCTCCGCCACCACGAAAAGTGGGTGCTCCAATCCATATTTGATCTGCTGTCGCAGTTCTATCCTTTGGAGGTTCTGCTTGGAAGCGTCGGATCAGGTTTTCGGCCTCACCCTGATCGGTCGGTAATTCGAGTTCAAGCTTCTCAATCATCCTTTGTGGTTTATCCTCAT
>JBBUGS010000009.1:0-12232 GCA_038056005.1 Patescibacteria group bacterium
GAAACCATCACTCGGGCTAAAACACCACCTTTTTCCGTTAACGTGAGCCCAATCGCTTGAAGTCGAGCTTTATCTTCGTCGTCGAGCTTACCAACAAAGCTCACTACCCGCTCTCCGCTCGCAAATTCAGCCCAAAGTACTTCGCGGCGCACAAACGGCAGCAACATATTCAAAGTGAGCGGACGACCAGAAAGCAACGGAACATCCCCAAGGTGCTCGGCAAGGTCTTCAATTTCTGCCTTTCCGACAATATTGATCACTGTCGCCTCCTTAGGGAGGCTGGAAATCAAGCTCGCCCGACCAATCACCATTCGCGTAAGGCACAAAACTAAGCCAGCGATCACCAACACCCCAACCAATGGCCAAACAACCCGCCCACGAGGGCGGGTTGTTGATTGTCCTTTCATTGGAATGCTAAGGCGTGGTTGCATGTTAGTGGCGTGGGCGAGCTGGTGGTCGGCGATCACCTGATGGCACGGAACTTGCTCCGCCAGCCGGCTTTTCTGGATAGACATTGCCTGGAGCCTGCTTCATCGACAAATTCAGGCGGCCTTGGCTATCGATTTCAAACAATTTGACTTTGACCTTGTCACCGACTTTCACGATATCACTTGGTGAGCCGACGCGATAGGGGGCCATTTCCGAGACGTGCACCAATCCTTCTTTCTTCGGCATGATTTCAACGAAGGCGCCGAAGTCCATCATTTTGGTGACTTTACCTTCGTAAATCGTGCCGACTTCTGGCATGGCCACGAGCGACTTGACCCAGGCGTAAGCTTTCTCCGCTGCTTCAGCGCTAAGTGAAGTGATCATCACAAGGCCGTTGTCGTCGATGTCGATCGAAGTGACGCCAGTGGTATCAATAATTTCGTTGATCACTTTACCGCCTGGACCAATCACCCCGCCGATCATCGATGGGTCGATTTGCAGTGTGGTGATGCGTGGCGCATATTGCGACAACTCAGCACGAGGGGCGGGAAGAGCCGCAAGCATCACGTCGAGCACTTTCAAACGTGCTGTTTTAGCCCGAGTGATGGTTTCTACAATAATATCGTGGGTGAGACCGATCGTTTTGGTGTCGAGCTGAATGGCAGTGATCCCGTTTTTCGTTCCTGTAATTTTGAAGTCCATCCCACCTTCACCATCTTCCAAATCCTGCAAGTCAGTAATCACTTTCCATTTCTTCATGTCAGGCGTTGAAGCAAGACCCATGGCAATACCAGCCACTGGTTGTTTGATCGGGACACCAGCGTCCATGAGCGCGAGTGTTGCTCCACAGGTCGAACCCATTGAGCTCGAGCCGTTCGAGCCAAGTACTTCAGAGACCACGCGAATGGTGTAAGGGAAATCTTCTTTGACTGGAATCATTTTTTCAAGTGCTTTTTCCGCTAGCGCACCATGACCGATTTCACGACGACCTGGTCCGCGCATCGGCTTCACTTCACCAACCGAGTACGGAGGGAAGTTATAGTGGTGGAAGAAGCGACGTTTGCCAACCAATTCCATGCCGTCGAGTGTCTGCTCGTCGCCAGGAGCACCGAGCGTCACAGCCGAAAGCACTTGGGTTTCACCGCGCATAAAGTGACCAGTACCGTGCACCCGTGGCAACACCGCGACTTCGGCAAACAACGAACGAATCTCGTCAAGTCCGCGGCCATCAACACGTTTACCGTTTTCAATAATTTGATTGGTGACTTGCTCTTCGACAAAATCGCCAACAGCGTCGGTGCCGTATTTGAGTTCTTCGGGAAGCACACCTTGTTCGAGTAAGAACCCTTTGAGTTCGGTTTTCAACTGCGACTTGGCCATAGCACGTTCGGTCTTCGTGGCTTTTGGAGCACCGAAGAACAATTCGGTCACCCGCTTCTCGCAAAATGGTCGCGCGATAGCCACAACGCGTTCGCGAGCGACTTGTTTCACTTTCTCATCTTCATTCTTTGGCGACATCACATCGACTTTGGTTTTCCCTACAGCCTTTTGCACTTCTTGAATGAGTTCGATTGGCGTGGCCAAATTCTTCTCGAGATACTCGAAAGCTTGAAGCATTAAATCTTCTGGCACTTCATTGCAACCCGCTTCAACCATTAAGATGCGCTCAGGCGTTCCAGCAACCGACAAGTCGAGAGCACTCGCTTCGCGTTCAACGTAGGTTGGATTCAAAATAAATCCACTTTCGTTGTTCGATGCACGCGCCACAGACAGTGGACCATTCCATGGGATATCCGAAATCGTGAGCGCACAGGACGCTCCGATCAACGCCAAAATGTCTGGATCATTTTCGCCGTCAAAGGCAAGCACAGTGGCAATCACCTGCACGTCGTTGCGCATCTTTTGATTGAACAGTGGGCGAATCGCGCGGTCGATGTAGCGGGCAACGAGCATCGCCTCATCGGTTGGGCGACCTTCCTTTTTAATAAAGCGCGAACCCTTAATGCGTCCGGCCGCATACAACTTCTCTTCGTACTCAACCATCAACGGGAAAAAGTCCAAGCCTTCGCGTTGAATCTCTTTGGACATCGTCGCGGTCGCGAGGACCACGGTGTCACCGTACTGAATGGTACACGCTCCACCAGCGGCGCTCGCGTACCGGCCCACTTCGATCGTTAACTCTTTGCCTCCCCAATTGCGGGAGAACTTCTGCACATTTGGCATAGATAGACATCTTGCCGAAGCCTGGAATCTCGAGTGCGGCTCAAGATTCTGATGTTTCGACAAGATGGATTAGGGAATAATTAGAATGATAACGTACGACCACGACGCTCTTCCCGATCATCTTCAGAGGCGTTAGTGTCTTCCCCACTGTCTTCGAACAACCCGCCACCACTCATCGGAATTTCTTCTTTTTCCACTTTGGTGGTGAGCATCGGTTTGCGGCCTCGTGGTGGAGCACTTCGTGGTGATGCAGGACGTGGCGCGCTATGCGATGGTGCTTCCGGTTGCGCTTGCCCGATCAAAAACTTTTTCTGATCAGCAGACAGATCGGTGTAGCCATCAACCGCTTCAACTAATTTGGTCGAGGTGGATTCGCGAAACGAAATCACTTCCACCTGGCGTCCGCGACTCTGACAATAACGCACGAGCGGAATGTAATCGCCGTCGCCGGAAACAAGCACGACCACGTCGAGCAAATCCAGCATCTTGATGATGTCGACAGTGATGCCTACATCCCAATCAGCTTTTTTCTGTCCCGAAGTATATTCGAGCAACTCCTTCTCTTGCGTTTCGATTCCTTGCTTACGCAGCGCTTCCAAAAACGGAGCTTCTTCTCCGGTCTTTGTGGTCACCACATAGGCAATGGCGCGAATCAGCTGACGTTCAGCCATCGCTTCTTCAACGATATTGGCAAAGTTCACTTTGCGCTGGAACAAGTGGCGGGCCGAGTAATACATGTTTTGCACGTCGATAAATACCCCGACGCGCTGATGTCCGTAACGGATCATAAATAAAAGCGGTTGACGAGCAGCAAATTAAAGCGCTGCCGGTCGTTAAAAAGTTATTTCAAATTCAAAGCCTCTTTGAGCTTGGCCCAAGCCTTCTTGTCTTCGCGCTCGAGATATTTCAAAAGGCGGCGGCGTTCCGAAACTTTCTTGATCAAACCACGGCGGCTGGAAAAGTCCTTTTTGTGATCTTTCAAGTGCTTGGTCAAATCTTTGACTTCTTCAGTCAAAATAGCGATTTGGACCTGTGGGGAACCAGTATCGGTGGCATGGGTGCGAAACTCCTCAATGAGTTTCTGCTTTTTCTTGGCATCGAGCATAGCAGTACGTCACGTTTGGTCTGAGAAAGGGAGATGAACCCCCATCCAAGGCCAACGTCAGATGAATATTTACTGGTCTAGTATACGAAACTTGGCCAAAAATGTCAACCGGAGTGCCCCAGCGGCATATTGACAAGGGTAGTTTTTTATGACATATTTGCTGGTCCCCTTGCCCGGAGTCTTCCATGCGTCTCCTTGTGCGTCTGCTGCTGCTCCCCTTCATGGTCGTCGCCAACATGATCGAGACGTGCCTCGGGGAGGCTGGCGTTCGCATCATGAGCAATGACCAGTATCTGGTGAGCGTGGTGGTCGAGCCCTGTCCGGACGACATCCGCGTCATCTTCGACATCGACCGCGAGGGTGGCGTCCTCTTGATGCTCCCCCTCGAACAGAAGCTCATCATCTGCACCAACCTGGGGGGCCTCTACTGCGGCCCCGCCTTCTGAGGTCCTCTGACCGCCTGCCCCACCGCGGCCGTTCCAGGCTCTCAGCCAGGAACATACAAGGTCGCGCATCTCTCGGGGAGGCGGTCTTGCATTTTAATTAAAAATACTTGGATCGTTGTAAAACGTCCGCTTCGCGGTAGCAACAAGGGCGATAGCTTTGCTAAGCTGGGTAAGGGCTTTGGCATCTGGCGAAATTTGCTCCAGCGCATCAAGGAGATCTGGAAAATGCTGCCTAGCGTCATGATCAATATGGTCATCAATATAATGACGAGCTTTTAACTTATTACTTCTGACCTCTTTGCTATCTTTTGCCGAAACAACAAACACACTTGGAAACAGCGTATCCATACCCTCACGAATATAAGTAAACTCGACGGGGATGAGCCGTTCAAGGGCCAAGAGCACTCCGTACACCAAAAACGGTTCAGAAGAAGAAGCGACGTTGCTCATCATCAAATCATAATCGGGATAGCCAGACGAAGCAGGGAGCTGAAGCGCACGAGCAAAATCTTTCCGCCACCCATCATGAGCTCGAGTTGTATCTATCGATCCGTCTGATTGACGACCGATTTCATCAGATAAGTTCTCCGTGAGAGCCGAGTGCACTGCATCATGACCACAGGTTGCACTAAGCGCGATGGCTTTTCCAAGAACGGCTTCAAATGCTGTAGCAGACTGAAGACGTTTAGCTGCAAACGCTTTCCACTGTTCTGGGCTCGCTTCTTCCTGAACCAAAGGCAAAAGAGGATTTTTTTTAAAATCCTTAATCATCTCGTTCAACTCTTTCACAATGCGGATACGTGTGGCTGATTGGGGCATATGCGTTGTAGCGACGATATTGTAACACTTCTCTACCAGACCTTTCCTCCAGCAGGCAAGTATCGTAAAATGACGAGGCTATGGCAGCAACAGCACTTGATAAATTGATTCAAGATTTTCTTGATCACTTAGAAGTCGAAAAAGGACGCTCGGCCAAGACGTCCAAAAACTATGATTTTTATTTGAAGCGATTTACCAAATGGGCCGGATGCAAAAAGCTCTCCGATATCACTCAAGACAACGTCCGCCAGTTTCGCTTGTGGTTGAATCGATCGGTGAAAGGGCGCGAGGGCGAGACGGTGAAATCGAGCACGCAGAATTATCATTTGATTGCTCTTCGATCGTTTTTGAAATATTGTGCCAAGCGTGATTTTGATTGTTTAGCGCCTGAGAAAATTGAGCTCGCCAAGCAGCCGTCGCGACAAGTTGAATTTTTAGAAGCCGAAGAATTGACCCGGATGATCGACGCGTCGAAAAAGACGAACGGGATTGTTGGCCTGCGCGACGAAGCAATTTTACAAATGCTTTTTTCAACTGGCCTGCGCGTGTCCGAACTCACCAATTTAAAAATCGACAACGTCAATTTGAAGCGAGATGAATTTACCGTCCGCGGTAAAGGCGGAAAGACGCGCGTAGTGTTCATCTCCGACGACGCCAAGACCTGCGTTAAAGCTTATCTTGAAAAACGTACCGATCCTTCGCCATATATTTTTGTCAGCCACGATCGAGCGAAGAAGGGCCGTGAAAGTTCTGGCCCACTCACTCCCCGCTCGGTGCAGCGTCTTGTCGAGCGCTACGCTCTGGCTGCTGGTGTCACCAAAAAAATCACTCCGCATACACTCCGCCACACCTTTGCCACCGACTTGCTCCGCAACGGCGCCGATATTCGCGCCGTGCAATCCATGCTCGGCCACGCCTCGATCACCACAACCCAGGTGTACACTCACGTCACTGACAAACAACTCCGCGAGGTTCACAAAAAGTTTCACGGCAAAGGGGCTTGATCAAATCACAAAAACCGCGTACCATCACGACCTTGCCCCGGTAGCTCAACTGGATAGAGCAAGTGGGTTCTAACCACTAGGTTGGGGGTTCGACTCCCTCCCGGGGCACCAGAAAAATCCATGTTACGATAAACCCCTATGAACAGATCAGTGGAAAGTGGCATGAGCGAAGCCCTCTTTGCTGAGGCTCGCGACAAGCGCTACGAATTAGCGAAGCCGGAAGAAAAAAGACTGGCGAGCTATTTAGGTTTAACTCCCGAAGCCTTTGCTGCTCTCCCCACCGATGAACGCGCCGATCTTACCGAATTTTTCTTTAATGCTCACACCGAAGTCCTGCGCGTTCTATCTCCACTCGATGCGTCCATGAAAGAGTTAGAACGAGCGAGACATCAAGTAGACACCATCCGCCAAGGACTCGAGGCTGCGGTTAGGGAAAGTACAGACAAATTCATTACAGAACGCGAAGGCGGTCTTACTAAGGCGAAGGGAGTATGGTTCGTGGCAGTAAACACCGCCCTCGCTATCGCCTACAAGAAACTCAATTCAGAAATTGGCTTTATCAGTAAGGATGAGCAAGCGGAGTTAACGCGAGTTGCATTCGCTCTTGCGGAACGCGCAGTGAGCACCGGAACTTCCGTTCCCGATGGCGCCCTCCTCGAGACCTTCGAGCGTCTCGGTCCGACCCGTAATGTTTCTTTTGATGGTCAAACATATCCCATTCACGACGGCATGCATGTCTTAGAAAAAATGCGTCGGAAAGGCAAAGATGCCGAGCTGCCCAAATTTCTTACTGCCGAGCGACCAGAAGACAATTACAAAATAGAGGTCATGCGCGAAGAACTTTTTCCTGTTCTCTTTCTTCCTGTTATTGAAGCCGATGGCGACCCCTTGCCGCCCGTCATGCTTCGCGAACCCAAACACCGGGAATCCGCGGCAAGTACATGGGAAGTGATGGCGACGAGCGACAGCCCTGAATTCAACGCCACGATTCTTCGGCTGGTCACCTTCCTGCGCAATCCACCAGCCCAGGATGTGCCCTCCCGCATCAAAGAATATGAAACGTATCTCATGCACCTTATCCGCGTCCAAGCTATCCACGGCACTATTTTAACTTCTGAAGGTGAACTCGGAAGAATCGATAAAGCGTTCGCCGGCCTAAAGGACAGCAACCGTCCACCTGATTATTTAGCTTTTGCCAAGCGCGTCTTTTCTGATGAGCTTCTCACCAACCCCCGCATTTTTGTCGACGAAGTCTTGAACGGTATTCGTTCACAAACCTAGGGAGGCCCTCCACACATGAATAAACTGCGGATGAAACAGTTCGCCTTTGTCGATCATGGCTTGAATTTGCTCGCGGGTGAAAAAATCGATTTCCTGAACTTCTTGCGGATCGAGAGTAAACGGACCATCACTCGTCGCTCGGTACACGCCGATGAATGTTTTTGTATTTGTGGAATCTAAAAACAACTCCTTGCCAACATAGGTGAGAGGCAAGTCTACGCTCAATTCTTCTTGTAATTCTCGTCGGGCGGCTTCCTCATAAGATTCCCCGGCCCGCACATGTCCAGCGGCAGACATGCTCCAATGCAAGGGGCAATAGGCACATATGGCACTTCTCTTTT
Organism: Patescibacteria group bacterium; assembly: GCA_038056005.1. GTDB lineage: Bacteria > Patescibacteriota > Patescibacteriia > UBA9934 > CAMTUG01 > CAMTUG01. Next base: position 7,649 of record JBBUGS010000009.1, read on the forward strand.
GCACCGCCAGTCGCCCAGCCCGATCAAACACAAACACGTGCACGATGCGATGGGGTAAACATTTCGTGTGAATTTCTCCTCTCGTCGCCCGGCCAACGACTCGATCTTCTGCGTCGACCACGTCCATCATTTCCATACGTCGTAAGTATACATGAACAAAAAGACCTCCCCGAAGGGAGATCTTTTTGTGGGGCGGCTACAGGGATTCGAACCCTGTCTAGGGGATCCACAATCCCCTGTGCTAGCCATTACACCATAGCCGCCATGTGCGGGCGATAATAACAAATCGGCGTAGAGATTTCAAGACCATTAAGTTATGCCTTGACACGCGATAGCCGTTCGGATACTATTCCGCCCGTCCCGCAAGGGGCGCTTATTTTTTAGCGGATTCGAGCGAATTCCGGAGGACAGCTGTCGTCTTGAACTCGCTCCGATCGGCACAGGCTGATGCGGACACCCCCGGGGACGTCTTCGGGGACTTCAACACCATCCGGTATCCAAAATCCGGAATCAACAAGAACGAGGCAGCCTTGCGTACGACCCCCAACCTGAAGCTCATCGTCATCACCCTCCCCGCCAACAAACTCGTGGACGCCATCAAGCTCCTCGGGCGGGGGAGCGTGACGAACTTCGCCAACAGCTACACCGACGAGACCGTGCTCCTCGCCGGCACCATCGACGAGGACAAGATCGACATGGTCCCCGGGAACATCGTGGCCAAGCAGGACCCGGGCACGGCCGTCATCATCGACCGCACCAAGTGGGCCGAGGTGGGCTCGATCGAGCGTGGCAACCGCAGCTACTCCGTGACCGCCGTCTCCGACTACGACCGGACTCCGGCGTTCGGCAAGGTCATGAAGCTGGTGGCGGACAAGACCCTCCCCGCCTTCGACACCGTGTTCGGCCACGTCAACGCGCCGAAGGCGACCTGGCCCGGGCTCATGAAGCTCGCCCCGCACCGCCTCCAGCTGGACGGCGAGGACGTCGTCACGAGCCGCTTCGGCTTCCACGGGCTCATCATGACGGCGAAGGACGACACGCTCCGCTCGGTGCCGTGGATCGACCTCTTCGCGGCGTTCGCGGACGCGAAGCTCGGGACCATCGACCTCGGCCCCGTCGCGGAGACCATCTACAACTTCGACGCGCCGGTGGTGAGCCTCTCGCACATCCCCGAGACGACCGTGGTCGCGAACCTCGCGAACGGCACCAAGGACGTCCTCGACCTGAAGCCGCTGTACGCCGGCAAGGCCCAGACGGCCACATTCGTGGCCAAGGACGCGTCCATGGGCAACCTCGCCTTCGTCGGCCAGCTCGCCTACGACGAGACCGCCCCGGACTACACGGCCGTGGACACGAGCGACAACGAGCTCCCCAAGGTGGTCCGCATCCAGAAGGACGGCCTCACCGTGGCGCTCCAGAGCTACGCGAGCACGCCCCCGGCCTAGCGCAGGCCGGGAACTCTCGGGACGGGCCTGACTCCGAGACGCACCGCGTCTCCAACCGGCCGCTTCTCGGCCGCGCACCCCCACGCCGGCTCTCGGCGTCGGGCCCACCGGGTCGCAGGTTCGCCCTGCGGCCCGGCCTCCTTTTTTAGGAGGTTATTTTATTTAAAATGCGAAACGCCCACCGAAGTTGATGGGCGCCGTTCCCGCGGGCGGCCGATGAAGTTCGGCCAGAAAGTGTGCCTGCTCGGCTAGCGCTCGGGCCCGCCGGTCCGGAATCCTGGGACGAGATCCATCACGCCACCAGAGACGCCCACCGGCGGCTTGCGGCGCAGGCGCGTCGTCACGGCCGGGGGCTCGAGCACGAGGTCGACCTCGACTCGGGCAGGCTCCTGAACGACGAGATCCATCACGCCGTCGGTGGCGTAGCTGACGCCGGAATCAGAAGGCACGGGTTCGACAAAGGCCATGGGAGCACTCCAGAAAGTGGCAAGATCATACCTTAACTTAAAACTCTTTTCAACCCCGACCTATGTTAGAATGAGTCTATTATGCCAACGCTCGCGAAAACCTTTTTGATTTTAGACGGCAATGCCTTGTTGCACCGCGCTTGGCATTCATTGCCGCAAACCATGACCACTTCAGATGGCACCATTGTGAACGCTGCTTACGGCTTCACCATGATTGTTGAACGATTGTTGAAAGAAGTGCGGCCAGATTACATGGCGGTCGCCTGGGATTTAGCTGGCCCAACATTTCGCCACGATGAGCATGCTGAGTACAAAGCAACTCGGGTTAAAAAAGAACAGGCCTTGTACGATCAAATTCCGATCATCCAGGAAGTCATGACTGTGTACGGCATTCCCTCACTTTCCAAAAAGGGTTTTGAGGCCGACGACATTCTCGGGACGATCGCCAAGATGAACAAAAAGAAAAGGCTGCGCACGATTATTGTGACCGGCGACTTAGATTCTTTGCAGCTAGTTGATGAAACCACTTCGGTGATGTTTTTCATCAAAGGGATTTCGGAAACCAAAATCTACGACCCGGCCGCAGTCCGCGAACGCTTTGGTTTTGAGCCGAAGCAACTGATTGATTACAAAGCGCTTGCCGGCGACACTTCAGATAATTTGAAAGGGGTCGAAGGGATTGGCGAAAAAAGTGCCAAAGAGTTGATTGCTGAGTTTGGTTCAGTCGAAGGCATTTACAAAGCGCTCAAAAAAAATCCTGTGTCGATCAAGGCGAGCTGGCGCAGTAAGTTTGAGGGACACGAAGACAATGCGGTCAAAATGAAGCGTCTCGTAACCATCGTCTGTGATGTCGATTTGGATGGATTCAAAATCGATGATGCTAAACTCAAAAAACCAGACCAAGAGAAGCTCGTCAAAAAATTTCGTGAACTTGAATTCCGAACGCTTCTCAAAAAGTATGGCGCAGAAGACGGCGAAGAGAAAAAACCAAAGACGAAAAATAAAAAGGCGGCTGCTCACAGTGAGATCAACCAATTAAAAACCGATCGTCTGGCCGTAGCGATTGAGACGCAACCCGAGGATTTATTCGGCGGAACGATTAAGTCGATCGCCCTTTCAGACGGAGAAAAAACATTTGTTAAAGAACACCCAGGCGCAGACAACCTCAAGACCGTAACCGAAAAACTACTCGCCGCCAATCTGGTCATCGGTCACGATTTGAAAGCGGTGATGCACACCTTGCACCTCCGTCTCGAACACGTTTTTGATACCCGCATTGCTGCCTACTTGTTGAACTCCTCTGGCCGGGCGTTTGAACTCCCAATCATCACCCTAAACCTCCTCCGCGTGTCACTGCCCGAACACCCCAGCGCCGAGGATGCGGCTGCTGTCCTGTTTGACCTCCACGCCAAACTCGCCGCTGAACTTGAAAAAGAGGGTCTCACCAAGGTCCTGGATGTTTTCGATATGCCAGTTCTCCCTGTGCTCTACGAAATGGAAAGAGAGGGTATTAAAGTTGATGTCGATTTTCTAGCCACGCTTTCAAAACAAATGCATAAAGAACTCGAAGCGCTCACCAAAAATATTTACAAAGCTGCAGGCAAAGAATTTAACGTCAATTCCCCTTCCCAGCTCGCAGATATCTTGTTTGAGACTCTCGAAATTCCAACGACGGGCATAAAACGGACGAAGACTGGCTATTCAACTGCGGTTGAAGAGTTGGAAAAGATCGAAGAGCAGCACGAGATCGTTCCATTCATTATGGAATATCGTGAGCTGGCTAAACTTGTTTCGACCTATGTCGATGCCTTGCCAAACATGGTTCAAAAAGACGGCCGGATTCATACAACGTTTGATCAGACTGGCACAGCCACGGGACGCATTTCATCGCTTACTCCAAACTTACAAAACATTCCGATCAAATCTGAACGCGGCCGCGAGATTCGCAAAGCCTTTATTGCTGATGAGAGGAACGTTTTGATCGCTGCGGACTATTCGCAAATCGAGCTGCGCTTGGTCGCGATCATGGCCAAAGATGAATCGTTCTTGCGTGCCTTCAAAGAAGGCGCCGACATTCACAAGCGCACCGCCGCAGAAATCTTTGAGATTCAAGAAACGGAAGTCACCAAAGATCAACGTCGAGCAGCCAAGACCGTTAACTTCGCCGTGCTCTACGGCATGGGCGCGCGAAACTTAGCCAAGTCTACGGGGCTGAGCTTTAGCGACGCCAAAATGTTTATTGAAAAATATTTCGAGATTCACCACGCGGTCAAAGACTACATGGACGCCGCTAAGACCAGGGCCCATACCGAAGGCTTTGTCGAAACATTTTATGGTCGCAAGCGCTATTTTCCCGAAATGCATTCCGGCGTTGGCATGCTCGTGGCTCAAGCCGAGCGCATGGCTGCCAACATGCCGATTCAGGGAACAGAGGCCGACATCGTCAAAATGGCGATGATCGAAATCGATACATGGTTGACGCAAGAAAAAATCGAAGCGCATCAATTGTTACAAGTGCACGACGAAATTGTTCTTGAGGTTTCTAAAAAAGATGCAGAACGCGTCGGCAAGCAGATCAAAAAAATAATGGAAGGCGTGGTCTCGTTTGAAATCCCAATGATCGCTGAAGTGCACGTTGGAAAAAACTGGGGTGAAATGGAAGATGTTTAATC
>JBBUGS010000010.1:0-2624 GCA_038056005.1 Patescibacteria group bacterium
TGAGTATCTCGACTTAGTCGATGAGAATGACGTAGTGATTGGTAGAAAGCTGCGCTCCGAGGCTTACGCTGAGGGGCTCAGAAACTTTCGAGTCATTAATGCGTTCGTTGTGAACGCGAAGGGAGAGTTGTGGATCCCGCGGCGCAGCGCGACCAAAGCGACGATGCCGCTTTGTCTCGATACGAGCGTGGGTGGTCATGTGGAGAGCGGAGAAACGTACGATCAAGCGTTTCGTCGTGAAACCAAAGAGGAAATTAATATTGATATCGAGCATGTCTCTTGGCGTGTTCTCGGCTGCATAGCCCCTCGCGAGCATCCCGGTCTGTTTGCTTACATGACCGTATACGAGATTCAATCCGATGAGACTCCAGAACTTAACCCTGACGAATTTGCGGAGTCGTTTTGGATGAAGCCAGCAGATTTGCTTGCCCGGATCGAGGCGGGGGATAAGGTAAAGAGCGACTTAACTATTTTGACCAAGTATTTTTATAGCGAGAGGCCATAGAGACGAAATGTCAGAACGCGTGTATCTATACAGTTCGCTAAGGGTATAACAAAGAAACATGATCAATTATTCTATGAAAAAGCTGGTTATTGCCGCTGTCCTCATCCTTGTGGGGCTCGGGCCGATGCGGGGCGCGAGTGCGCTCACCATCCATTATTTAAGTATCGACACGCCTTCACCAACCACAGTGCCCATGGATACGCCAGTGACCATCTCAGCTTCCTATAGTGGGAATATCGATCCCGTGTCGTGTGCCCTTATGTTAGACGGGACCTCTTACTTTATGGATATTGATACGAGTACCAGTACTCTCTCGCAAGAGTTTTTGGCTTTCTCGCTGGAGACAACCATTCCGGGCACGTATATTCATTGTCTTGATGAGGACGGCGACTCGTATGATAGTGAGACCGTGACTATTACTGTTTCCAGCGACACGGAGGTCCCGCAGGTGGGAGCATTCGGAACAACGAGTGCTGTTGTTGGGACCGAGGTTAACTTCCGGGTCTCGGTTTCGGATAATGTCGAGGTAACTTCGTGTCAGTTGTATGTCGATGGCAGTCTCGTCGGAGCCATGGGCGTCTATTACATTATGAGTTCGGGGTCGGCTAATCTCGACCACACCTTTTCAACGGCCGGGGATCACACCGCGCAAGTGACTTGCGAAGACGAGCATGAGAACGAGGGAGAAAATGCCCTCACCACTATTACCGTTACGGACGTCACCACGAGTGGGCTACTCATCAAACTCCAGTGCGGGGCAACCGTGTACGTGAACGACCCGTGCACCGCGGTTTACTTCTACGGCTCTGATGGCTACCGTCACGCCTTCCCGAACGAGCACGTCTACATGAGTTGGTACGACGATTACGATGATGTGCTCACCGTCTCCTCGAGTTACTTGGCCGCCATTCCGCTTGGAGCCAACGTCACGTATCGCCCCGGTGTGAAGATGGTGAAGTTTATAACCGACGCCACGGTCTACGCAGTGTCTCAAGGCGGGGAGCTCAGAGCCGTGGCTTCAGAAACGGTTGCCGATGATCTTTACGGCTCAGCCTGGAATCAGCAGATCGACGATGTTTCTGATGTCTTTTACAGCAACTATCACTTTGGGACCGACATTAATTCCTCAACCGATTACGATCGCAAAGCCGAGATGAACGCCGTCACCTCGATCAACCAGAATTGGTAGCCCGATTGACAACGCGTGTAAATTGGGCGATGATGTCGCCTACGTATGCGCGTTGTTTTGATTCATGGATACAACTCAGGTCCAGACCAGAATTTTCATCCCTGGCTTGCTTCGCAATTGAAAGAAAAGGGGATTGAAGTGATTGCCCCAAAGTTGCCGTTGGAGGGGGAGCCAGAGGCGCTTGCTTGCATTGAAGCATTGGTTGCGGCTGTCGGCCGGCTCGATGAGAAGACGATTATTTTGGGTCACAGCTTGGGCGGGGTTCTTGCTCTGCGCTATTTGGAAGCGGCGGAAGCTGCTTCAACTCCGCGGGCAGTTATTCTGGTGGGCTCCCCATGGCAAACCAAGGCCGAGAAAATCAAAAACCTTTTCCTGTCTGAATTCGATTACGACGTCGTCGCTTGGAAAGCGAAGGAGTTTGTGATCGTTCACGACAAAGAAGATAAACTTGTGCCTTTTGATCACGCCGAGAAGTATCAAAAAATGTTGAACGCGGAACTTGTAGCGACCACTGGCTGTGAGCACTTCATGGACGCAGAGTATCCAATCCTCCTCGAAACCATTTTGAAAAAATTAGAGCCACTCCCACCGATCGAACCGGGGATGACTCTCGATAACCGTTACGCGGACATTCCTTAGTAGTGATAACTTTTGCCGCGCAAAATAGTGAAGGCGCGGAAGAGTTGTTCGAGCAAAATCACTTTGGCCATGTCGTGGGGGAGGGTCATCTTGGAGAGGGCGATTGTATGACGCGCCTCTTTTTTGATTTCGGCGCTCGGGCCAAACGGTCCGCCGATCACAAAACAGATCGGCTCGCCGTGATCTTCAAACGTACCGATCCATTTAGCAAATTCGATCGAAGTCATCTCTTTCCCTCGTTCGTCGAGCAAGATGGTGGTGAAGTCGTCCGCGAGTTCCGTAAGTTCTTTC
>JBBUGS010000011.1:0-17834 GCA_038056005.1 Patescibacteria group bacterium
TCCATCCTGTGTATTGCACCGTGTCGGCATCCAAGGTGATGGCGATGGTTGCGCCTGAAGCCGCGCCGCTGGTCGAAACGGATGCAGTGTCAACAGTAACGGTGACATCCGCCGTATCATCAGCGCCGACATACAGGTCCAAGCCATCAAAGGTCGCCGAACCGCCAGCCAAAACCGAAGTGGCGGTCATGGTGTCGCCATCTGCGTTTTCGTAGCTGATCGCGATCTCATCCACCGCAGTGGTGCTTCCACCGTTCTGAAGGGTGAGTTCGTTGACCGTGAACGATTCTGTAGCGGCAGTGAAGCGGAAGACACCGACTTCAACATCGGACGAATTGCCGATGACGATATCTGCATCTGGGCTTGCCGAGCCACTAAGCGCCGTGGTCAAGGTTCCACCAGCCGTGACACCGATTTCGATGGTGTCGGCGGTGTTGCCGTCAGTCAAGGTTGGGGTGATTTCATCACCGTCGCCATCTTGGGCAGTGACGTTAGCGGCGGCGGCAATCGACACGGAGTATTCGTCCGGAGTCGCGATAATAGCCACGTTTGCCAAGTCACAGTTCACAAGAAGCAATTCGGTTTCCGAAGCTGCAATAGTCCACTCGAAACCAGAGAAGGTGATATCAGCGTCCGTGTCGAGGGATTCTGGTCCATCAACTAAGACTCCGTCACCGTCATACAACGAACAGGTTTCGATGTGATCTTCGGCGAGCAAGACGTCAAGGTCACCTGTGGCTTCGTCGAAGGTATCGTCGCCGTCGGAGTCAACCAACACGTGGATGGTCGCGTCCGTGACTAAGATGTCCGAAGCTTCACCAGCAGCGAACGAGAAGCCAACCATGTTCACATCATCCGTGCCCTTGACCACTGTTCCGGAAGATGGGGTGCCGGAAAGGTTAATGGTCAAAGAAGCGTCGGTTAAGGTGAAGGTGTTACCCGTCAAGTCGGCGGTTGGAATGATATCGGTACCCACCACGAGGGTGTTACCTTGGTTATCTTCCGCATCCGTCTCAGAGCTGTCCATGGTGGCCTGAATGGTGTCGTTGGTTGCGGCGTCTCCCGTGTCGGAGATGTCAACCACAAGGGAAAGCTCCATGCTCTCGCCAGCGGTCATGTTGAACTCGTCATCGAAGACAATGGTTTGGGTGTTGTCGGCAATGGTGGTGAGTTCTTCTGGACCCATAATGCGGGTGCCGTTTTCGTCCACAATTTCGAAGCTTTCGAAGTTGAAGTCGGTTCCGTCATCAGCATCAGTCATGGTCAAGTCGAATTCAAGAGATTCCACGGTTGCTTCGTTTTGCGAAGTAAGGGTGAAGTCCATGATGACTTGGTTGTCGCCACCGATCTGAAGATCGCTAGCAGACGAAGGGCCGTTCATGGCAAAGGTCAACTTACCGCCGATGATCGTTCCGAAGGAACAGTCATCAGCTGAAGTGGCACACGCGGTGCCCTCTTCGTCGTACGTTGTGCTCACGACCTGCATACCGAAGCCGAAGTCGCCGCCAATAGCGGTCAGGTCAGAGACCTCTTCAAGCGCGGTGCGGATGCTGTCGTTAGGATCACCACCGATGGTCGCCGTGACCGTAAAGGTCTTGGTGTTGCCATCAAGAACGGTGTAAGCCTCGTCGAAGGTGAAGAGAACCAAATCGTTACCAATGCTTTCGCCTTCAGCAACGAGCGTGGTGCTCTGCCAAAGTTCGTAAGCAGAGTGGTCATCAGCCTTGTCAATGTTCAAGGTAATGCTTTCAAGCATGGCATCTTCATTGTTGGCTTGAATGGTGAACTTGGCGATTTCGGCGCCCTCTTCACCGATGGTCACATCGGAGATCGAGCCAGTCTTCGAGATCGTCACATCACCGACGGTCGCGGCGTCAGTCAAGGTGTTCATTTCACTTTCGACTGGGAAGTCGCCGTTAACGGACTCCGCCGATGTCACAAGCGCATCACCGTCTTCAATCGAGAAGCCGACGGTTCCGGTGTTGAACACACTTCCGGCAGCCACATCACCAGTCACCCAGACAGTTTCTTCGCTTCCGTCAGCGACTTCGATGTCGAGACCGGAGAAGACGACTTCGCGGGTGGTGGAGTTAATAGACTTGCCGTTGGTCAAACGTTGACCATTCCAGTAGAGGTAGACGTTCGTCAAGACGTTGGTCTCAGACACCCCTTCAAAATCGAGGGTAAGACCAGTCACAGAAACGTCGCCATCCTCAGCAGCCAGATCAAAGCTCATGAATTGAGCATTTGTTGCGAGCGCTGGGATCGTTTGACCTTCTGGGCTGTCGCCGTTCAAGCTCACTGTAAGACCACCTTCAACAGGAGTCTCAGTGGTTGCTTGCTGGGAGGCGTCAGACAATGCTGGCACTTCACCATCGACGTCGTCGCCGGTTGCGTAATCAGCAAGGTCAACAGAAGAGTCGGTGATCAAGAAACGGCTCTGGAGGCGGTTAGCTTCCATACCGGCACTTGTCACCATGCGCTTCTCGCCATCCCAGATGATGTAGGTCGAGCCTTCGACGAGCATGCCGTCGACCAACTCTGCTGTCATCATAGAAGTCTCTTCATCGTAATCGGTGAAGAAGACGTCTGGGACGTCGATGATCCATTGGTTCCAGTTTTCACCGTAAAGATCCGTAGCGACCTCTTCGGTTTCCACCCAGCGGATTCCTCCGCCGCGGGTCACCACGTAGGTCTTAGGATCGGTATCCACTTTGATCATCCAAGTACCTGGGCGCACCACAATGTTGCCAGCGAGTGGGTAGCTAGCAAGTTGGGTGTCGCTGATGTCCATGACACCATCGAAATCTTCGTAGTGGGTCATGAATGTCTTTTCGTTCGGGAAGGTCCAGCGTTCGTCGTTGTAGAAGTAGTACACCGTTGAGAGGCTCCCTTTAATAAGGTCACCGTTCTCGAGCGATGTCTCTGCACTTGCCGAAAGAGGGGCCACGAGGGCGGAAGCGCCAACCGACCAAAGAATGGTGGCGACGGCAATCGCGATCGTGAACGCCTTTTTCGAAAGAGTCATTGCGTTCTGCATAATCAGTTTCGTGTTTTTCCTTTAATTTGTAGAGCACGTAAGCGGCCTAGCGGCCTCGACTTTTCAGCTTACGAGCGTAGTAAACATATCAATCGTGTCACTCAGTTTGTTATTGAGGAACACGTGTCAAAACGCCAATGGCGCGTTGACACCTATTCTCAATCGGCCGGGGTCAGTTCGATAACCGCTTCTGGTTCAATGGTTACGGCCGGCTCCACAAGTTCTGCTTCCAGAACTTCGGCATTTTTCTGTGCCACAACCGCTAATTCCAATTCAATGACTTGCGCTTCGATCGTAGCAATGGTGGCGTCGAGTTCATCTAATGTTTCAAACACAGAACGATATCCACCCGCAGCAAAGATCTTCATCGTAGCGCGGGCAGCAGTGCTCACGTGCTCTAACTGATTACTCATAAAGTGGAGATCGGTGCCAGAGGGAGGCGTAAACGTGCCATTATCAACAACGTGGGCAATAACCGCAATGCGGCCAAGGGTCAACGTGACCTCACTGTTGATATCTGACAAATCATTTTGGAACGACTTTTGTAAATCCTCGGCAACGGTTTTCTTTTCTGGCGCCGCTTCTACGGTCGAAACCAGCACTTCGACCGCGTCGTCGCTGGCGAGTTCAACATCAACCTTGGCCGAAGCAACCTCGGTGGTGCCACCCGCGTTGTCGAGTGTTTCAACCGTCTGATTGAGCACGGCGGTGTATTCGTCGGTTTTGGTGTCGAGCGCGCTCGCAATGGCTGCTGCTTCGTCCGTGTTCAAATTTTGCATGGTCGACTTGGCTTCTGCCACTTCGTTCTTGAAGGCGACGACTGCTGTCTTTAAACGGGCCTCTTTATCGGTTGAGGTAGAATTGCTAAGCGTAGTCATTTCGGCCAAACGGCGGCTGGCAAAGTCCATGTGCAATTCCGCACGCTTTTGATCGGATGTGGCGATGGTTAACTGGGCCCGTTCGGTGGCAATCTTGATGGGGTAAAAAAAGTCGCCAGGCACGGATTCGTAGGCAGCGCTGACTGAGGTCATCCACCCCCCCGCGACAAGCACCAGCATCCCAAGGCCAACCATGGCTGGGCGAAGGATCGATTGACGGAAGGGATGGGTATAAAAATCAAAGTAATCTTTCCACGTGTAGTGCTTAGGGGCCACATCAGCTTGATTCCATCCAACCTTTTGCAAAAACAACTCATGCGTGCGTGTGTGCTGCCCTGTCTTTTCAACATCAAAACGCGAGTTGTCTCGCAGGGCTGTTAACGCATGAATGAGTTGCTTGTCGTTCATAACACAATTTTTTCTCGCAGGGCTTTCAGAGCGCGGTGGATCAAAATACGGACCGCGTTCTCAGACTTTTCCAGGGCCTCGGCGATTTCACCGATCGACATCTCACTTAAGTAACGCATGATAATCGCGTCCTTATGTTCGTCCTTCAGAAGCTCCAGTGATGCCTCAATCGTTTCAATATCCATTACCTGGGCCGTTGTATCTTCGGGGCTCGGGCGATCGTCAGGCGCGAGATCTGCTTCTTCACTATCAATGGCGATCGTTCTTCCTTTCACGTGGTAGAACTTGGCGCAGCGATCGCGAGCCATTTTGAAAGCTAGACCTGAAAAACTTTCGACCCGGGTGCTTTGGGCATACTCCCAAAGTCTCGCAAACACATCGGCACCGATCTCTTCGGCATCTTCCTGGGTGGGCAGCTTATGGCGCAGGAAGCGCTCCATTTTTTCCGAGAAGGCTACATACAATTCCTCAAAGGCCGCATTGTCTTTGAAGCGGTGGACACGCCACAGGAGGAATCGTTCGCGCGCTCTCTGCATACTAGAAGCTCTACCAGCAAGCTTTTCATTTCCGCTTGTGGCGCCAGAAAATAATGGAGTCATTATAGCAGAAAGAAATAGCGAAAATCGCTAAGTTTCTGCGATTTAATGAACGACCTGTGGATGACTTTATTACCACCTTTCGTTCATTTGATCAAGAGATTGAACACCAAACTTGACATAACGTTAGCCTTTGTCTACACTAGTCTAGAACTAATAACTATGGGACCCACTATCATTCGCCTTTCTGTATCTGAGGCTGCCAAAATGTTTGGCGTCTCAACCAAAACCGTCCGTAGGGCCATCGCCGATGAAAAGGTGACCTATGTTGTTGTCCAAGGACGATATAAAATTAACTTTGAATCGCTCCTGCGTTGGTCGCAAGAACTGGTAACCGTGCGCAACAAACGTGATCGCCAAGGGATCGGCCAGTTCGTAGACCAGTGGCGCATTAAGAACAAGTTATACTCGCCAAACCCCGCGAGTCTTAAGGATGGGAAATTCTAGTATGAAACGCCTGGTGATTGTTGCCGCTCTTACCCTCCTCATCCTTCCCTTTCATACCAAGGCGACGACTTCTGATTACGTTCGCACCGCCAATTACTTTTTGCTCTCTGGCACAACACTTGATGACAAGACGACCCGTGCAACGCTTGAAAAATTCGACTTATTGGCTTTGCCAATCACGGCCCAAGAGTGGAACACGGACTTTCTAAAGGAAGCCCGCAAGGTCAACCCAGATATTATTTTGCTCGCCTACATGCCAACGGTCAGTTGGAACAGTGTCTGGACTTCGGATTTGTACAAAAAGTTTAAGTCAGGAATTAAGTCTTCGTGGTGGCTAGAAGACAAGAACGGCAAAGATGTTTCTATTTGGCCTGGCACCCAGGCGCTCGACTTAACCACGGAGTGGAATAAATACTTGGCCGACTGGACGGTCGACAATGTATTAAAGACTGGTTATTGGGATGGGGTGTTCTACGATGAAGTCAGTGCTGAAATTGATTTTGTGCCGAACGTGACTATTTCAGATGCGGCTTGGACTGATGGGCTCGAGACCGTATTCAAACGGACCAAGGAACGGTCGCCAAAATCGATCATTGTCATGAATGGCAGCTCAAACACCGAGCTCATGGCGCTCGTCAACGGCCGCATGTACGAATCCTACCCTACCCCTTGGGATTCAAACGGCGATTGGGGCACCCTCACGGATCGTTACATCGACGAAGAAGATGATGTCAATGGTGATCCCGTTTTCATCCTGAACGGCAACAGCGACAACACCGGGAATTATGCTGACTACCGCCGGGTGCGTTACGGACTTACGACGACCTTGCTCGGCAACGGATTTTTTGGCTACGACTTTGGCACCGAATCGCACGGTCAGACCTGGTACTACGATGAATATGATGTCTTCTTGGGCGAACCAGTCGATGGTCCAGAAGACATGTTGAACCCTTCAAACAAAAACGTGACCGAAGGGGTGTGGGGCCGCGACTTCGACAAAGGCAAGGCCATTGTGAACTCAACCAACTCGAGCCAAAAAATCCGCCTGGAAGGCGAGTACGAAAAACTTCACGGCAGCCAAGACCCCACCGTGAACGACGGCCGCATTGTTTCGACCGTCACCATTCCCTCGCAAGACGGGATCATTTTGCTCCGCCCGCTTGAAGAAGTTGTTGGCACGGCGTTTCGTAACGGCGCCTTTGTACGTATCTTTGATGAAAGTGGGGAGAGCAAGCGGAACGGATTCTTTGCTTACAACGATGCGGCCAAAGGCGGCAACCAAGTGGTTGAATTTGATTTGACCGGCGACGGCAAAAACGAACTGGTGACCGCAGGCGAAAGTCGCGTTGACATTTACAATTCAAACGGCAGTTTGCGTGCTTCGTTCTATCCGTACACCGCCGCCTATACCCTCGGAGTCAATTTAGCGATTGGGGATTTGGAAGGCGATGGATCGGTGGAGATTGTGACGGGTACGGAAAATGGCGGTGGCCCGCAAGTGCGCATCTTTAACAAAGACGGAGTCTTGATTCACCCAGGCTTCTTTGCCTATGACACGGCTTTCCGCGGCGGGGTCAACGTCGCCATCGGTGATTTGAACGGCGACGGGTCCAAAGAAATCATTGCTGGCGCCGGCGTGGGCGGTGGCCCGCACGTCCGGGTAGCCAACAAAGATGGTAAAATCATTAACCCAGGCTTCTTTGCTTACGATCCGAATTTCCGCGGCGGAGTGAACGTTGCCGCCGGCGACGTGGATGGGGACGGTATCAAAGAAATCATCACCGGCCCTGGTAAAGGAGGCGGGCCGCACATTAAGGTATATAATAAAGACGGCGGGGTTTTGAACGCGGGCTTCTTCGCCTACGATGAAACTGGACGCGATGGGGTTGAAGTTTCGGCCGCGGATTTGGACGGTGATGGCAGAGACGAAATCATTGCCATCGGCACCGACGTATTTACCCTTTCGTTGTTTTAACCTATGCAGCACATTTTTCGTAAAGCGACCCATATTGCCACTCACCCGGGGCGCATCGTCAGCCATCCGCTCAAAAAAATGTACGAGCGGCATTATAAGGACAAGAAGTTTGCCCGCACGTTGTTCGTGGTCGATATTCTGGTGCTCGCTGCTATTGCCACATCTGTTGGATTGATTTTGGCGTTTACGGTGTTTGCCCCAGCGAAGATTGTTGATCAAGTGCACATTGATGCTACGGTTGCACCAACCATCGTTGTCAGTGGAGATTTATCGACCTTGGTGATTCGCTACGAAAACGCATCAGGCGAAGCACTCCGTTTTGCTCGCCTGCATCTTGATTTCCCTGCCCACTTTGAACTCAAAGACACGGAAACCAGCCTCGAAGAAATTGCTCCGCAGACGTACAACCTCGATACGCTGGACCCGCACGAATCTGGTTCCCTGAAGATTCATGGCGTGATGTTTGGTGACGTGGGCGGAGAGCAGAAGTTTACCTCAACGCTTACGTTCCAATACGGCGAGCGCGACAAATCAGCCACCAAAACCAGCGAACATACCTTTAGCCCAGCACGATCAACCTTGGCTCTTCAGCTCATTCTTCCGGAGCGTGTTGTTCAAGGTCAGCAAGTCGAAGGGAAAATCCTTTACAAAAATACTGGCACGGTTGACTTCCCTGAAATTTCTGTTGAGCCCGTGTGGCCCAAGGATTTCATTTTGATCCAAAGCTCACCAGCACTCACCAATGGCCGATTTACTCTAAGCGCCCTCAAGGCTCTAGAAGAAGGTGAGATCAACTTTACTGGCCAACTGCCGCCGACAGAAACAACTGAATTCGTGTTTCATCCAAGTTTCTCGTTTGGTGAGACACGCTATAAACAAGACAGCTTGAGCCAAACCGTGAAACTGCTCCCCTCTCAATTAAAAGTGGCGACTGATTATTCGGCAGATACGATTACCCCAGGAGGAAGTTTGACCGTCACCGTGAACTACGAACATGTTGGCGAATTGCCACTCAAAAATTTGACGATCAATCTGAATACCCTCAACCAACCGTTGTTCCAAAAGCCATCAACAATTGTCGGCGAAACAATCACTGCGTTAGGGCCTGGCGACACGGGGAGCGTCACCACCACTCTGCGCTTTAATGCTAGTATCGACCCACGAGCTGTGACGAGCTACGAGAATCTTTCAGCAGCGATCAAAACATTTGTGTCGTATGAGATTGTGCAAGATGGAACTGCTTCTGCCCCCATCAGCCTGATGACCAGCTCCGATGCGTTGAAAATTACCAGCCCAATCATCCTTGAGTCGTTCGGCCGCTATACTTCTCCCCAAGGTGATCAAATCGGCCGCGGCCCGCTGCCACCATTGGTTGGCGAAGAGACCAAGTACTGGGTGTTCATGACCATTGAGCGCACCACCAATAAACTTGAGACAGTGAAGATGGAAGCAGAACTTGGCCCCGGTGTGTCGTTTACGGGTAAGCAAAGTATTTCTTACGGTGAAAGTTTGGATTACGACGCGTCGAGCAATTCGGTGCGCTGGACGATCGGTACCTTGCCCGCCACGCTTGCTCCGGACAGCCCAGTGATTAGCGTGGCCTTTGAAGTGGCAATCACGCCGAGTGAATCAATGGTGGGCTCAACCCCTACTCTTCTTGCTTCCCCACTCGTGACTGCCCGCGATACATTTACCGGCGCCTTCGTAACTGCCCGTGGAGTGACCATCACCACCAACTTGCCTCACGATGAAATGGCTGCAGGATTCGGAGTGGTCGAAACCTTTTAAAAGAAAAGTTGGTTGGACAAATATAGTGGGAAGATGGGGGTCTCAAATACCACCTTCCGTAAAATGAGACTACAGAGTGCTGTTTTTTATCTAATGTAAAATAAAAAATGCCATCCTGTAGTCTCATTTTTTGATACCTGCCAAAACCAACACCCGAAATCTCACACTACAGAAATAAAATCCGCCCCGCCCTATCCCCTCTTACCAGAAACCGATTCGATTACTTCCTGGTAGATATTAATAAGCTTTTGATAATGGCCCTCAGGGCTATATTTTTGTTCAGCACGCTGACGTCCGGCGCGGCCAAGTTGGGTAGCAAAAATAGGATCTTCAGCCACGCGTGCGATGGCCCCCTTCAAAGCCGGGACGCTCCCAGGTGGCACGAGCAATCCGCTCACCCGATCAGCCACAATTTCTGAAAGCGCTCCAACATCGCTGGCGATCACCGGCTTCCCTAACGCCATGGCTTCAATCGCTACCAGCCCAAAGACTTCTTGCCACAGCGACGGCACCACAATCGCGCGAGCGCCACGCATCAAATCCCAAAGCGTACTTCCACTTTGATACCCCTCAAACGTGACGTTAGGCATTCTGTCTCCCATGATGTGGAGTTGAATCTCTTCTGGGCCAGTGCCCACGATTTTGCAGGGGACATTAGGCAATTCTTGCATCGCTCGTAGCAAAACCTCAACCCCTTTTTCTGGCACCAATCGCCCGACATACAACACATACCCGTCATCATCAAACCGCGGCGCTTGATTGACCGCATCAGTAAACAACGGAAGGATCGAAGCGTGCCCACGAGGAAAGCCACGAGCCGTGTGTTCATTCCAGACAAAGTCAGATGAAGGGAGAAAACGATTGACCGTGCGCTTATAACTTTGTCGCCAGTGGTGGAGTTTGAATGCCAAGGCTTGAGCAAACGAAGCGCGGCGTGAATCTTTATGAAACTTGGACAGCGTCAAGTTGAGCAAAGACTTGCGAGAGAGATTCTCAATCCGCCCGTTGTGCCAGAGCATGTAATTAGGCGCGATCAGATCGTAATCATGGATGGTGTGAACGATCGGGATTCCTTCAGACTTCAAAACATCAAGAACCGACGGTGAAATTTGGGTGTAAATATTGTGAACATGAGCAACATCGGGTCTGGTGGTTTTGAGAAGGGCTCGGAGTTTCCGGGCCGCTTCGAACGAATAGATCATCCGCCCAAGTGTTTTGAGTCCAATTACTCCCCCTTTGACTTCGCGAGTCTCAACAGGACTCACAAAAAATTTGCTGTAAGGCGTTTCAATGTTGCGTGCGTCAGCCATCGCAAACGGAATCACTTCGTGACCATGGCGGGTGAGTAAATCAGATAACTCCAGCAGATAGCGCTCAGCCCCGCCTTTGTGATAGTAAAATTTATTGAGCTGTAAAATTTTCATACGATGGCGATGAGCACTGAGGTGAAACCGACCAGGCGCTGACGGATGATTTTAACCTTGGCATCTTTGGGAAACAGTTTTCGAAACGATCGCCCGGTGAGCAACGTGAGCGCGCCAGGCTTGCCTTCGTTCTCGCGGCCAAGCAGTTTGTACGAAATATTACGAACGTCGCTCGGCAACCAATGTAAGAACGGAATGAGGGTATGCGACTCAACCGGAAACGATCGCGACGGCGTGGTGATGAACACCCGCTTGCCAACCCGCAAACATTCTTCGAGAAATCGCCGCTGAGCCTCGCGATTACCCACGTGTTCAATAACAGCGTTGGAAAAAACGATATCAAATTCTTTGTCATGGAACGGCAGCTTCTTGCCATCCGCCTCAACCACGTTGACTTTCGGATAGCGCTTCTTAAATGTAGAAAGATTATCGATGCCGACAGCGGTAATCTGCTCAGGATGCGGATACCACTCTTCCAGAAAATTCTCGGCCCGCTCGGTGCGCGCTGCGCCCGAAGCTCCCACATCTAAAATCGTGGTCGATGCGCTCGGACTTAACGTCTTCATGAAACGCTTAAATTTTTTGCGCCGCGAACCAATCGTCAAGCCATGAGTGGCTTTCCAAACCAATCCATTTGGCCAACTCCAAAGCAAATCTTTCATACTTATTCAATTTTTTCACGCTGCCCAAGAACAACAATAAACCCTCCGTACATCCATAAGTATACCGCAAGGGTGCGCACTTCGAGGAATGTGGCGAGGAAAGCGTTCAAAACCACGGCAATCATCGCGCCGACAAATCCCAAGGCCAACGCTCGCGTAAACGGATCTTGTGATTTTCTGCCGAGCCGTAAGGCATAGAAAAACAAAGCGCCATACAGCCACAAGTAAAAAATCATCCCAAGGGTGCCGGTTTCACCCCACAGCGAAAACCAATTATTGTCGATGTAGCCGCCCGTGCCATACACTCCAAACGGTAATCCAAGTTCATCGTACACCCGGGTATTGTGGAACAAAATCGCTGCTCCCCCGCCGTAACTCCCTGGCCCCCAACCAAACACTGGGGCGTGGGGGACAACCGTGGTGACAGTTTGGACGATCCAAAACACGCGCCCGAGGCCAGAGTACTCGCCGCGGAACCGTTCGGCGGAAAAGGATTCAAAAAAACGCTCGACAATCGTTTGCTGCGGCAAATCAACAAGCTGGCTAACCACCAAACCGGAGTACGCCAAATATCCCGCAATGACTGCCCCGACAATACCCATCCCAACCATCACCCGCCGATCGCGCTTCAACCAAAGGGCGATAAACAAAAACCCGAGTAAAAATCCAAACCAGGACGAGCGCGAATAAGTGAGCGCCAGCGCCGGAATGGCTAGAATGAATAGCCACCACAACTCTTTATGTTCGTAACGATATTTCTTTTCATACAAAAATCCAACAGCCAAAACCAAAAAGAATGCTAAAAACGTACCGAGCCGATCGTAACGGCCAAGGGTGGCAAAGACGCGGCTCCCTGGATCCCAAAATTGCGTGGTGCCCTCAGTGATTTGATATTCGCCAAAAGTCCGTGTTTCTGAAGGAAGCAGAAAGGCGTCGAGGCCGTTGCCACCAAAAGCAGCTTGAGCAAGACCAAGAAGCGCCTGAATCATCACGACCCCGAAGAGAATCATGGTCAAATGGCGAATGTAATCTTTGCTTGGTTTCAAAAAAAGAATAGCAAAGAACACGAGCATGAAACGGATAATCGAACGGATACCGAAAATAGCAATAGTCGGCTCGGTAAAGTTGATGATCGACGAAGCGCCAAGCACGATCAAAAATAACACAAACGGTAAGGTGATCGGCGAAGATGGCAAGCGCTCCCCCTTTATCACTCCACGGAGGATCGCCACAGCGACGATCAAATAAATCAAAGCCTCGGAAAAAAATCGCGCGTAGACGTAGAGGTCATCTGGCATCCATTTGAGGAGGAATGGTTCGAACGGTAAGTAGACAGCCAGAAAGGTGAGGCTCCAAAGTGGACGCATGATCGTCATCGCCACAAAAAAGATTGCGACAATCACACCGAGCGTGGCGAGCGGTGAGATGAACACGATGCTGAGTACTCCACCAACGAGAAAAGCCGCGAGAGCCAAAACAAGGAGCGTGGTTTTTTCTTCGCTCGCGTGATACGCGGCGCGCAAGTTGGGCATAATGTGAAAATTATACCTGTTTTTGTGTCTGAACGCGAAACGCCGCCCGGGGAAGGTCCCAGGCGGCGCCGGTCGAAGGTGATCCCTTCGAGCCGATTCAGGTAGTTGTCAGCGGGCGACGACGTAGGCGTTGGCGCCCTGGTGCCCGTCGGAGTCGTACACCCCGTTCGGCACCGCGGTGATCGAGATCGGGCTGACCCCGTCGATCGTCACCTCGCCGTCGTAGACGTAGACGTCGTCCCCGTCGGCGTCCTCGCCGTCGAGGTGCGCCATCCACTCGCCCGAGCCGTGGCTCGCCTGGAGAAGGAACGAGTCCTCCGTGCCGAGTTCCCACTCGCCGGAGAGGCCGGTGAAGAGCCCTGAGTCGTCCGCGATCGGATCCCACTCGTAGGTGTCCCAGTTCCAGGCCCACATGACGCCGTTGTAGGAGTCGAACTCCCACTCGATCGTGACCCATCCGTCGCCGTCGGGGTCGATGATCGTGGGCTCCGGCTCGGTGTCCGTATCCTCCTCCTCGGGCGCGGTGTCCTCCGTCGGCGGCTCTTCCTCGGTCTCGGCGAGGTCGCCGTCGCAGTCGTCGTCGTCCCCGCCCGGCAGGTCCGTGGCATCGGGGTTGACGTCGCTGTTGTTGTCGTCGCAGTCGCCCTCCTCCACGGTGTAGCCGTCGCCATCGACGTCCCCGGAGTCGTCCGAGGAACCGCTGTCGTCGTGGTCATCGGTGTCCTCCTCGGGCGGGATGCCCGTGTCGTCGTTCGTCGCTCCGGAGTCGCCCCCAGTGTCGTCCCCCCCGTCGTCGGCCGGGGGATCGCCGCTGTTGTTCTCGTCGATGCTGCCGTCGCAGTCGTTGTCCACGCCGTCGGTGATCTCCTCCGCGTCCGGGTGGGAGTACGAATCGTAGTCGTCGCAGTCGTCCTGGTTGCCGACGTCGCTGTAGCCGGCGGGCGCGTCGCACGCATACACGGGGGTGGCCGAGTCGGACCCGTACCCGTCCTCGTCCGCATCGACGTAGAAGGTCTTCGCATCGACGACGTTGGGGTCACCGGCGTCCACGTACCCGTCGCAGTCGTCGTCACGGTCGTTGCAGTACTCCGTGGCGTCGGGGTTGATCGTGCGGCTGGTGTCGTCGCAGTCGCCCTCGTCCACGGTGTAGCCGTCGCCGTCCACGTCCACGGGCTCCTCCTCGTCCACGTCCGCGTCGCCATCGGCGTCCGTGTCCGTATCGGAGTCGGTGTCCGAGTCCGTGTCCCCGTCCGCGTCGGCGTCGGTATCCGAATCGGCGTCGCTGTCGGCGTCCGAGTCGGCATCGGCATCCGCGTCCGAATCCGCGTCGGTGTCCGTGTCCGCGTCGGCCTCCTCCGTGTCGGTGGTGGAGTCGTCGTTGTCGCGGGGCGGACGGCTGTCGTCGCGGGTGTTGTCGGGGGCGGTGGTGGTCTCGACGCCGGTGTCGGCCTCCGAGGTGTACAGCGACACGTCGCAACCAGAGAGGGTCAGGGTCAGGAGCAGGGTCATGGGGGTATCCTCCAAGGGTCTTTTGTTGACCGGAAGCACCACGCCCCGGTCATCTTCTCAGTCATTAGACTGGCTTCGCAGGCGCATTTCGCACCTCGAGAACATCAAAATATAGCACATTTTGGCCAAAAAGTCAAGAGATAGGGGCTAATATTAGCCTAAAGTTGGCTTAAAACGAGAGACGCCCGGGCCAGCTGGTGGCCCGGGACGTCAGAAGCGCAGGGCGGAAAACCGCCCGAAGTCAGGGCCCGGTGTCGGCGGTGTCGGCCTCGACCGGACAGTCGCTCACGTCGGCCGAGTCGATCGCGCCGTCGCAGTCGTTGTCCTCGCCGTCGTCGCACGTCTCCGTGCCGTCGGGGCGGTTGTCGTTGTCGTTGTCGTCGCAGTCGTTGTCGTCGACCACGTAGTTCGCCGGGGCCTCGCAGGCATCGACGGAGACCGTGGGGTCGCCGTAGGTGTCCGAGTCGTCGTCGGCGTACCAGGTCGAGTCGTCCGATGCGC
Source organism: Patescibacteria group bacterium (assembly GCA_038056005.1). Classification (GTDB taxonomy): domain Bacteria; phylum Patescibacteriota; class Patescibacteriia; order UBA9934; family CAMTUG01; genus CAMTUG01. The sequence goes on from JBBUGS010000011.1 coordinate 14,761, forward strand.
CGATGTCGACGCTGCCGTCACAGTCGTCGTCGAGGCCGTTGCAGATCTCGGCGGCGTCGGGGTTGATGTCGCCGTCGAGGTCGTCGCACTCGTCGCAGGCGGCGAAGCCGTCGCCATCGTCGTCGGCGAACCCGACCGACCCGTCGCAGTTGTAGTCGTTGGGGTCGGTGCAGTCGACCTCGGGCGCGGCAGGGTTGTAGGCCACGTTGCCGTCGTCGCAGTCGCCCGAGAGGCTCGCGAAGCCGGGGGGCATCGAGCACTGGTCCACCGAGACGGTGGAACCGTACCCATCGCCGTCGGCGTCGGCGTACCACGTCGTGACGTCGATCGCCTCGTCCTCGTCCACGGTGCCGTCGCAGTCGTTGTCGACGAAGTCGCAGACCTCGATCGCGGCCGGGCTGACGTCGCCGTTGCCGTCGTCGCAGTCCCCGCCGTCCTCGGTGTAGCCGTCGGAGTCGTCGTCCGAGGCGGCGGTCCCGTCGTCGATGTTGCCGTCGCAGTCGTTGTCCTCGCCGTCAGCGACCTCGGGGCTGCCCGGGTAGTTGTCGTCGTCGCCGTCGTCGCAGTCGGTGGCGTCGAACGAGTAGTCCACCGGGGGGTCGCAGGCATCGACGGAGACCGCTGGGTCGCCGTAGCCATCGGAGTCGTCGTCGGCGTACCAGGTGGTCTCCCCGTCCGCGCCGGCCTCGTCGATCGCGCCGTCGCAGTTGTCGTCGATCTCGTTGCAGGTCTCGGTAGCGGCGGGGTTGATGCTCGCGTCGGTGGTGTCGCAGTCGCCCCCGACCGGGACGTAGTTGGCGGGCTGGGTGCAGGCGTCGCGGCTGCTCGTGGAGCTGCCGTACCCGTCGCCGTCGCTGTCGGCGTACCAGGTGGTCTCCCCGTCCGCGCCGGCCTCGTCGATCGAGCCGTCGCAATCGTTGTCGATCGCATCACACTCCTCCGGATCGGCGGGGCTGACGTCGGCGGTCGTGTCGTCGCAGTCGCCGGCGAGGGCCGTGTAGCCCCGGGGGGCGTCACAGGCGACCGTACGGTCGCTCGCCTCCCCGTAGCCGTCCGCATCGGTGTCGCCGTACCACGTGGTGGCGTCGGCCGAGCTCGCGGGGTCGATGCTCCCGTCGCAGTTGTCGTCGATCCCGTTGCAGATCTCGGTGGCGGCCCGGTTGACGTCGCTGTCGGTGTCGTCGCAGTCCGTGCTGTCGCTGGTGTAGCCGACGGGCATGGTGCAGGCGACATCGGTGACGCTCGGGTCACCGTAGCCGTCGCCATCGGCATCCGTGTACCAGGTCGGCGCGTCGGACGCGTCGTCCTCGTCCACGGTGCCGTCGCAGTCGTTGTCGAGGGTGTCGCACACCTCGGTCGCGCCCGGGTTGATGCTCGCGTCGGTGTCGGCGCAGTCGTCGTTGTTCACGACGTAGCCCGCCGGCTGGCTGCAGGCGTCGCGGGTCGAGCTGCCGTCGCCGTAGCCATCGGCGTCGCCGTCGGCGTAGTAGACGTTCTCGACGCCCTCGTCCGCGGTCCCGTCGCAGTTGTCGTCCTGCCCGTTGCAGGTCTCGGAGGCGGCGGGGTTGATGGAGGACTCGGTGTCGTCGCAGTCCTCGGCGTTGCCGACGTAGCCGGGCGGCGGCTCGCAGGCGGCGTAGGTGGTGGTGCCACCGTAGCCGTCGCCGTCGGCATCCAGGTTCCACGTCGGGATGACGTTCTCGTCCACGCCGCCGTCGCAGTCGTCGTCGATGGTGTTGCACGCCTCGGTGGCCCGGGGGTTGACGCTGGCGTTCTGGTCGTCGCAGTCCCCGCCCGCGCTGGCGTAGCCGTCGAGGGCCGCGCAGCTCGAGACCGTTGGGGCGTTGTCGTTGCCGTGACCGTCGCTGTCGGCGTCCCCGTACCAGGTGTACTCGGTGCACCCGCCGCCGGTGTTGCCGCCTGGGTCGGTCGCGTTGCCGCCGTTCCCCCCGTTGGTGTTGTCGCCATCGACGTCGGGATCGGTGACGAAGAGGTCGTGGAGGTTGCAGCCGGGGGTGACCGGGAGGGTGAAGGCGAGGGCGAGAAGGAGGACGGAACGGACGGACATGGGCTCTCCAGGTGTGTCAGGGGGTCAGGGTGATTCCCCGCCGAGGCCACGACGGGGACAGGTAAACCTAATGTACAATGCGTTGCTTTTGGCCTGATTTCCTCATCTATCAGACCACAAACCGATCGCTGTTCTTATCACGCAGAACCCTAAATGTCAAGAAAAGCAGGCGCCTCCCCGGTGGACCCGAGGAGGACGCGGAGCGGCAAGACCTAGCAGATCTCGCACAAGTCACTGTTGTGGTCGTTGCAGTCGCTGTCGTTCGCGACATAGCTGGCCGGGGCGGCGCAATCCTCGGTCGAGATGGCCCAGTTGCCGCAACCGTCCCCGTCCTCGTCGTAGTAGTAGGTGTTGAGATCTTCGTCGATGTCGCCGTCGCAGTCATCGTCGATCCCATTCCCGCAAACGTCGGTCACGCCGGGGTTGATGGTCGCGACGTTATCGTCGCAGTCGTCGCCACCGCAGTCTTCGGCTTCGTAGCCATCCCCGTCGGCGTCGCCCGTGCCGTCGTCGACCAGACCGTTGCAGTCGTTGTCGACGTCGTCGCAGTGCTCGGCATTGCCGGGGTAGCTGTCGACGTTGCCGTCATCGCAATCGTCGCCCTCGGAGACGTACCCCTCAGGTTGGTCGCAGTCGAGGTCGGTCTGGCTCGCGTCCCCGTGGCCGTCGTTGTCGGTGTCGGCGTACCAGGTGGCGACGTCGAAGGCGGAGTCTTCGTCCACTTCGCCGTTGCAGTTCTCGTCCTCCAACCCGTCGCACTCCTCGAGGGCGTCGGGATTGACCCCGGCATCGAGATCAGCGCAGTCGCCCGCATCCGCGACGTACCCCTCGGGCTGGTCGCAGGCGATCGCGGTGACCTCCTCGTTGCCGAAGGTGTCGCCGTCTTCGTCGCGATACCAGGTCGAGGCGTCGAGCGCGTTGTTGTCGACCTGCCCGTCGCAGTCGTCGTCGACCTCGTTGCAAGTCTCGATCGCGCCCGGGAAGACGTCGGCGTTGCCGTCGTCGC
>JBBUGS010000012.1:0-2795 GCA_038056005.1 Patescibacteria group bacterium
AAAGTTTGCCAATGGCAGGACTCAGAAATACAGCCCATGGAGTCCGTTGGGCTTGGCAGTTGCCGAAACACACGGTGGGCACAGCGGTGATGTACACCGGTTCTATTGGAATCGGATTATTCAAATGGATGTGGGGAGCGACCGAGCTGCCCATTTTGAAAGGGATGAAAGAACAACTGAAAGAATGGGGAAACTGGGGACTGGAGTTTACTCCCATTAAAGCACGCTTTCCCGTCGATAAAGGCGGAAAGAAAGATGACCACCACTAACTTACTCGGCGTCTTTTTGAAAATCGCATTCTTTGTTTGAACACTTGAGCGTTCCTTTTGGTCCGAAGACAATCAACGAAGAACACTTCGGGCACTTTTCGCCGGTCGGCTTGCTCCACAAAGCAAACTTACATTCTGGATAGCGATTACAGCTGTAAAAGGTTTTCCCGCGCTTGGAGCGTTTTTCGACGATGTCGCCTTCATTGCACTGCGGACATTTGACGCCCGTGCCTTTGTCGAGCGACTTAATGGTTTTGCAATCCGGATAACGCGAACACGACAAGAACGAGCCGAAGCGACCTTGTTTGACCATCATGTCAGCTCCGCAGGTCGAACACTTTTCATCGGTGGAAATAACTTGGACGTCTTCGGCGTCTTGTTTCAGTGGCTTGGTGTTGCGGCATTCTGGGAAGCCCGTGCAGGCCAAGAATTTTCCAAAGCGACCGAATTTAATCACCATTGGCTTGCTGCATTTTTCACACACTTCATCAGTGGCAATTTCTTCGCGCTTGGTTTTGACGATCTCGGTTTCTTTGGCTTTGAGCGTCTCGGCAAACGGTCCCCAAAACGCTTGGAGCATCGGCACCCACTCGACATCACCATCAGCAATTTGGTCGAGCGAATGTTCCATGCTGGCGGTGAATTCGTAGTCGACGATGTTGGGGAAGTGTTCTTTTAACAAATCCGTGACTTGTCCGGCGATTGGCAGGGGATAGAGTTTCTTGGATTCATCCCGTTCCACGTAGCCGCGAGCAATAATCGTGGCGATCGTTGGGGCATAGGTCGATGGGCGACCAATACCGTGCTCTTCAAGCACCTTAACGAGCGTTGCATCAGAATAGCGCGCTGGTGGTTCGGTGAAGTGTTGATTCGGCGTAATCGAAACAGTCTCGACTTCATCTTTGACTTCGAGGTTAGGGAGCAAGGTTTCTTTGGCGCTACGATAGACTTTCATGAAGCCATCAAAGACCACCGTCGAGCCATTGGCGCGGAAGGTGGTCCCATCGACCGACAAATCGACTGCGGTGCGCTCGAGTTCGGCTTCGGGCATTTGGGTGGCCATTGTTCGGCGCCAAATCAAATTGTAGAGTTTCCATTCCGGACCTTCGAGGTCGTTTTTGAGGAACGTTGGTTCGGCCGCGGGGTCAGTCGGGCGAATTGCTTCGTGGGCTTCTTGAGCCCCTTTGGATTTGGTTTTGAATTTGCGTGCTTCGACGAGTTGATATTCTTTGCCGTACTCTTTACCAATAAATTCATGAGCTGATGTCAGAAACGCGTCAGCCAAATTCATCGAGTCGGTACGCATGTAGGTGATGCGCCCAGTTTCATATAAGCGCTGAGCGACTTGCATGGTCATCTTGGCACTCATCCCGAGGCGGGTGTTGGCTTCTTGCTGAAGCGATGAAGTGGTAAGGGGCGTTGGGGGCGCTTTTTTGACTCGCTTCTTTTGCGCATCAGAAACAGTGAAGGTCTTGCCGCTTGCTGCCGCGACGATCGCCTGGGCATCTGCCTCGGTTTTCACGTCCATCTTTTCAACCTTCTTGCCGTTGTGGGCAATAAGACTAGCTTCAAATTCGGCACCGTCTTTTTTGAATACTGCGTCGATCGTCCAATACTCCTCCTTATTAAACGCCTCGCGTTCACGTTCGCGCTCAACAATCAAACGGACAGCCACGGATTGCACGCGACCCGCGGAAAGTCCACGTTGCACTTTTTTCCAAAGGAGTGGAGACAACGAATAGCCCACCAAGCGGTCAACAATGCGTCGCGCTTGCTGAGCATCAACCATCTTCATGTCGAGGTGGCGTGGATGTTCTACCGCATGCTCGATAGCGTTTTTAGTAATTTCATGGAAGGTAATGCGCTTGGCTTTGGCTTCAGGAATCTCTAAAAGTTCTGCCAAGTGCCAGCTGATCGCTTCTCCTTCGCGGTCCTCGTCAGTCGCCAAGTAGACTTCATCCGCTTTGGCGGCCGCTTTTTTTAAAGCGGTGACGTGTTTGCGTGATTTGGTCGGGATGACATATTGAGGAGCAAAGTTATGCTCGACATCAATCCCGATTTTGCTTTTTGGTAAATCGCGCACGTGCCCAAAACTTGAGAGCACGTTGTAATCCTTTCCAAGATATTTGGAAATGGTTTTTGCTTTGGTTGGTGACTCGACGATGAGCAATTTCTGCATACGTTTTCGGATAATGCCAGCGAAAGCTAAGCTTGTCAAGAAATAATATAGTGATTACCACCAACGTGCCGCACTTTTCCTTTGATTTCCATCATTGTCATGGAGGTATTTACTAGACTGACTAAAAGACCGCTTTCACGGATGATTTGGTCTAAGTGTTTAGGGTGTCTATTAAGAAGGGGAAGGAGAATAGCTTCCTCCTTCGTATCTGCAACGTGCTCTGCAGCTTCTCGCTTAAATTCAAGGCCTTTTGTGCTTAACACATCCAAAACGTCGTTTACTGAAGTGACTATGTGCCCCATGGACTTTAGGAGCGCGTTAGTGCCTTGGCTGGTGGGTGAGTCAAT
>JBBUGS010000013.1:0-25769 GCA_038056005.1 Patescibacteria group bacterium
CGATCTCCTATGAACGTAGCGAGGAGACACGTAACTTTGCTATCGGTCACAACGTGTTGCTCACCAAACACAATGCTGAACTTATTCAAGTTCTGAACGATGACGCATTTCTTGAGCCAACATATCTTGAGGAAGTCGTTCGCTATATGGAAGCTCATCCAGAATGTGGTGCTGCATCGGGGCGGATTTTTCGCTGGGATTTTGATCGTCGTGATGAGTCAGACCAAGGAAAGACGCTCGTGATTGATGCCTTTGGACTTGAGCAATTACCAAGCGGTAAAGTGCAGGAACGGTTTCGTGGCCGAAGCGCTGATGCATTTCAGATGAAGCACCAAGATGAAGAGGTCTTTGGGGTCTCTGGCTGCTTGCCACTGTATCGTCGTGCCGCTGTTGTCCCCACCTCTCCAGACAAGACGCTCTTTGATCCCAGCTTTATTTCTTACAAAGAAGATGTCGAAGTGGCGTACCGTTTGAAGAAGGCGGGGTATTCCTCTGCACTCGTATGGAATGCTGTGGCCTATCATCGTCGTTCGTTTACGGTCAATACCCACGCTAAACAAAGTGCCGCGGTGCAATTGCAATCCTACCGGAATCACCTATGGATTCTGTTTATGCATTGGCGATCACACGCTCTGGCTCGGCGTCTCGTTCCGCTCGTTCTGTTTGAGGGGGCGAAGATGGGCTATTGGCTTCTCCACCGTCCAAGTATTGTGTTCCGCGCGTGGGGGGAGACGTGGAAAGAGCGTGGTACGTTGCGTCGCAAACGCGAATGGTACCGTGGTTTGACGGAGCGTGTTCCCGCGCCAACGACTTTTCCTGCACCCCAACCGAAATACGACGTGGCAGTGATCACGGTCACGCATAATGATTTAAACGAGGCGTACCTCTCTTCGCTTCGTGCAGCCATGGCCGCAACCTCGCTTCGCGTGCAAGCGATTATTGTCGACAACGACTCAACAGCCTTTCGTGCCAACGAAGTGGTCGAACGGTTTCTTTCTAAAGATGCTACGGTTATTTTGCGCAATGCGGACTTCGGCTTTGGCCACTCCTGTAATCGTGGAGCGAAAGAAGCCGAAGCCGAATATCTTTTTTTTCTCAATCCTGATTCTGTCCTTCCGGATCCCTTTATTTTCGACACACTGTATCGCCTTATGCGCCGTCGCCCCGGGACAGGCATCTTGGCCCCCAAAGTTCTCTACTTTGACGGACGTTTGCAAGAGACCCCGCGCCGCTTTCCCAAGTGGTATATGCCGTTTGTTCAACGAACGGCGTTGAAAGATTCTTCTTTTGGAAAACGCTACGCCAGTGCTTTTACCATGGAAGACTATAATCATGATCGGGTGCGGATGATTGATTGGGCGCAGGGGTCTGCGTTGTTCATGTCCAAAGCCGTGTTCGACGAGATCGGCGGTTTTGATCAGCGTTTCTGGATGTACTTTGAAGATATTGATTTGTGTCGTCGGGTTTGGGACACAGGTCGACCGGTGTACTATGTCCCTGAGGCTCAGCTGCAGCATGCCTATGGCAAAGCCTCGGCAAAAGAAAAAGGCTTTGTGAAAAATATTATAACTAACAGCATGGCTCGTGCGCACATTGTGAGCTGGATTAAGTATTTGTGGAAATGGCGTTAGCACCAAAAGTGGCCGTAATTTATCTGACCTATAACACCGCAGCTTCGGCGGTGGATATTCCTGATTGTCTCAGAACGCTGGAACAGGTTGACTACCCACTCGATCGCTGGCGCGTAGTCATTGTTGAAAATCCCTCGAAGCACGGGGCATCGCATCCGATGATTGAACGCGATTGGAAGCCGAAAGCAGGGAAGACGCTACCAGACATGAGTATCCACTTAAATGAATGTGACGTGGGATTTGCTGGTGCCTGTAATGTGGGGTTTGAAGCGGCGAAACAATGGGGAGCGGATTACGTTTACTTGTTAAATCAAGACGCTGTTGTTGATCCGCACTTTTTGAAAACCGTTGTCGCGTACGCTGAAGCTCAACCCAACGCTGCCGTAGTTCAGTCGCGGATCATGTTGAAACAGTCGCCAGAGCTCTACAATACGCGCGGCAATGCCTTTCACTATTTAGGCTTTGGATTTTCGCTTGGATATCGTGAACCATTTCGTCATGGTGAGGCTTCAGACAGCCAGCCATTTTTTTATGCGAGTGGCGCAGGGGTGCTTGTGCGCGTGAAGGCGACAGAGACGATCGGTCTTTTCGAACCTAGTTATTACATGTATCACGAAGATGTAGATCTTTCATGGCGTGCGCGATTGGCCGGATTTACTATCGGGTATGCCGAAGATTCGGTGATTTATCATCGCTACGAATTCTCTAAAAGCATCCGTAAGTTTTATTGGATGGAGCGCAATCGTCACCTGACTAATTTGGTGAACTATCGATGGAGGACGCTGTGCCTTATTGCCCCGCTTGCTTTCGTGATGGAATGCGGGACATTGTTGTTTGCCTTCCGGTCTGGTTGGTGGAGAGAGAAGCTAAAAAGTTGGGGGCATTTTTTGAAACCGTCGACGTGGGGCTGGATCATGAAAAGGCGCGGGAAACTCAGAACCATTCGTCGTTGCCGCGATCAAGAACTGTTGCCCTTTATGACCGGGCAGATCACCAATCAGGAAACCAATAGTTTTTTGATGCGCTTGGTGAATCCGATTTTTGCACGGTATTTTTCTTTCCTTAAACGCGTTGTCCGCTGGTGACATTTGGGGCCGTTGACAAAACCGTGGGCCGGGCGGTAACGTGCACTGTCCGTGATCCGTCAACCGCCCACCTGTGGAGTGCCCCGATGTTGTCGTCCCTTGTTGTCGATTCCTACCGCGCCCACCTCAGCGAGGTCTGGGGCGCCGATCTTCCCTTCCTCCTCGACTACGTCGACCGGGCCACGGTCGGCTGGTCGCGGGAACAGCCTCGCTTCGCGCGGGACGTGGCCACCGATGTCGGTGCTCCGACGCTCATCATCGTCGGCGAGCGGGATCGGTGGGTCGCGGAACTTCAGGCCGGGGCCGCACTGACCGCGGCAAGCGCAGTCCGCGACCGGCGGTCGACGATGGACCCGGCGCGGAACGTCGCCAACCCCTTCCAGATCCTCTTCACCGGGGGCTGCTACGGGCTCGAGGAGACCTTCGCCGAGCGTCCGGCGCTCGGGCTCATGCACAATTTCCGGGCCCTGGCCGGTGGCGCTTTTGACCCGTGGCTCACCGTCGACCAGATGTCCGTCAACACCGGGCACCAGGCCCGGATCATCGGCGCGATGATCGCGTGCATGAACTACCGGCGGGTGGTGATCGTCCAGCCGATCGAGCACATCGCGCGGTTCGCCGCGACCCTCGCCTTCGATCTCGTGGGACGCCAGATCCGGCCCGAGTTCTACTTCTTCGGCGTCGGTGAGTGGTCGGATCGCACCCGGACCCGGGAGCACGCCGCGCTCACCCGCGCCCGCGAGGCCTTCGGGCCGATCCAGCAGCCGGGAGACCCCGACACCCTCGATCCGAGGAAGCTCCTCGGGGGTGAGTACAGCACCCGCTACTTCAAGGAGCAGTCGCCCCTCCACAACCGAGGATACGCCTGCGGCGCGCTCTCGCCCGCCGACATGCTCGTGTTCACCGTCCGGCGCTGATGCCCACGTCTCGCCCTTCCCGAAAAACCGCCCGTGGCCTTCGCCCGGGCGGTTCTCTGTTTCTCAGGAACTTTTACTTAATCGTGATTCCGAATTGCTTTAACGTCTCATCCATTCCCGGCACTTCATCGATGGGCGGGTAGCGATAATCACTTTTGTCATAAGGGGTGGTCCCAATCGCCACAGCAGTAAATCCATCTGTTGAGAGCGGAGCGATGGCGTGATACACACCTGCGGGCACCCGGAGTCGCGCCAGACTTTGGGTTTCTTGAACCGTGTAGGAAGGGGTGCCGCAGGTCTTTTCCGGCGCTTGCCAACCGAGAATGAGAGCCATCGTCTTGCCTTTTGTCTTTGAGTCAGAACGAAAATCTGAAAGAATCCACAAAGCCGTTCCAGAGAGAGTAAAAAAGAGTTCGTCTAAGACCGGGTGATAGTGTCCACCGCGCAGCGTATCTTTTTCCGTGGCGAAAAAACCGTAGATGTCGCGAATGGCTCCTCCATACCACTCAGGATTTTCCGATCCGCCGGGCAAGAGATGTAAAACGCCTGCAGACAGATCACCAATGATGGGAGAGAGCTCCACGGTGCAGCCGTCGATTTCGGTATTAATGTATTCTTTTGCCATAGTGGTGGAGGAGATAATCTTCGAGCGCTTCCCGCCAGGGTCGCATGGGCGGGATTTTAGTGGAAAGAAGAACAGAAAAATCAGGGGGCTTAGCCGCACGCGGCACGGCATTGGGATCGCGTGGTGTCACTGTTACGGGGAGTTGCAGAATTTCTGTGATTGCCACAGCCCATTCATACCACGTGCACCCTCCTTGGTTAGCAAGGTGATAGATTCCTGGTTCTGGAAGAGTGAATAGATACGTCTCAAGGTGCCGGGCGAGATCGTCGACGAGGGTTGGGGAGGAAACTTCGGCTTGGTTGATGCTGAAGGCCGGGTCTTTGGCCGCGAGGTCTAAAACGATTTCTACAAAACTTCGTTTTGCATTAGCATCCCTGGCGCTTGGGCCGTAGAGTCGGGAGGTGCGCACAATGTAGGAACGAGGGTTTTTTTCTTTCACGACCTGTTCGCCTAGAAGTTTCGATCGCCCGTAAGCACTAATGGGATTGGGGGCGTCTGTTTCGACGTAACCGTCGCGTTTTATTCCACCGAACACATAATCGCTAGAGAAGTGAATCACGGGTAGAGCCTGTTTAGCGGCGGCTTCGGCGATGTAGCCGGCGGCGATTCCATTCACCAAGTCGGCAATATCAGGTTTTGATTCTGCCCCGTTGACGTCATTAAAAGCAGCACAATTAATAACGAGGTCCGCGAAATGGGTTGCGAGATAGCCTTGTACCGCCGCAAAGTCCGTGATGTCGACTTCGGTCGCGGCGGGGGTGAGGTAGGTATGCGTTGGGGCAACCCGTTCAAGGGCGCTGCCAAGCCTTCCGCCAGCACCAAAAAGAATGATATGCATAACGCTTATTGTTTGACGATACTGTATTTTTCTCTGGTCGTCCATTGCCCCCTTTTTCATCTCAGGAAGGAGCGCGGCGTTCGTTTATAAAATACTTTTTTCTTTTAGAGGAGATTGGGCTGGATGGTTGTAACGCGGTAGTGGGTTTGGGTAGTGTCCTGTAGCCACTAAAAACAATTCGATTGACGACATTATGTGCTCAATCGAATTGTTTTGATAGTCCAGAGGACCCTACCTACCAGGAGGCCACCAATACAATACCGGTTAACCAGCCCAGGCGCGTCTTCTCTAAAAGAACCCCTATCGTGTCAATGGAATTTGAAATAATCCAGTTTCTTCGCCAACAGTTCCAAAGAAATATCCTTGTCGCCCGCGAGCGTCGATCAAAAATGATTGCAAAGCTCCCCCGCTCACAATGGGCGTAGCGACAACGTGACTAGGGTCATCAATATCAACAGCGGTTACATCTGTGGCTGTCACCACAAACACGGTCGTTCCAAACGGGTAGGGGATCACATCAAGTATTCGTGTGCCTGTTCGTGTAATCAATGTGTCAATATTTGTACTTGGTACATAGGTACGAAGCTCAAAGCCGTCGCTCACATACAATGTATCGTTTTGCCAGTGATAAAATTCGGCAGTGGTGTCGAGAAGAATAGGTGGGCCGCTGGTGGCCGTGTCGACCACCACGAGTCGACCTTCGCGCCACTCGCGAACGAGAAGGAGCGAACCAATTTGATCAATCACTTCGTACTCGCCGCCCGAAAGCACCGCAAGTGGAGTCGGTCGCGTTTCGGTAACAAGGGCGGTGCCATTTTCGAGCGCGACAAAACTGTAGGCAGCGTAAGGCGACGCGGTGAGCGGACCCGTGCTCGAATAAAAATGCGTCGTATGCATTTTGCCATCAGCCACGGAAAGCGCGAGTGTGCTGTCGTGTGTCCACGTGAGTTCAGGATCAATCACCTCCTGTGTGGTCAAGCGATCGATCAATAAAAAGCTATCGTCACTGACGTTGTACACCCACAGTTCAAACCAAGGTTCGCTCGTGACTCCATAGGCAATCATTCCACTCGCAGCCGCGCTGATTGTTGGGGCAAGAGGGTGGCGCAGCGTGGGCTCAGCATCTAAAAACAAAATAGCGTTTTCAATAATACTCGTTTCTCGGCTGCGGACATCAATCGTTTTTTGAAAGGTGGTGTAGCCAGTTTTACTGAGTCGCAGTTCATGTTCGCCGGGTACCACGCGTTTCGCGAGCGCAGGCGTACGGGTGGCAATCAGTCCATCATCTAAATACACAGCCACACTTCGCGGGACGCTGGTCACCGACAACGCTCCAACTTGTACCAGCTGCCCAGTCGTAAAATCAAAGCGGTACCCAGCGGTAAACATAACCACCGCTGGGGCGACAATCAAAAATGCCAGAATATACAAGTAAAACAAGGTTCGGCGGGTCGCGAGTGACATAATGTGCTCTAGCCTACCTCCCTTTGCGCCAAATTTCAACCGTGATAGACTAGCACCATTATGCGTCAGGTTTCGAAATCGTTTGTTGGCATCATAGCTGTGCTGCTCGTTGTCGTTTCGTTTAGCAGCGGTTTTTTGATTGGCAAACAGACCGGAGTGCGCTCAGTGGTGCCGGCAGGGGAAGGAAAAGTGATTGGCACTCAGGAAACACCGGCTGGTTTGTCGAAGGACGTGAAGTTCTCATTGTTTTGGGATGTGTGGAATTTGATCAAGGACGAATACATTGATCAGCCGGTTTCGGACAAAGAGTTGTTTTATGGAGCGATGAAAGGGCTGGTGTGGTCGCTTGGCGATCAACACTCGATGTACTTTGATCCTGAAATGGCGCAAGAATTTCAAGAAGAATTGTCGGGAAGTTTTGAAGGCATCGGCGCTGAGATCGAAGTCAAAGACAATCAACTGCAAATTGTGGCGCCGCTTCCTGGTTCGCCAGCAGAAAATGCTGGTCTCCAGGCGTTAGACAAAATTTTGATGATCGATGGCACGGACACCGCCGGGTTATCTGTCGAAGAGGCCGTTAAACTCATTCGTGGAAAGAAAGGCACAATCGTGACCCTTAATATTTTCCGCGAGGGTTGGGAAGAACCAAAAGACTATCCCATCACCCGTGATGAAATCACCATCAACAGTGTCACTTACGAGATGCGTGATGATGGCATTGCCGTGATTACCATTTCGTTCTTCAACGAAGACACTAGCCGGTTGTTTGCCGACGCTTCCCAGAAAGCGCTCGCTGCTGGGGCCAAAGGAATCATTCTTGATTTACGTAACGATCCGGGTGGTTATTTAACGGCCGCTATTGAGGTAGCTAGCTACTGGGTTGGCCGCGATGTGGTGCTCATTGAAAAAGTAAATGACGAGTCGCAGAAAACGATCGGTACTGGCCCGGCCATGCTTGCGGGTGTTCCAACCGTGGTGCTCGTAAACGGCGGGAGTGCTTCCGCTTCAGAAATTGTAGCCGGCGCTTTGCAAGATCACGGCGTGGCCACCATTGTTGGCGAGCAAACCTTTGGGAAAGGTTCTGTCCAAGATTATCGCGAACTCCCCGATGGCTCATCGGTAAAACTGACTGTGGCCCGTTGGTACACGCCGAACGACCGTTCGATTGATCACGAAGGCATTACCCCCGATCAACTTATTGAACTGAGTGAAGAACAATTCAAAGCAGGACTGGATCCGCAAATGGACAAAGCCGTAGAACTGTTGAAATGAGTAGCAACAAATTACAAATCGCTGAAGGAGAACGGGCCCGGCTGGAAGTTTCTGCTGGGGCCTTAGTGTATAAACGCGTCAAAGACGAAGTGTGTTTTGCGATGATCAAAGACCCCTACGGCAAATGGACCTTTCCTAAAGGTCATGTCCGCCGCGGCGAAACACTGCAAGAAGCTGCGACCCGTGAGTGCACCGAAGAAACAGGTTTGCGTGATTTGCACTTTCGCCGCAAACTCGGCACCATCGACATTTGGTTTCGTGATCGTTTTGTGTTCAAGGGTCGGTTGATTCACAAATACATTCACTATTATTTGCTCGAAGCTTCGCCGCTTGCGCGTGTGCATTTACCAAAGCACCTTGAAGGCGAAAAGATTCAAGAAGTCGCCTGGGTTTCGATTCAAGAATTAACCAAACGTTCAGGGTATAAAGACATGAAAGAGATTGTCCGGCGGGCTTTACAGATCGTGGGGAATGGGAGATAATTTGCCGGACGTATGAAGGTGGTTCTCTTGAAGGATGTCAAAACGTTGGGGCTCGAGGGAGCCGTCGTTGAAGTCTCCGAGGGGTATGCTCGGAACTTTTTATTTGCTCAAAATTTAGCAGTCCAGGCCTCGCCGCAAGCAATCGCGGCAGCCAAGCAAAAGAAGGAGCGGGTCTCGGCCAAAGAGAAAAAGGAATTAACCTCGGCGCGCAAGCTGGCAGCTAAACTTGATGGTTTTGAAGTGACTGTCGTTGCTAAAATGACTGACAAAGGTACGCTGTTCGGGGCGGTGAGCCCTAAAGATATTGCCAAAGCACTTAAGGCTAAAGGATTTGATGTGGAGCCTGAGTGGATTACTATTCAAAAATCGATTAAAGATACCGGCTCGCACCGTTTGACCTTGGATTTACCGCAAGGCCTTGAAACCGAGATCGTCGTCGACGTGATCGGAGAAAAATAATTATGACCAAATATATTTTCGTTTGTGGGGGAGTGATGTCCGGGATCGGCAAGGGGATTACCACTTCGTCGATTGCTCGGGTGTTAAAGGACGATGGTTTTTCGGTCACGGTGGCAAAGATTGATCCGTACTTTAACGTTGATGCCGGCACCTTGAATCCTGTGGTTCACGGTGAAGTATTTGTGACCAATGATGGCACGGAAGCTGATCAAGATTTGGGCAATTACGAACGCTTTTTGGAACAAGACATGGGTGCGGACAACATCATGACTTCAGGCTTGGTGTATCGATCCGTCATCGAGCGCGAACGCAATTTGGAATACGGCGGCAAAGATGTTCAGATGATGAGCGATATTCCTGACGAAGTCATTCGTCGGGTCAAGCGGTTGGCTTCGAACACCAAAGCCGATTTTGTGCTGGTCGAAATTGGTGGCACAGCTGGTGACGTAGAGAACTTGGTGTTTTTGGAAGCGGCGCGCGTCATGAAACTCAACCATCCCGATGATGTGCTGTTTGTGCTCGTGAGTTACTTGCCTGTGCTTGGCAACACTGGGGAGATGAAATCCAAGCCAACCCAGCACGCGGTCCGTGCTCTTTCTTCGGTGGGTATTCAAGCTGACATTATTATTGCCCGCGCCAGCGTGCCCATGGATCAGCCGCGCAAAGAAAAAATTTCACGTTTGTGCAACGTCCATTCGGAAGACATTATTTCGGCTCCAGACGTTGGTTCGATTTACGAAGTCCCGCTTAATTTTGAGCGCGATCACATTGGCCACCGCATTTTAGAAAAAGTGCATTTGAAATCGAAGCGTCATAACAACGCCGTTTGGAAAAAGTTAGTTACTTCGATTCATCGGGCGCAAAAGCCGGTGCGTATCGCCATCGTTGGGAAATATTTTACCAGTGGCGCCTTTGCTCTCACCGACTCCTACCTCTCGGTGATTGAAGCGGTCAAGCATGCAGCCTGGAGTCAGGGAAGGAAACCGGAGATTGTCTGGGTCAGTGCAGAAGAATACGAAAAGAATCCCTCGAAGCTCAAGGAGCTCAATAAATTTGATGGCGTGATTATTCCTGGGGGTTTTGGCGAGCGGGGGATTGAAGGGAAGATCAGCGTGATCAAATATTTACGTTTGCACAACATTCCCTTCCTTGGTCTTTGTTATGGACTGCAATTGGCAGTTGTGGAGTACGCACGGAATATTGTTGGGCTCAAAAAGGCTCACACCACCGAGATTGATACCAAAACTCCGTACCCGGTGATCGACACCTTGCCAGATCAAGTGGCAAAGATTTTGAACAAACAACTTGGTGGCACCATGCGTCTTGGCGCGTATGATTGTAAATTGAAAAAAGGCTCGGTGGTGTATAAGTTGTATGGCAAGGAAATGATTTCCGAGCGCCACCGCCATCGCTATGAAGTGAACAATGAGTATAAGAAGCAACTTGAAGATGCGGGCCTGGTTATTTCCGGGATCAATCCTAAAACCAATTTGGCCGAAATGATTGAGTTGCCTAAACATAAATTTTTCGTCGGCACTCAAGCTCACCCTGAGCTGAAGAGTCGTCCGCTCCACCCACATCCATTATTTGTGGGTTTGATCAAAGCAGCGATCAAAAAGTAATGTGAAAAGCGCACGCCGGCGGTGGAAGCACCGTCGGCGTTTAGCGTTTGAGAGTGGTCGAGCTCGCTACTCCTTCTTGGCCTCCGCGGGGAAGCAGGCCAGGAAGGCGTTGTCGAGCGTTCGCTTGATGTAGGGCGCCGTGACCGTGGGGCCAGTCGGGGCGGCGGGGTTGACGATGATCGCGATCTGGATGTTGATCTCGTCGAGGCGGTCGCGCATCTCAGGGAGTCCTTCGCCGGCGTGACGCGCATCAGCCGCGAACATCGCCATCCCGCGCGCGTAGCCGTCCCGCATGATGATCATGTCGGGCATGGCCTGGACGGCGAGGGATCGGTTGGCCGCGATCCATAGCGCCTGTTCTTCGAGGTAGCCCTTCTTGGCTGCCTCGCACGCCTCGGCCTTGGGGGCGATCTTCGTCTCGAGCTCGGCCTTTTCGGTCTCGAGCGCGTCGCGATCTGCCACCGGCGCCAGCGCGGGAGCCGGGGCGGACGGAGGGGCGCCAGCGCGCGAGAAACCGAAGGCGAGGCAGGTGAGGAGAATCGTCATGGGTGCTCCGGGGAAAGGGCCGATCACAATATCAAAAAACGGCCGGATTGTCAATCCTTGGCCTATAAACGCAAGCTTACTGCTTGACTTTTCTATAAAAATGAATTATACTGATCTTACTTTTGGGGCAACCCACTGATCCGGAGTTTCGACTCCGGTGATAATTTCAGGAAAGCCCGAGCAATGCCTCGAGTTTTTCTTTTACACGGGCAAAGTCTGCGGTGTCGAGTGTTGTTAGGCGGCGTTGGAAGCGGTTCGTACTAAGCATTCTTATTTGATAGAGCAGTGCTGAAACAGTTTTTCCTTGGACCGTTACCTCCATAAACCACGTGCCGATCTTTCTTTTGGTGGAAAGAGGAATGCCGATATAATTCCTCCGCGAAAGTTTTTTAAGAACTAACACCGGTCTTCCAAAGAATTCGCCTTTACCACACGATTCCTCGGCGACGTTTACTCCAATCGAACACCACCAAACTTCTCCTTGCTTAAAAAGGAAAGGCTGCTGTATTTTTTCTAGTCGTTTTTTGTGTTCATTCCATTTGTTAAAGTCTTTTTCCATATAAGGATATTACGAGAAAATAGAAAGACCCCTAGAATTCATCGCAGTGATGATTCTCAGGGGTCTTTCTATGACACCGAGAGCTAAGGTTCATCGCTAACCCACTCGCTTTATAGTATTTAATCACATTTTGGTGCTGATGTCAATCCTTAGCCTAAAAAGCAGCGCACCCGCGTCGAAGAGCGACGCGGGGCGGAAGGCGCGGTGAGGAGAGCGGTGTCAACGAGCTCGGAACCAGTCCCGCGCGGTGATCAGGGTGCTGAAAAAGTTGGCGGTGTTGGTCAGGCGGAGACGGAACATGGAGGCTCTGAAAGTTGAATTGATTCAACCACCACAAACAGGGGTTGTCAATTAATACTCTTAAAATGCAAGCGCCCCCGAGGAGAGCTTCCTTGGGGGCGAACGTTGTCAGTGCGCACCCCCGAGGAATCTCCTCGTCCCCCCGAAGCCTTCGGCGAAGGGGGAGTGGGTGCTTGCGCGAGGGGCTACTTCGCCGGCGGGAGCGCGGCGCAGCCGGCGCCCTCGCAGGAGATCCCGTGGTCGAGGTTGACGTAGTACGTCGCCCCGACGGCCTCGATCCCACTGGGGAGCTGCATGGTCGCGGGGTCCGCGGCGACGATCGCGGTGATGTCGGGCATGGTCACCGTGGCGGTGACCGTGTGGTTGCTGGGGTGGACGTTCACCCGGCTGAAGCTGGCGAAGGTGCGCTCCTCCGGCACCAGGAAGTGCCAGCTGTCACGCTGCCGGTACCCGTCCAGGCTGAGGAGGCGGCTCGCTCCGTCCGGGGCGGTGAGGATGAGGCGGACGGTCGGGGTCCCGCTCCAGGTCACCAGGACGAAGTTCGAGACGATCTCCGGCTTCGGGGTGGTCGCGGCGGAGCTGGGCTCCTCGGCGAAGGCGGGGGTGGTGCTCGCGGCGAGGGCGAGCATGAGGGCGAGGGACAGACGCATGGATGCCTCCGGGGTGATCGGGTACGCCCATCATAGGCGGCCGAGGGGCCCTCGACAATATCATAAAATGGGCCATTTGTCAATGATTACAGAGTACTATTGACCTTTTTGGCCAGATTCTTTATACTTCCGGACGAAGTTAGAGGTTGATAGGGAAGTCGCAGTGCGTCGAAATACGTACCCCGGCGGCTTACTCTCAACCGTTTTACTCACAATCCTCCTATGGCACATAAGAAAGCCACTGGCTCGACGACCCTTGGCCGTGATTCGGCCGGTCAGCGCCTTGGCACCAAAATCTCGGACGGACAGGTAACCCGTGCCGGACAAGTGATTGCTCGTCAGCGTGGCACCAAAATCCATCCAGGAAAAAACGTGGAACGCGGTGGCGATGATACGCTCTATGCGAAGGTCGCAGGTGTGGTCAAGTTCACTCGCAAAATCGTTCCCAATTTCACCGGGGCACTGCAAAAGCGCACCTTCGCCAATGTTGTTCCTCAGAAATAAAAAAGAGCGTTCCGACCGATTGTCGGGACGTTCTTTTTGATTTATAATCAGAGAAGAATTGTATGCGCGAACAAGTGGAAAAATGGCTGGAATACATGCGCCCGGCGTTCGTGCGCCATCGCGGAGATATTCAGTTGGTTGATGTTGATGAAGCGACGGGGATTGTGCGGGTGAAGTTGGAAGGCGCGTGCAAAGATTGCGCTATGTCGACCATTACGTTGAAAGCGGGTGTTGAGGCAACGTTGCTGGAAGAAGTCCCTGGGGTAACAGAAGTGGTCGCCGTTTAGTATGGCTTTGTTCAAACGCAGCCAGCGGACATCTTTTGGCTCGAGCATCAATGAGCATCCGTTGTTTTTGTGGACAACAATTGCTTCGCTTGTGCTTATTGCGATTATGGTCGCCTTGCCATTTTGGAAACTGGCGCCGATTGGACTCGAGCGCCCGGAAATTCCGTTGCACTATAACGTGTACTTCGGTGTTGACTTGATCGGGCCGTGGTACAAAGTGTTTTTCTTGCCGCTCATTGGGGTGATTTTACTCTTGGCTAATCGTCAGTTTGCGATCATCACTTGGGAAAAAGAAAAGATGTTGAGCTACTTTTTTGCTGTGGCCACCTTGGTGGTGGAACTTGCGCTCACCGTCGCCGTAGTCCTCGTGGTCTTACTCAATTTGTAATCTATGTTGGAAACAGTTGCTGCGCTCAAAATTATTATCTTGACCACGCTGTCGTTTGCGTTGGCCATGATTTGGACGCCGATCTTGGTGAAAATCTTGTTCAAGTACAAGCTCGGCAAATCGATTCGCGATGAAGCTTCGGCGCCGATCATGTCAAAATTGCACGCCAAGAAAGCCGGCACACCAACCATGGGTGGCGTATTGATTTGGGGGACAGTCTTAGTTCTGGCGGCAGTTTTTCTGTTCATCCACGAAGTCTTTCCTAATAGTTTTCTTGGCTCGCTTAACTTCATCACCCGATCGCAGACGTTGTTGCCGTTCGGGGCCTTCATTGCCGCTGCGCTTCTTGGGTTGGTTGACGACTACTTTAACGTGCGCCGCATTGGTCCGCATGGTGGTGGAATTCGTTTTCGCCATCGCTTGTGGTTGTATGCTGCCGTGGCCGCGGTCGGCGCTTGGTGGTTTTACTTCAAACTTGATTGGCAAGTGTTGCACATTCCGTTTTATGGCGATGTGATGCTTGGCTGGTGGTACATTCCGGTATTTATTTTGATCATTGTCGGCACATCGTTCTCGGTTAATCAAACCGACGGGCTTGATGGCTTGGCTGGGGGAACATTACTTACTTCGTTCGGCGCTTTTGCAGCGATTGCATTTCTCCAAGGTCGGTTTGATCTGGCTGCGCTCTGTGGGGCGATCATCGGTGCACTCTTGGCCTTCCTGTGGTGGAACATCAACCCCGCCAAGTTCTTTATGGGCGACACAGGGGTGATGGCTCTCGGGGTGACGCTCGGTATTGTGGCTATGTTTGTGAATCAGCCGTTGCTGCTCCCGATCATTGGGATTGTGTTCGTGATCGAAGCGCTCTCGACTATTGTCCAGATGCTTTCTAAAAAGATTCGCAAGAAAAAGATTTTCTTATCCTCGCCCATTCACCATCACTTGGAGGCAACCGGTTGGGGCGAGGGAACGATCGTGATGCGCTTTTGGGTCATTTCGATTGTCGCCGCTGGACTTGGCATGATCATCGCGCTTCTTGACATGGCTCGTTAATAACCCGTTTGTGTGGCTCGAACACAGTCTTCATTTGATCTTCCGTTTCTCTTGATCACCATTGGCCTGGTGCTGTTCGGGCTTATTATGCTTTCGTCGGCTTCGGGGCCAACGGGATATCAAAACTTTGGTGACAGTTATTACTTCGTGAAGCACCAACTGCTCTTCGGTCTCATTCCCGGGATGATCGGCTTGGTCTTTTTTTTACGCTTTCCCTATCAACACATCAAAAAGTACGCTTTTAACTTGCTGGTGGTGTCAGTGATTTTGCTCTTGGTGGTATTTATTCCTGGCGTGGGCTTTGGGACTTCGCACAGCTGGATTCGTTTCGGTGGATTGTTTTCAGTTCAGCCGGCCGAATTAGTAAAGCTCACCTTTTTGTTTTACTTGGCTGCTTGGCTAGAAAAACGGCAAGGGTCGGTCGGTGATGTTTCTGAGGGGCTTCGGCCGTTTTTGATGGCGCTCGGGATTGTGCTTGGATTGATTGCCTTGCAGCCAGACATCGGCACCATGGCGATTATTGCCGCCATGTCGTTCACAGTCTATTTTTCTGCTGGTGCGCCAGTGGTTTACTTGCTTGGGATTGGAGGAATCGGGTTTGCATTGTTTGCCCTGCTCATTAAAATCGCTCCCTATCGTGCGGCGCGGTTCACCACGTTTTTGCATCCAGAACTTGATCCGCAGGGGATTGGCTATCACATTAACCAGGCGCTTTTAGCGATTGGTTCTGGCGGGATGTTTGGACTTGGCTATGGCTTGTCGCGTCAGAAGTTTGCTTACTTGCCAGAAGTCGTTGGTGATTCCATTTTTGGGGTGATTGCTGAAGAGCTAGGATTTATTATTACGGTCGGGTTGATCGCGCTGTTTGTGGCCTTTGTCTGGCGTGGTTTGAAGATCGCGGCAGCATCACAAGATTTGTATGGGCGTTACTTAGTGGTCGGGATTCTGGCGTGGATCGGCATTCAAGCCTTTGTGAACATCGGATCAATGACCAGCATCTTGCCTATGACGGGGGTGACTTTGCCGTTCGTGAGTTATGGCGGCACTTCGCTCGCCGTGTGTTTGGCTGGCGTTGGGGTTGTGTTGAGTGTTTCGCGTAGTATGAAAAGGGAAGTATGAAAGTGATGCTGACTGGCGGTGGCACGCTTGGTCCTGTGACTCCGCTCCTCGCGGTTGTAGAAGCGTGGCGGCGACGTGATCAAGACACCGAGTTTACGTGGGTGGGTACGCCGCATGGGCCAGAGCGGGCGGTGGTGGAGCAACAAGGTCTGAAATTTCATCCGCTGTTTGCCCCCAAGCTTGATCGTTATGCACCCCTGCGCTGGGTGTTGATTCCGTTTCAACTTGGTTTTTCGTTTTATCGCGCTTGGCAATTGCTCAAACACGAGCAACCTGATGTGCTCGTCACTGCTGGTGGTTATGTGAGTGTCCCATTGCTGTGGGCAGGGAAATTGATGGGGATTCCGTCGTGGGTGCATCAACAAGATGTCCGTCCCGGTTTAGCTAATGTGTTGATGGCTAAAGTGGCAACTAAAATTTCGTGCGCTTGGAGCACCTCTGCTAAAAAGTTTCCCAGAAAAAAAACGATTCATCTTGGCAATCCCGTGCGATCTTCTGTCTTTGGGGGATCAAGAGATGCAGCTCTCGCCCAGTATGGTTTTGATGGCGATCGTCCAACCGTGTTGGCTCTTGGTGGCGGGACAGGATCGCTGTGGTTGAACCAAGCTATTGCTTCGATTGCTCCAAACCTCGCCGCGCGAGCAAATATTTTACACATCACGGGTAAAGGCAAGGCAGTTGATTTGCCAGAGCTCAAAGGCCACTTCGCCACAGAGCTAATTGTCGACGGGATGGCTGATGCCTACGCCATGGCCGATCTGATCGTTTGTCGGGCTGGAATGGGCACTATCTCGGAACTTTCTTTGCTTCACAAGCCCGCGATTGTCGTGCCGATTCCAGATTCGCATCAAGAAGACAATACCAGTGTACTTGCCGAACTCGACGCGGCAGTGATTCTCCATCAAAAAGAAACGACGCCCCAAGTGTTGCTTGAGACGATCAACCACTTGCTGGATCATCCAGACGAGGCGCACAAGTTAGGCGCGCGTCTGCACACCGCTTTGCCGACAGAAGGAGTCGCAGAAAAGTTAGTTGAGCACATTCGTGGGCTCATAAAACAATAACACCGTCCCGAAGGACGGAGTCATTGTGGTGCGCTGGGCGGGGATCGGACCCGCGACCTTGGGCTTAAAAGGCCCCTGCTCTACCACTGAGCTACCAGCGCGTGCAGAGGAGAATATCAAAAATAGTTCAAATTGGCAATGGTTTGCAACGATGACGTTGGTTAGGATACTATTGGCCAATTATGGCATTAGAGCATTTAGCAATCATTTTGGACGGCAATCGGCGGTGGGCGAAAGGGAAGGGGCTGCCAACGTTGGAGGGGCATCGTCGTGGATACGATAACGTGAAGACGATTGGCCTTGCGGCGCTCGAGCGCGGGGTAAAGCATTTTTCCGTTTTTGCTTTTTCAACCGAAAACTGGAAGCGTTCAAAAGAAGAAGTTGGATACCTGATGGATCTTCTGCATTTTGCACTCACGAGTGAAGTGGATTTTTACATGAAGCATAATGTGCGTCTCAAGGTTATTGGTCGACGGGAGGGACTTTCCGATAAGCTCTGCCAGGCAATCGACGAGGCAGAGCAAAAAACAGCTAACAACACGGCTGGGCAAATCAATCTGTGTATCAACTACGGCGGCCGAGCAGAGATTGTCGACGCGGTGAAGCAGCTGGTGGCAGAAGGCGTCTCGGCAGATAACATCACAGAGGAACTCATCACTTCAAAAACCTGGATGCATGATATTCCTGAACCAGATTTAATTATTCGCACGTCAGGCGAACAGCGCTTGTCTGGATTTCTCACCTGGTCAGGCGTCTACAGCGAATTGTTATTTTTAGAAAAACATTGGCCGGATTTTATGGTCGAGGACTTGGAAGCGGCGATCGCAGAGTTTGGCGATCGTGAACGGCGCTTTGGCAAGTAGATTGACACAGCGGGCGCAAAGCAGTACCATCACGCCCGTTGGAGTAGTAGCTAAGTTGGTTATAGCGCCGGCCAGTCAAGCCGGAGGCCGCGGGTTCGAATCCTGTCTACTCCGCCTCTTGTGCGCAGGCTCCATGGTGGAGCGGTATTCGGTTGGAAGGTCCATTTCATCGACCGTCGGTTAACAGCCGGCCCGCGCTCCATTTCTCGAAGTGCGTTTTTCCCTACGGGTTGGACGCCTTCTTCTTTTTCAAATTGTTTTTTAAAGTGCAAACCGCGCCTCTTTTTGGGAGACGCGGCTGAAGTTACTCCTGCTTCGGGCGCAGGAAGTAGAGGATCACGGCGAGGGCGACGAGGAGTACGCCAGCGCCGAGCCAGACAGCGCGAATGTTTTCTGGCGAATCGGCGCGGCCATTCATGTGGCCGCTGATCGTGAAGAGCACGACTGCTGCCCCCATGTCTTCGATGAGAGCCTGCAGGGATCCAAACGTCGCCCGGTACTCGCTGCTCACATGGTGATTGCTGTAGCTACTCGTCAGCGGTTGGAACGCCCCGCGTCCGGCTTCGTGAACGACGCCGAGCACGATCAACATGCCAAGTCCGGGAGCATAGCCCATGGCAGCAAGACCGACTCCGCTCACCACGAGTGAGAGGACAAGCGCGCTTGCCTCTGCTCCGGAAGGGATCTGGGCTCTGCGGACAACCACCCCAGCCAGGAAAAGAGCAAAGTAGAGTGGCGACCACACGTAGGCCAGATCGGCGACGCTGACGTACTGTTCGTAGAAGCGCGGCCAGTAGTGGTTGAAGGCGAGGACCATGTTGAAGGCGAGTCCTGCCGCAGTAGACCAGCGCAAGGCCGGACTCATTCGGAGAGCCATCAGGCTGCGCCTCAACGCTTCCTTTTTGTTGACTTTGACCTCGGCCTTCACTTCGCCGTCGCCGTTCATGAAGAGAACAACGATTATGAGTCCAGCGACTGCCGCAAGAGCGCTCAGTACCCATGGCCAGCGCAAGCCGAAGTGTGCTCCGATCCAAGCCCCGAGAATTGCTGCTGGCGCAGAGAGCGCTCCTTTGACGATTGCGGCGTTGGCGAAGACCTCACCTTTTTGATCTTCGAGTCCGTGGTGCTTGAGGGCGTCAACGACCCAGGCCTGCAATACGCCAGACAAGAATGCAAAGCCCACTCCGTTCATCATTTCCGCGGCCAGCACCCACCAAATGTTGTCGGCGAAAAAGAAGATGGCGTGGCCGAAGATAAAGAACAAAGCTCCCATCCGGATGGTCCAAATGCGACTGTGGCTATCAGCCCACATACCTGTCACGACCTCGAAGACGACGATCGCGGCCCAGAACCAACCGTTGACCCACGAGACGTCGGAGAGCGTGAGGCCGATCGATTGGAGGAACGGCACATAGGTAGTCGCTGCCACCATGAACATGATTCCGTGGACAGCGGAGAACAGCACATAGGCACGGGAAGGGGACAAAGACACCTCTCTAAACGAAGACGACCTGGGTCAATTCCCAGGTCGTCTCAGAACTCATTATCGTGAACATCACGCAATCAGCACTTGACCACCCGGGAAAACCAAAATCATCGGTTTTTCACAACCAACGAACTGGCGGGTAGAAATGTGGAGATAGGCGTTATTCATATCGAGCGAACCGTAGCATGAGATATTTAAAAATGTCAATAGTTGGCCTAAAAAAGAACGCGCCGCCGGAGCAGCGCTCGGCGGGCGAGGAGGCGGGGACCGGCCTTGGGGGAGAGGGACGATCAGTTGACCATCCGTGGGGCGGGGTAGCGCTCGGGGTAGCAGGCGCCGAAGAACTGGCTCGGGAGGGTGGGGAAGACGACTTCCTCCTCCTCGTCGGCGCTCGGCACGCGCTCGCCAGCCTCGGCCGACACGCGCAGGGTGACTCCGCCGCTCGCGTCGAGCTTCTTTTGCTCGATCTCGTCCTCGATGCCCTTCAGCACGATGAGGTTCCGCTCGAGGAGGAGACCCGCCTGTTGCGCTCGCGCTCCGGCGGCGAGGAGGGCGGCTCGCGAGGCGACGTGGGACTTGATGACGTCGTCAGCGCTCATCATTGCGGGGTCGGGCGGTTCCACGAGGAAGAGCTCGTCGTCCATCCACACGGCGCGGCTGCGCAGGTAATCCTTTTCGGCCTCGGCGCACTCGCCACGATACCGCGCGACGTAGTGGGCGGCCGCGGCGCGCTGGGCTTCGAGCGACGCGGCGGGCGGCTCCTCCGACGGCGGGTCCTCCCCCTTGGGGTGGCTCGCGTTGTACTCCTCCATCCGACGGAGGACCTCGGCCGGGTCCGATGGCGGAGGCGGGTAGTCCTCAGCCTTGGCCGGGGCGGCGCAGAAGGCGACGAAGATGAACAGGAGGATGACGCGGACGGTGCGGGGCATGGGGGGCTCCAGGGTTCTCACGGCGTTGTACATGAAAGATGATGAATGGTCAACCCGAAGTCCTTACGGTACAATAAAATCATTATGAAGATCGCGTTTATTGGCCAAAAAGGGATTGGTGATTTGGAACGGGGCGGAGGAATTGAAAAACATGTCACGGAGTTGGCTGTTCGCTTGGTCAAAAAAGGTCATGAAGTTTTTGTGTACGCCCGTCGCCGGTATTGTCCAACCCATCCTACCTTCCGTGGTGTTAACCTGATTTGCCTACCAACGGTGTATCGCAAAAATATCGAAACCATTTTACATACTTGGTTCTCGACTTTTCACGCCCTGTTCCAAGATTACGACGTGATTCATTTTCACGGTGTTGGGCCAGCGACGCTTGCCTGGTTGCCGCGCCTCTTCAAACCCAAGACCCGCGTCATCGTGACGTTCCACTCCCAAGATCAATATCATCAGAAGTGGGGCTGGCTTGCCCGGCATTATTTGCAATTTGGTGAATGGGCTTCGGTCCATTTTCCGCACGTGTGCATCACGGTCTCGCATGTGTTGCAAGTCTATTGCCGCAATCGCTTTCGCCGCCAAGTTGTGTACATTCCAAACGGCGCAGAAATGACGGAGGTACATTCGGTCGAGGCACTCAAAACGTTTGGTGTTGAGCCGAACGAGTACGTTCTTTTCGTTGGGCGCATCGTGCCCCAAAAAGGGTTGCACTTTTTGATCTCTGCTTTCAAGCAACTTCACACCATAAAAAAGTTGGTTATTGTTGGAGCACCAAGTTTTTCTGATCGCTACATGAACGAACTCAAGCGTCTGGCTGGTGCAGATCCGTCGATTATTTTTACGGGCCAATTGAATGGAGAAGCACTGCACGAGCTGTTTGCCCAAGCTTATCTTTACGTTCAGCCGTCTGAATCAGAAGGCTTACCTGTTGCGGTGCTCGAAGCGATGAGTTATGGCACGGCGGTGCTCGTTTCCGACATTCCAGAAAACTTGGAAGCGATTCAAAACACTGGCTTTAGTTTTGTGAACCGTGATATTCCTGATCTCACGGCGCGCCTTCGCAAGCTTCTCAGCGAAACAGATTCGGTTGCTGCGATGGGCAAACGCGGCAAAGCCATGGTCGCTGAGCATTTCAATTGGGACAAAATTACTGATAAAGTGGAAGAGGTGTATGTCACAGCCCGACATTAACGAAACCAGTTGGTTTTTTCGCCTCGATGAGCTTGATCTTTTGGAGTTTGATTTTGCTGCCCTTCAAGAACATCACGAAGACCATTGTGATTGGCGTCAAAAGATCGAAGAGAAGATTTTTGCTGAACAAGAAGCGGTCGAAGATGCGGCGCAATCTGATTTGGAACCTCGTTTGGATGATGCCCCCATGGATGAAGGCTGTCCGATTCACGCCAATGATGACGACGACGAGGATGAACTCACCATCAAAGAATTATTGACTTCGCTTGTTGGTAATAGTCCGCTGGCCTCTGAGGCCTATGTGTTTGTCCGTGATCTTCCAGGAAAAATTGCGGCGATCAAGGAATCGCCAGAAAATTATGAGTCGCTGTTTCGTTTGCAGCTGAATGCGCCGCTTGTGCCGGCCAAGCTTGCTTTTGCCGCTCACGAAGAAGAGCATGATGACCCAGTATCCTTGGTGATTGCTGAAAAAGAGTTGGACATGGCTTTTGGATATTTGTCGCGGGTGCTCGATTCCCTCCATGACCTCGCCAAAGATGAGCAACTTTCGCAAGCCGACGCCAGCGACACACTTCAGAGAGGGGAGACTCTGCTGGAACACGTGCGCACCAAACGTGATCGGGTGCGGACCGTAATAAAGTTTCGTCGTCTGTGAATTCCCCTCGGGTGGCCGCGATTGTTCCTGCGTTTAACGAAGAGGCAACGATTGCTTCCGTGGTTCGGGTTCTGACTGCGTCAAAACATATCGACGAAGTGCTTGTTGTTTCTGATGGATCAACCGATCAAACCGTGGCCCGAGCCAAGGAGGCTGGAGCAACGGTTTTTGATTTAGAACAGAACGGCGGCAAGGGCAATGCCATTTTGCACGGCCTTTCTCAAACTTCCGCTGAAGTTATTTTGCTGGCTGATGCGGACTTGCGCGGGTTCTCGCCTGAACATATTGAACAACTGGTTGCGCCGGTTATTTCTGACGAGCGCAAAATGAATGTTGCCCTTCGTGATCGTGGCGCGATTGTTAACCTCGTGAGCCCGCATCTTCCACGCATCGCTGGTGAACGCGCGCTCCGTCGCGAGATTCTCGAGCACATTCCACCGCAGTACCTTCAAGGGTACATGATTGAGTCGGCGCTCAACTTTTATTGTCGATCACATCGGTTGCCTTACGGGAGTGTGCTGTTGAAGGGTCTCAGCATTCGGCATAAGTATGAAAAAGTTGGTTGGACAAAAGCGTTCAAACAATATTGCCATATGTCTTTTCAAGTGGTGAAAGCAATGATTGCCGTCCGCTTGGCCGCGATGCGAGGAAACTTTTAAAACGCAAACGACCACCCTGAGATGGCCGTTGCGGATTCGTCTTAGGAATCTACGCGGGGCCGGGGTGGTCGGCTAGTTGATGGGGCCACGCTTCAGGCTGAGGCGCTCCTCTTCGTGTCGTCGTTCGAACTCGGCCCAGAGCTCTGGGTCAGCTTCGAGCGGGATCGCCTCCCGCATCCGGATGACAAGGTTCTCCTGGATGATTCGGAGTGTGTCGGACCGGACAAAATCCTTCGAGGCTCGGATAGCCCCGACGACCAACACCAGGAGCCGATTCCGTGTGACGATTGCCGTCTTCAGCGCCTCTCCGTGTTCCCGCCACTTCCGATTGTGGCCTTCGAGCTCCTTGATCCGCGCTTCCGCGGTCTGCGATGCCTGCATGCCCTCGCGGCGCTCCTCGCGCTTCCTCATGGCATAGTCGAGGAGCGACTCATACCACAGAACCTCCATCGCCGAGGACCCGTACGAGATTCGACCGCCGTACCGGTCGCACAGGAACCACCGGCCCCAGAAGTCCTTGCGGAGCTTCCAGTGCTCGCCATCGACCTTGGTCCGGCCGAATGGGTACTTGGAACGTTCGCACCACATCGACCGCATTCCGTTTTCCTGGGTGTACCGATCCGTGACCTCACGTTCCACCGGGCCGCCGTAACGGAGGTAGAGTATGCCGCCGACGATGGCGGACACGAGCAGCCACTGCCACCAGCGGAGGCTCACGACCGTCGACACGACTTGGAAGATCGTCTCGCTGTACTTGTCGGTCGGGGCGAGCGTGACCGCGAGCCAGGTGTCGAACTGCGCTTGGAGCTTCTCCGACTGGGCCTTCGCCCATTTGCGGTCGGACTCCTCCGCTCGCCGTTCGTCTTCACGTGCCTGGCGTGCTTCGACCTGCTCAGGCCAGGTCTTGTTGACGAACGCCTTCCACTTTTCGTGACGTTCGGCTGGCACATTCCAGGCTTGGCGCATGCCGAGGTTGTAGCTCTTCTCCGCGGCTACCTGCGTGTCGATCGTCGGGTCGACGCTGTGCTTGACGCACTGCCAGGTGACGAACATGGCAATGATGATGAGTCCCACACTCATCATGTGCTGGAGCCGTGAGGCCCGCCCCAGATTGGCCATGAGAGCAACAGTCGCCCCCATCAGGTACATACGCATCCTACCTCCGCGTCCGGTCTTTTCACCCGGACTGGGAAGGGTCAAGCGAAAGGCCTAGGGTTCTCCACCCAATCCCTCCGGTCGACCACAGCTCGGCCTAATTGCCGAGACAGCCCAGATTAGCATAAAAAATCGGTTTTGTCAATAACTTGAGCCAAAAATGGCCAAAACGCAAACGACCACCGTGAAGGGGTGGCCGTGGTTGAGTGTAGATCGGGATCACCGCCGCGTGCGGGGGCGTTCGATCCCGAGAGATTTCTCGATGAGGGTTGTGAGTCGATGGATTTGGACTTTGGCCCCTACGAGGACTTCAAGTGAGACCGTGAAGTCGGCTCTGGCGTAGACCTCGAGCTCTTCGGGTAACGTGACCCCCCGCGCTCGAGCGATCCGTTGGAGGCAGCGGAGAAGTTCTCGCACCAGCAGTTCACTGTTAGATTCCCGCAGGTCACGCTTGGTGTTCTCCGTGTTGTGACGGGCCGCGGCATCTGTGCAGGACTTCAGCTCCCGCTCGAGGCGAGTGATCTCCCTGTCCTTGGGCGCGACCGCTGCCTTGATAACTGCCTCCCGACCTCGAATCGTCTGGATCAGGAAGTACGCGGTGATGCCGAAGGCGGCGGCGAAGAACAGGGCAGCAATCGCGGCAGGGCTCATGAAGTCCTCCGTAGTGGTTCGGGACAGCTGAGCCTACAGCCGCGGAGCGAAATCGTCAATATAACGCAAACGACCACCCTGAGATGATCGCCTGCGGATTCGTCTTAGGAATCTACGCGAGTCGACCGGTGGGTGGTCGGCTAGAAGCCGGGGACGGCGCCGAGCTCGGTGGCGATGGTGCGGAGTCGCTCGAGGTGGGGCTTGATCGGCTTGAACGTCTCCTCGCCGATCGCGTCGAAGCGCTTGTCGCAGTGGCGCTTCAGTGCCACGCTGTCGAAGCGGCGGACGCAGGGCTCGCCGTCCATGAGCTCGTCGAGGGCGGCGTCCTGGATCTCACGCTGACCGCGGATGATCCAGAACTCGGCCTTGAAGTCCTCGTTGTCGATCTTGTGGATCTCGGTGAGGACCTGCTCGCCCCCGCCGCCTTCCGCGTTTGCGAGAGCGAGCGCGACGAGATCGAGTTGTTCGGCGTCGTGGTCCTCCTTGGCGATCCTCGCCTGTTCGTTCGCGACCCAGGCGGCGCTCGCGGCCTGCTGGGTTTCGATGTCGAGGCGGTGCTGGCGGATGCCGCCGGCGATGACGAGGACGATGGCGGCGAGAAGCAGGTAGACGGGGTGGATTCGCATGGTGATCTCCGGGTTGGGGCCAGGCAATATACCACAAAAAACGCCAATTGTCAATCGAAACAGGGGTTGGGCCTATGATATTCGTTAGATTTTTGATAAATTATCCCTGCATGATCAAATCCTTTGTTCGCCAATTCCTGCCTGAGCCAGTTGTGAGCGCCTACCATTTATTGCTCGCGAAGGTCGCAAATCTAAGCTACGGAAATCCTTCCGAGCGCATGGTTGTGATTGGGGTCACGGGCACGAGTGGGAAGTCAACCGTGATCAGTTTTATTGGTCAGCTGTTGGAGGGCGCTGGTCGGAAGGTGGGTTGGACCTCGACGGCGACAATCAAAATTTTGGGTCATGAGTGGATCAATGATCAGAAGATGACCATGCTTGGGCGGTTCAAATTGCAAAAGTTGTTGCGAGAAATGGCTGACGATCATGTCGAGTTTGCGATTATTGAAACCACTTCGCAGGGCATTGCCCAACACCGCCACGTGGGTATTAATTACGATGTCGCTGTGCTTACTAATTTGCGGCCCGAGCATATTGAAGCGCATGGCGGCTACGAGAATTACAAAAACGCCAAGCTCGAGTTATTCAAACATTTGAGTCGCAAGCCACGCAAAGTTTTTCGTGGAACCGAGATTGGAAAAACCATGGTGGTCAATGGCAGCGTCAAAGAGGCCAAAGAATTTTTA
>JBBUGS010000014.1:0-9238 GCA_038056005.1 Patescibacteria group bacterium
TCAATCACCCGGCGCTTGCCGTTCTTGATTTTGATCTTCTTTTCTTTTGGCACCAAGATGTTGAAAATCTTGTCGTGCATGTCCATCGAGTCAACGCGCTGGTGCAAATTCCCCGAGACGTTTTCTTCGTAGCCGGAGTACGTGTGGATCGCGTACCAGCGGCGACCGAGTTTGGCTGACTCTTCTTGCTTGGCCATAGGTTAGGCGGAGATTTGGAGGAGTCCCTCCAAACCAAGATTAAAGACTAGGTCGAGGACAGCAAAGAGCACGCCGACAGCCACCGATACCGTTATCACCAAAATGGTATAGCGAGTGGTGGTCTTACGGTTCGGCCAGGTCACTTTGCGCATTTCTTCGACCACTTCCTTAAAGTAGGAAGCAATTTTTTTGATCATGGATTTCATAATTGTCTTGATCCTTAAAAGCCCCCTGGAAGGGGCCTTTGATTTGTGGCGAAAATATACACTAATTCGTAGAATGCGTCAAATGTCCAGGTTTTGCACGCTCTTGGCGTGGGTTTGGATAAAGCGCTTGCGAGGGGCCACTTCGGCGCCCATTAGCAAGTCAAAGACTGAATTGGCATGCTCAGCATCTTCAATATTCACTTTGACCATCACCCGATTGGCCGGGTTCATCGTGGTTTCCCACAATTGTTCTGGGTTCATTTCACCCAAACCTTTGTAGCGTTGAATGTAGACTTTGACCCCAGCGACTTCAGCCACTTCGGCTTCTTCGCCGCCTTCAGTTGGGGGCATGTCTTGAGGCGTTTCATCGGGCTCTTCCGTTGCAGCGTTTTTTGCCGCCTTGCTGGCCATCTTTTCGGCCGACATTTCTTCGACCACCTTGGCTTTTTCTACATCAGAATAGGCGTAGCGTACGTTCTTGCCGACTTGCACGCGATAGAGCGGTGGCTGAGCAATGTAAATGTGTCCTTGGCGAATGAGCTCAGGGAAGTAACGATAGAACAAGGTAAGGAGCAGGGTGCGAATGTGAGCGCCATCGACGTCGGCATCAGTCATGATTACCAAGCGATGGTAGCGCAGTTTTTCAATTTCAAAGCCTTCGCCAATGTTGGTACCCATGGCGATCACGAGCGACTTCAGTTCATTGTTGGCGAGCATTTTGTCTAAGCTCGCGCGTTCCACGTTCAAGATTTTTCCGCGCAAAGGGAGAATCGCTTGATATTCACGGTTGCGTCCCTGTTTGGCTGAGCCACCTGCCGAGTCACCCTCAACAATGTAAAGTTCAGAAATAGTGGCGTCGCGGCTAGAACAGTCAGCCAGTTTACCTGGCAGGGTTAAGCCTTCAAGCGCGCCTTTGCGCAGCACGGTCTCGCGCGCAGCTTTAGCGGCGGCGCGGGCTTTAGCGGCCAAGATACATTTGCCAATCACGCCTTCGGCGTCGCGCGGGTGTTCTTCCAAGAAAATTTTGAGCGCTTCGCCGAACACGGACTCGACCGCAGAGCGCGCTTCGGGGTTACCAAGTTTACCCTTGGTTTGACCTTCAAACTGCGGCTCTTTGACTTTGATACTAATGACTGCAGTCAATCCTTCGCGGACGTCGTCGCCAGTTAGGTTAGGATCTTTTTCTTTCAAGTACCCTTTGTTGCGCGCGAAGGAGTTCAGTTCACGGGTAAGGGCAGTGCGGAATCCCACCAAATGCGACCCACCTTCCGGGTTAATAATGTTGTTGGTAAAACAATACAAATTTTCGTGATACTCCTCGGTGTACTGGAAAGCCACTTCCATGCTGATGTCGGTGGCCTCGTCCGCGCGGCTCACGTAGAAAATGTTTTCGTGTTTGACGTCTTTGGCGCGGTTCAAAAAGCGCACGTACGACAAGACGCCGCCTTCGAAATAGAATCCGTAGCCGACTTTCTCTGGACCGCGTTCATCAAACGCTACCAGTTTGATGCCTTTGGTGAGGTAAGCCTGCTGACGTAAGCGCTCCAAAATAATTTTAAAATCAAATTCTACGGTCTCAAAAATGGACGCGTCCGGCTCAAAGGTAATCGTGGTGCCGTTCTTTTTGGTCTTGTCTCCGCGGCGCACTTTCGATTGCGGCTTACCTACTTTGTATTCTTGAGTCCACACATACCCATCGCGGTGGACATCGGCGCGCAAATAGGTCGATAAGGCGTTGACCACGGAAACACCAACACCGTGTAAACCTCCAGAAACTTTATAACCAGAAGCTTCGCCGCCAAATTTTCCTCCAGCGTGCAGTTTGGTGAGCACGAGCTCGAGCGCCGACACTTTGTATTGCGGGTGGGGGTCAACCGGAATCCCACGGCCGTCATCTTCGACACTCGCTCGATTGCCAGGCAGCAAACGCAAGGTCACCGTGGTGGCGTGGCCGGCCATGGCTTCGTCAATCGAGTTGTCGATCACTTCCCAAATCAAGTGGTGAAGTCCTGTGGGCCCGGTGGAGCCGATGTACATGCCTGGGCGCTTGCGGACCGGTTCGAGTCCTTCCAAAACGGTAATTTGCGCGGCGCTGTAGGCACCTTTTTTCTGTTTTTCTGCCATAGAAATGCGGGTTCAGTTTACCACGGTGCGTCATGGAAGGGAAGATGATATACTCTGGAGCAAATGGACAACGAAGCGCCGACATTCGTGAATCAAGAAGAGAAAGAATTCACCTCGTTTTACAAGCGGAGTTTATTTTGGATTAAGATTCGGCCGATTGCGAAGAGGGTGGGGATTGCGGCGCTTATTGTATTTGATGTGGTTATGTTGAGTGTCGCTACCTATCGTTTTATTGATTACGCCGTGTTTGATTTTTTTAAAGATCGAGCGATGATTGGTTCAATTGTTGAGGGGGTGAGTCATTTCCATGCGGTTTCTGAAGCACGTGCAGCGGCAGGACTCAAGTCGTCGGACGCGGAAGTGTTTACCCTGGATGATGGTCGCGCTGATTTTTACGCTGAGCTCACCAACCCTAATCTTGATTGGGAAGCCTCGTTTTCTTATTCTTTCACGTATGGAGAGACGACCACTCCTGAAATCAAAGGATTTATTTTGCCTGGGGAAAAAGCCAAGCCACTCGCGGCGCTCGCGATCAAGACGGGCAGCACGCCTACGTCTGCCAAGCTCTCGATCAGCAATCTGGTCTGGACGCGGGTCAATCACCATGCCATTCAGAACTACGCCACCTGGGCGAGCGACCGACTCAATTTTGAGTTTACGGATCTTGCTTTTGAGCGCAATATCGAAGTGAGCGGCACGACCATTGGCCGCACCAGCTTCACGGTCACCAACGCCTCGGCATTCAGTTTCTGGAGCCCGACCTTTACGATTGTACTCATGCGCAATCAAAAAGTGGTTGGGGTGACTGCCACCACCTTGAACGAGTTTGCGGCAGGGGAGACGCGCTCAGTTGAAGTCAACTGGTTTGGCGACGTGCCTCAGGCCAATGAAACACTCATCGTTCCGAACATCGACATCTTCGACCCAGCGGTGTACATGCCGCTTCACGGCGAAGCACAACCCGATGTCCGGGAACGGATTATCAAAAAACGTTAACATGCCACGCATTCTCGGCTTGCTCACTAAGTTTGATTGGCTGCTCATGGGGGCGGTTTTTATTCTGATTGCCTTTGGTATGGCCGCCATTTATTCCGTGGCCTTGTCGACCAAGAGCGGTGACTTAAGTTTCATCGACAAGCAAGTCATCGCCGCGGCGATTGGCGTGGTTATTCTTGTGGCCTTGGCCCTGTCGAATTATCGTCAATTTCGCAATTGGACTCTGCCGCTGTACATTTTTGCTGTCCTCCTTTTGATCGCAGTGTTGATTTTCGGTACGGAGATTAATGGCACCAAGGGTTGGTTTCAGCTGGCGGGATTTTCGTTCCAGCCCGTGGAGTTTGTAAAAATTGTCCTCGTGTTGGTCTTCGCCAAGTATTTTAGCGAAAAGGCTCGGCGGCAATTTGGTTGGCGTGAAATTCTTGGCAGCGGATTTCTGGTGTCGATTCCCGTGGCTCTGGTTATTCAGCAGCCAGACTATGGATCAGCCGCTGCGCTTTTG
Source organism: Patescibacteria group bacterium (assembly GCA_038056005.1). GTDB lineage: Bacteria > Patescibacteriota > Patescibacteriia > UBA9934 > CAMTUG01 > CAMTUG01. The sequence goes on from JBBUGS010000014.1 coordinate 4,027, forward strand.
GGATTGTGGGCTGTGCTACTGTTTTTTGCTGGCATTAAATGGAAACACGCTCTGGTTGTGGGTTCGGTTGCCGCTGTCGCGATCATGATTGCCTGGTTTGGATTGTTTCAAGATTACCAGCGGGAGCGGGTGCTGACGTTCTTTGACCCATCCCGGGACGCGCTCGGACGCGGCTACAACGTGACTCAAGCGATCATTGCCGTTGGCTCAGGGCAGCTCTTTGGGAAAGGGCTCGGCTTTGGTTCACAAAGTCAGTTGAAGTTTTTACCGGAAAGTCAGACGGACTTTATTTTCGCCGTGATTGCGGAAGAGCTCGGCTTTGTCGGTATTCTGTTTATTCTTGCTGCGTTTGGCTTGTTGTTCTATCGGCTGTTTAAATTAGTGCGCAGGAGCCATGATGATTTCACTTCGTATTTGCTTCTCGGTATTACCGCTGTCCTCGCGATTCAGGTGATTGTGAATATTGGTATGAACTTAGGATTGTTGCCGGTGACTGGCCTCGGTTTGCCATTAGTCAGCTACGGCGGCTCATCGCTCATCATGGGGCTGATTCTTATCGGGCTTGCGGAGAGTGTGGCGGTACGGACGCGGACAAGTTAGCCGAGATTTCTTTTAAGAGAGGATCGGATCGGGTGTTGGTGCCGGGGTAGTAGGATTTGGAAAGCCTCAGGTATGACCTTCTAAAATGTGATCACGTGTGGCCTTTCTGTGATCACTGGTGATCACCCTGTGGCCACTGGCGGCCACAAATCAGAAGGTGGTATCTAAGAAGACCCTCCAATTCCACCACAGCCAGCCCAGCAACTCTTCTTTAAAAGACTCTCGTACGTTATACTCAAATTAGTTATGTCGTCTTCTTTTCAAAACTTTTGGCACGATGGGCTCAGGATTGTTTCGTACTGCCCGCTCTGTGAGTCCGAGTTCAATCCCATGGAAGCTCGTGTGCTCGACGAAGACGGAGAAACGCACTTGCTGCATGTGCGCTGCAAGAACTGTGCCAATGCCATGCTTGCTTTAGTGCTCGTCACCAAAGCTGGGGTAAGTTCTGTAGGCCTCGTGACCGATTTGTCGTACGAGGATGTGGTCCAATTTCGCTCTTCAGCCAAAGTCTCGGTCGACGATGTCCTCAGTATCCACGGTATTCTGGAACAGGGGAAATTAGAGAAAATCATTGGAAATTAAGGAAAAGGAGGCTAGGGCCTTGACGAAATCCGTCATTTTTTGTTTAATACTGCTACTTATATGGAAATCATGACATTGAATGCAACGACGCGCACCACCATGGGGCGCAAGAACTACGCGACCCGCTTGGGCGGCCAGATCCCAGCGGTGGTTTACGGCTCAGATATTCAGCCCATGAACATTTCGATCGACAACAGTACCTTCGTAAAGACCCTTCGCAAGGCCGGTGAGTCAACCATTGTCGACCTCGCGGTTGAAGGGCAGAAGGAACCCGTTAAAGTGCTGATCCAAGATGTGCAGCGCGATCCAGTGTCGAGCGACGTGATTCACGTCGACTTCCGCCAGGTGAACATGTCGAAGCCAATCGAGGCCAAGATCCAGCTCACTTTCACTGGCGAAGCCGCGGCCGTGTTCGCCCTTGGTGGAACGCTCGTCAAGTCTTTGGAAGAAATCGAAGTCCGTTGTTTGCCAACCAAACTCGTCTCGCACTTGGATGTCGACATCTCGGGCCTTAAAACCTTTGAAGATGCGATTCACGTGAAAGACATTGTCGTGCCTGAAGGGATGGAAGTATTGAGCGACGCAGAGTACACCGTGGCTACGGTCGAAGCGCCTCGTTCAGAAGCTGAAATGGCTGCCCTCGACGAGAAGGTGGAACTCGACGTCACTAAGGTTGAAGTGGAAGAGAAGGGTAAGAAAGATGAAGAAGGTGAAGCTGGTGCTGAAGCTGCTCCTGCTGCTGAAGCCAAGAAAGAATAATACGTTCCCATGAACAAGCTTTCGAATCAATTGAAGGCACTGGTTGAAAAGGCAAAGAAGATCGATTGGAAGAAAGTGGATAAACGGAGGGTTAGCGTGGGCGTCACAGTTGTGGCGCTCACTTTGATTGCCATTTCGATCTTCAACTTGCAGCGCAACGGCTATTTGAGTGACACGACAGGTGAGCCTAAGCCCGCTGACGATCAACTGAACTTGTCGTACCGCCATCCATTGACCGGCACCCTTTCCGAGAATCCTGTTGATCGCCCTCAGGTGTACGCAGTAATGGTCGAAAATTCTTCGGATGCCTGGCCGCAAGCGGGCGTTGAGCAAGCCTTTCTCGTTATCGAAGCGCCAGCTGAAGGTGGTATCCCTCGGTTCGAAGCGTTTTATGGCGCTGATCAAGATGTAGAAAAGATCGGGCCTGTGCGCTCGGCTCGGCCATACTTTATTGATCTCGCAAGTATCTTCCGCCCGCTGTATGCTCACGTCGGTGGTTCTTCGGCGGCGATCGCCCAGATTGGGTCCGAAGAAGACATCTTGGACTTTGACGAATATTACAATCAATATCAATTCTGGCGCGCCGCCGACCGCCTCGCTCCGCATAACGTGTTCACCTCGACCGAACTTCTTGCCAAAGGGTTGAAACTGCGTTACCCCAGCGAGACTGTTTTTGAGTACGATCTCTGGGAGTTTAAAGATGACGTTGATCTCGTCGATCGTCCGGGAGCTGTGGCGGATATGGTGATTAACTTTGGGGCGAGTGTTTATCGCGTCACGTGGAAATACGATCGTGAGGCCAATACGTACAAACGTTTTGAAGGCACTACAGTTCAGGCAATGGAAGACGGCACGGAGCTCACAGCTCACAACATCGCGATTATTGAAACCAATATGCAAGTGCTGGATTTCATCGGCCGCCTGTCGGTGCGCACGACTGGCGAAGGAAACGGATTGTTTTTGCAAGATGGTAAAGCGATTGAAGTAACCTGGAAACGCGAAGCCACCACTGACCTTATGCGTTTCTATGACAAGGACGGTAAGGAAGTAAAGATGAATGCGGGACAGACTTGGATCGAGATTGTCGGCAGTCTGAATCAGGTGGATTAAAAGGTTTTTTAAAAGTACGATGCCGGCCGCTCGAGTTCGAGCGCGCCGGCTTTTGGTCGCGGTGAGAAGTTGAGTCGCTCAGAGGATGAGCGGCTGGTAGGGGACGCGCAGCGTTGGGAGTTGGACGCCGCAGCGCTTGCAGGCGGTTGGCGGCGGACTCGGATTCGGCTCCTTGTCTTTGGCCCCCTTGAGCGTGAACGACACGCGGTAGTTGCAGCGCATGCAGCGGACGTATCCCACGTCGAACATCTCGAGCTCGAAACCCTGCGCCGGCTCCAGCAGGTACAGCATGTCTTCGCCGACCCACCGGCTCAAGAGCCCGATCGTCCTGGTGCCTGCTCGGAGAGGGAGGGGCTCCACGATACGTTCCACCACGAGATCACGCGGGGGAGGGTTCCCGCGTGGCTGGGGCGAGGACGTGACGTGGAAAGAGAAGGCGCCATCGGCGTTCACGGAGATCTCGATTCCCACCTCATCGGGACCGCTGATCGCGACATGGCTCATCATGGTGATCAGCTTCGGCCGCCCTTCGGGGCCATAGACGAGCTCGAAGCCCACCCGTTCGGTGGGATCGCCCACGCTGTTGAAGCGCGGGATGTCGGTGACGGCGAGAAGAACGCGGGAAACGGGCAGACGCATGGACACTCCAAGAGATCTGGCTGCAGACTAAGGGTTCTGGACCTGTTTTGTCAACCCAAGGGGGTGTGTTTATAATTGCGAAATAACCACGCGCGGTTTGTTGGCTAGATCTTGGACAACGCGCGTTTCGGCTTTGGGAAAATATTCTAAAATTAAATGCGGTGCGCTGATGTGTTGACCGGGATCGATTTCGATCAGCACTGTCAGTGCTTTTGGAAAGTCTGCCCGACGGCCGGAGAGCATGCGGAAGAGTTCGTTGTAGACATCCAGTCCATCAACGCCACCATCAAGCGCCAGACGGGGTTCATAATCTTTCACTTCCGATTCAGCGAGAGCGATCTGCTTGGTAGTGAGATAGGGAAGATTGGCAGTAATGATCACTTCCTGGAGCCCGCGTGTTACTTCGGGTTTGAGCGACTTCAGCAAATTACTTTGTAAAAATGTTACGCGATCAGCTACTTTGTGAATCTTGGCGTTTTGTTCAGCAAGCGTTAGGGCTTGGGGGGATAGATCAACAGCAATCACCGGCAGCTTTGTTTCCGCGGCTAGTGTCACCGCGATCGCTCCTGAGCCAGTGCCGACATCAATAAAGAGCGTGTCTTGAGCTCCCTCCACGAGCTTCTTCGCCTCCTCAATCAACACCTCTGTATCTGGTCGCGGAATGAGCACAAACGAGTTGACCCGAAATGGTCGACTGTAAAACTCTTTCCAACCCAAAATGTAGGCGAGCGGTTCGTGGTGGCGCCGCCGATCCATTAGCGATTCAAACCGTTTCATCTGATCATCGGTCAACTCCTGACCAAAGTGGGTGAACAAGTAGTTTTTGGAAACGTCGAGCACAAAGGCCAGCAACAGTTGGGCATCGAGCATGGGGGCATCAACACTCGATTCGTCTTTCAACTTGTTGTTGGCCCAGGTCAATGACTCGACAATGGTCATACGCCACGCTCCGCCTTTTTAAGGAGTGTGATGACATCGTTGAGCGCGCCGTCCATAATGCCAGGCAGGCCGGAAAAGTTTTCGTTAATGCGATGATCGGTTAAGCGGTCTTGAGGAAAGTTATAGGTGCGGATTTTTTCCGAGCGTTCACCTGATCCGATTTGTCCGCGGCGTTCGTCGGAGCGTTCTTTGGCCATGCGTTCTTGCTCGGCCTCCCAGACGCGCGCACGAAGAACGACCAAAGCTTTTTCTTTGTTCTGTTTTTGCGAGCGCTCGTCTTGGCACTGCACCGTGATTCCGGTCGGGATGTGGACCATGCGAATAGCTGAGTACGTGGTGTTCACAGATTGTCCGCCAGCCCCGGAGCTTGTGGTCGCTTCGATCTTCACATCTTTCATGTCGATTGAAAAGTCCTCATCTTCCAACTCTGGAAGAACAGCCACGGTCACGGTCGAGGTGTGCACACGGTCAGCCTTCTCGGTCTCGGGCACACGCTGGACGCGATGCACTCCAGCCTCGAACTTCAAGTGACTGTAGACACCATTACCATGAATCGCAAACTCAACTTCTTTAAATCAACCCA
>JBBUGS010000015.1:0-7220 GCA_038056005.1 Patescibacteria group bacterium
CTCCGCCTGACGCTAAATTGTTCGACGACGAGCTCGCTTTGGTCCGCCGCATTTCAGACAAGCCGATTCAATTGACCACCAGCGGGGAAAACGAATTTTGGATTGACACCGCTCTTCCAGCCGATGTTCTGGGTGCCTCGATGTATCGCGTCACCTGGAATCCCTTGATTGGCTACTCGGTCTATCCGCTCGGACCTGATTATTATGCCGCCAAAGCGGTGGCAGTCCGTGAATTCGTGGACAAAGTAATCATCTCCGAGCTCCAATCTGAACCTTGGCTCACCGAACCGATCACGGACTCCACTCCAGTCAGCCTTGCCGCCCAATTCACCCCCAAAGAACTCACCGCTAATATCGCCTTTGCCAAACAGGCCGGTTTTGACGAGATTTATTTGTGGGGAGTGGAGTACTGGTATTGGATGGCTGAAGAAGGTCAAGGGGCGTTGTGGGAGGCGGGGAAGAAGATTATAATGGAGCCCGCCCTATGACTTTGAAGAAAGAAAAGCTCCTCTTTTCCTTGTTTGTGACCCGCCCGGCCTGGGGGATGATTCCAGCCCGGATTATGTTCGGGACGATTTTGTTTTTGCACGGTTTGCAGCGTTTGCTCATGATCCGTGCTGATGCTGGAACGTTCTTGGGTGAACTGCCTGGGGCGGCGGCTTTTGTGATTCTGCTTATGTTCTCTATCGTCGAGTTGCTGGGTGGCGCACTGATTATTCCTGGTTTTTTAAGTCGTATCGTTGGGTTCACGGTGATTATTGAAATGATTTTTTCGATTTTCACTGAGCGTATCCCCGTTGGTTTTGTTGGTGATGTGCGGCTTGAAATGTTGTTGTTTTCGATTGCAGCAATGATTTTATTTAGTGGTCCTGGCCGATTTTCTGTTGACCGCTGGATTGCCCGCAAACTCCTGGCTAAATATCCAAGCAAAAAGTGGGAACATTACGTGATTGCGGAAACGCCTCACTGCGAACATTGGTATGAATAAGCCTTTCGCCTGGACGGAACTTGTCGGCTGGGGCGGCGTGGCTGCCATTTTGACGGCCTACGTACTGCTCACGTTTGGCGTTTTAGTTCCTCAACATCTTACTTACCTTGTGCTAAACCTCGGGGGTGGGGTGGCGATTATTATTGACTCGGCTCATCAAAAAGATTATCAGCCAGTGGTTTTGAATATTGTTTGGGCAACGATTGCGGCGATCGGGATTGTTCGGGCCCTTTTATGAGTGCTTTTTTGATCGTCTTTCTGCTGGTGCTCGCTGGAACTTTAGCAGCGATTGGACTCGTGATTGCTTCGTTTGGGGTTACCGCTCTTTGGGGCGCACCATTTGTGGGGACACCGGCGACGATCGTGCGCCGTATGCTTGTGCTCGCTGAGGCTAAAGCGGGGGAGACGGTCATGGACTTAGGAAGCGGCACCGGAGCTATTTTAATTCTGGCTGCAAAGGAGTTTCAGATGAAAGCGATCGGCTACGAAATTAATCCGTTTTTGCGGGTCATAACGCGTCTAAAAGCTTGGCACGCTGGCGTGGCTGATCGGGTCGAAGTGAGAGGGGGAAATATTGTCGGGATCACTCTGCCCGAGGCCGAGGTGGTCACGCTGTTTCTCCTAGAACCCTTGGTCGAACGCCTCCGTCCCAAGCTGATCGCCGAGCTCCCCGAGACCACCAGGATCATTGCCCGCGATTTTCACCTCAAACATTGGCCCCACTACGCCGAAGACGGCTGGCTCCGAGCGTATCGAAAACAAGATGTGCTATAATCGTGCGGCTATGAGCAGTGAAGTCGTCCTCGACATTGAAACCCAGAACACCTTTGAAGAGGCAGGGGCTTATGATCACACGCTTTTGAAGATCTCGGTGATCGGGGTGTATTTTTACGAAACCGACGAATATATTTGCTACGAAGAGGCCGAGCTGCCCAAGCTATGGAAGCGGCTCGAGACCGCTGGTCGGATTATTGGCTACAATACCAAAGGCTTCGACTATAACGTGATGAATGTGTACTATGCCGGCGATTTTCAGACCTTCCCTTCGCTCGATTTATTGGAAGTGATTGCTAAGTCCCTTGGCTTCCGGGTCAAACTCGACGACGTGGCCCACGCCACTCTTGGGCACGGTAAAACCGCCCACGGACTTCAGGCAGTTGAGTGGTGGAAGCAGGGGAAGATCCAGGAGATCAAGGATTATTGTCTGTCGGACGTGAAGGTCACCAAAGAGGTCTACGAATTTGGCAAAAAATACGGCATCATTCGCTATTACGACCGGTTGGGCGTCCTACACGAGGTGCCGGTCGACTTCAAAGAAAAAGTAGAGGCTGCACCGAACATTAACCTGACCATGGGCTTCTAAAACCGGGTGTCTGTGGATAAGTGTCCCTTTTGCTCCACCACAACCTATTGTGGTATACTCGTCCTTGTCGCCACAACATGTTGTGGCGGAAGGAGAGCGGGAATGATCTAAGCCAGTGGGGCTGATCATTCTTTTCTTCTGCCATGACTTTCTAAACCCAACAATTAAATCACCTCGACTATGTCCAACGCGTTTTCACAAACTCACTCTTCAGATGCGGTCGCCACGCAAGGCGTTGGCGAGGCGGTCTGGCAATTCATGACCTCATTGAAAGGGGTGAAAAAACGCGATGGCAAAGAAGAAGGATTTTCCCGCGAGAAGTTGGAACGCTCGGTGGTGGCTGCGCTCGAAGCAGCCGGCGCCCGTGAAAAGGATTTGGGTGTGGCGAAGCAAGTGGTGGATCAAGTTGTTGGACGCTTGACCCGCGTGTTTGATGGGCACACCACGCCGTCATCGATCGACGTGCGGGAAATGGTCAATGCTACGTTCATCGATCACAACTTGGTGCACGCCAGCAAAAAATATTCTTCCTATCGTTTCGAAGCCCGTCACGAAAGCCAAGCCGCTCGCTATGGCCACGGCATTACGGTCAAGCGCTATTTCACCACTGCCGGTAAGCACCCTTACGAGCTCATCAACTGGCAAAAGCGCACAGCCAAGATTACTAACGAAAAAGGCGAAACCGTGTTTGAACAAACTGATGTCGATGTTCCAGACTTTTGGTCACAGACCGCCACCAATATCGTGGTGCAAAAATATTTCCGCGGCAAAGTGGGCGGAGCTGATCGTGAAACTAGCGCTCGTCAACTTATTGATCGCGTGGCGATCACCATGTCGAACTGGGGCCGTAAAGATGGTTATTTCCAAACCGCCGAAGACGCACAAATTTACGAGCACGAGCTCACCCACATCTTGATCAACCAGATGGCAGCCTTTAACTCGCCGGTGTGGTTTAACGTTGGGGTGAGCCCACACCCACAGTGCTCGGCCTGCTTCATCAACTCGGTGCAAGACGACATGCGTTCGATTCTGCACTTGTGCATGACCGAAGGGATGATTTTCAAGGGAGGTTCGGGCTCAGGGATTAACTTGTCGCCACTGCGATCCAGCAAAGAATTTTTGGGTGGATCAAACGGCCGATCGTCTGGCCCACTCAGTTTCATGAAAGGTCTTGATGCCTTTGCTGGTGTTATCAAGTCTGGGGGCAAAACTCGCCGCGCGGCCAAAATGGTTATTTTGAACATTGATCACCCAGATATTGAAGCCTTTATTAAGTGTAAGGCAGAAGAAGAGAAAAAGGCCTGGGCGCTCATGGATGCTGGTTACGATGGTTCGATTGATGGCCCAGCGTACTCCTCCATCTTTTTCCAAAACGCCAACAATTCGGTGCGCGTCACTGACGAGTTCATTCAAGCGGTACGGGACGATGGCGAGTTCTCGACCCATGAGATCACCACCGGCAAGCCATCAGTCAAATACAAAGCACGCGAACTCATGGACATGATTGGTGAGGCGGCCTGGCAGTGCGGTGATCCTGGCATGCAATACGACACCACAGTCAACAAGTGGCACACCTGCAAAAACACCGATCGCATTCACGCGTCAAATCCATGCAGCGAGTACATGTTCTTGAACGACACTGCTTGTAACTTGTCGTCGCTTAACTTGATGCGTTTCCGCAAGCAAGTCGGTGACAAGATGGAATTTGATGTGGAAAGTTTTGCAGCGGCCGCCCGGGTGGTAATTACTGCCATGGAAATTTCGGTCGGTAACTCGAGCTATCCAACCCCAGCCATTGAACAGAACTCCCACGACTACCGCCCGCTTGGTATTGGCTATGCCAACCTTGGCGCCTTGCTTATGAGCCGTGGGATGGCTTATGACTCCGACGAAGCCCGCAACTTTGCTGCCGCGATTACCTCGCTTTTGTCAGGCGTCTGTTACGATCAGTCAGCGCTCATCGCCGATAAGGTTGGCGCGTTCAATGGCTTTAAACTGAATGCTGAGCCATGCATGGAGGTGATGCGCATGCACCGCGATGCTTCTTATCAAGTGGCTGATCTCGGCGTGCCAGCTGATTTGCAAACCGCTCACCGCAAGGCTTGGGAAGAGATGGTCACTCATGGCGATCAATTCGGCGTGCGCAACGCACAGATTTCGGTGATTGCCCCAACCGGCACCATTTCGTTTTTGATGGACTGTGACACCACTGGTATTGAACCAGATATTGCCCTTGTGAAATACAAGTGGTTGGTCGGTGGTGGAATGATCAAAATTGTGAACCAGACCGTGCCGGAAGCGCTCGCTCGTCTTGGCTACTCAAAAGAGCAAGTCGACGATATTCTCCGCTACGTCGATGAGAAAGACACGGTTGAAGGCGCCCCGCATTTGCAGGAAAAAGATCTCCCCGTGTTTGATTGCGCTTTCAAAGCCAAGAACGGCACCCGCTCGATTCAGTACATGGGCCACATTCGGATGATGGCTGCGGTGCAACCGTTCGTGTCCGGAGCCATCTCTAAGACCGTCAACATGCCTCAAGATGTTACACCGAAAGATATCATCGATGCGTATATGGAAGGGGCGCGACTTGGTTTGAAGGCGATCGCTATTTATCGCGACGGCTCCAAGCGCCAACAACCGCTCACTACTTCGCTCGACAAAGACCAAAAGACTAAAGCTGCGGCCGTGGTGGTCGAAGAACAAAAGCCACGCCGTCGCCGCTTGCCCGATGAGCGCAAGGCAATCACGCACAAGTTCTCGATTGGCAGCCATGAAGGCTACATCACCATTGGTCTCTACGACGATGGTAAACCTGGTGAAATGTTTGTGACAATGGCTAAGGAAGGCACGGTCGTCGCCGGTTTGATGGCTTCGCTCGCGACCACCGTTTCAATCGCGTTGCAATACGGCGTGCCGCTCCAGGTGCTCGTCAACAAGTTTGTCCACGTGCGTTTTGAGCCAAGTGGTTACACCAAGAACGAGCATATCCGCATCGCCAAGTCGATTGTCGATTACATCTTCAGCTGGATGGCGCTCAAATTCTTGTCACCAGAAGAGCAGTCAACGGTCGGGATCAATGTGGTGATTGCCCCAAGCGAAGCTCCATCGGCTCAGCCAGCTGTTCCAGAAAAGATCGAACCGGTTTCTGAGCAGCAAACCAATATTTTTGCTGAACCAATGGTCGCCTCGACCTCTACAACCGTTTCAGCAACGGTCACCCACACCGCCACCTTCGACAATCAATCCGATGCCCCGGCGTGTGAAACCTGCGGCTCAATCATGGTCCGTAACGCCGCCTGCTACAAGTGCTTGAACTGCGGTGGCACATCGGGATGTAGTTAGAAATAAAGAGATAAGCCAACAAGGCGGGGGTTCAAGCTCCCGCCTTGTGGTATCATCGATTATTATGCGTGTCTGTCTTGGATCAACCAATGCCTGCAAAATGGAATCGACGCGCGCCGTGCTCGATTTGTATCCGAAATTGAAGGATGCTGAGTTGGTGGGGGTTGAAGTTGATTCTGGTGTTGGTGAACAGCCACTCGATTTGTCGACGACTATTCAAGGGGCGATTAATCGTGCTAAGGCCGCGTTTCATGATTGCGAATTATCTGTTGGTATTGAAGGCGGGACTTTCCAAGTTCCCGAGACCGCATCGGGTGCAGTGAAAATGGAGGCGTGCGCTATTTACGATGGCGAAGAGGTTGGACTCGGATTTTCTTTTGGTTATGTCGTCCCAGAAGATTTGCACAAACTTATGGTCGAGCAAGGACTGCATTTATCCGAAGCGGCTCGCGTCGGTGGGTACACCAATCATCCTAAAATCGGCACGGAAGGTGGCGTTATCTCTCTGCTTACAGGTGGACGCCTAGGTCGCAAGGATATGTGTGTCACTGGTCTTATCACCGCCATGGTTCCATTTACGAAGCGCTACGAGTGAAGTATGAAATTGAATCTGTACATCGCCGGCAAAGTTTCAAAAGATTCAGTTTTTCAAACCAGTGATTGGCGAACAAGTTTTTGCGATGCGCTTTCAAACAAGGCAGGCATAGACTTTGTTAACCTTGATCCAACGAAAAAAGAAAGTCCAGAACCGTGGGATGCTCAATATGTCTTTGGGAGCGATTGTTTGTCTATACAAAAAGCCGATCTCGTTGTCGCGCACCTCACGGATGATATTAGTGTTGGAGGATCACAAGAGATGGTGATCGCTAAGTATTTTAGTAAGCCGCTCTTTGCTATCGCGCCGTGGGGAGGAAAGTTTAGAAAAGTTGAAGCAGAGGTGTATGGCAAAATGCACAGTAACTTCGTTCATCCATTCGTTGGTCCCTGTTGTGATCGTATCGCCAATGACATCGACGAACTTGCTGATCAGATTAAGGTTTGGTTTGGCTCCGTACCCCCCCGCAGACCAAGTCTATTTCTTATATCGACGAGGCATGTAGGTATGCAGAAGATGTAGATGTATGAAACACTTTTTATTTATTCGCGGCTTGCCAGCATCAGGGAAGATTACGATTGCGCGTGAGCTGGAGAAGCAATTTGGTTGGCGAGTGCTCTGGATTCACGGAATTAAAAATGCTATCTGGGATGTGGTTAAAAAACACGATCTACGACAGTTGATGCGCGAGGTGCTCGATCCGATCGTTCGGTTCATGCTTGAAGAGAAACTCGATATCATTTTTGTCCGTACCGCAATGGATCGTGAAACAATTGAACGCGTGCGCGCTGAAGTCGCCAAGCATCCAGATTATCGTTTTGATCTGGTCACGTTGCTTGCGGACAAACAGACGCTCCTGGAACGTGCGCAGAGCCGGCCGTTCGACGAGCATCGTCCGAGTGATGAAAAGAGTCTCAACGAATATCTTGCCC
>JBBUGS010000016.1:0-11260 GCA_038056005.1 Patescibacteria group bacterium
CCCTTGTCGCTCGGAGGCAGTAATGACATTGCCAACCTGTGGCCCAAATCAGCAAAACCCTTTCCCGGATTTTATGAGAAAAATATCACTGGAAATTATTTGCACCAAGAAGTTTGTGCTGACCGTATTTCCCTGAGTGTGGCTCAGAAAAGGATTGCTAATGATTGGGTTTTAATTTTTAATACAATAACTTGCTTGTGTGATTTTTTTTTGGGGGGGTGTCTTTGTTTGTGTGCTGCTGAAATGAAGTATGTACTGCAACGACTATTTATTTCATCGATCACTTGTTCGTGGTCATGGTGGTTGTCGTTGGGGTGTTGGGTCTGCCAATGGGGACCGTATCGTTCTGGGCTCCGTACGCTGATCCGTACCTGAAACCGATCGATCGTTGGATCCGCTGGGGAAGCGCTGGTCCGCCGTCGCCTCGCCCGCCGGCCGTGATCCTCATCGAGGAAGAGGCGAGGGAGGAACTCGCCGAGGAGGTCGAGTCCTCGCCCGTTCCGAAGGTCGCGAAGGCTACCCCGCCTGTCCAGCCGGCGCGGGGGGAGACTGCGACCGAGGCGGAGCGACTTCAGTCCGCGTCGGATCCGACCGCGATGGCTGGGGAACTCATGGCCGCATCCGCCACACTTTCGAAGCCGACGGTCTGGCAGGGCGATCCGCGCGATCCGCCGAAGGGCCTCACCGTGGTCTCGAACGCGAGCGCGCTCGACATGCGTTCGCTGAAGGCTGGTCTCGAGCCGGTTCAAGACGAGATCGAGCTCTGCAACTGGGACGACATCCGGCGGGCGACCCCGGAGCAACCCAAGCGTTCGGGCATGCTCGAGTTCGATTACATCATCGGCCTCGATGGGCACGCGACCGTCACCCGGGTCCGCAAGGACACGATGCGCCACCCCGAGCTCACGCGGTGCGTCACCGAGGCGATCGGACACCTCCGCGTCATGGCCCCGAGCGCGCCGACCACCATTCGGCACCCGCTCGAGTTCCAACAATTCTAGCGATCGCTCATTTTCTTCCGGCTCCTGCGTCACGACGCGCGGGAGCTCAACTGTTTTTATACGTTATGCATGTTTGTAAAGTTTGACAGACAACCGTTGTTTCAGGCGATAATAATCGGCGTATTTTTGGCGTGTTTGTCAGAAAAAGTTTTCAACCAGAAGGTTTGACGGGAGAGACTTTTCGAGGTAGGTTAGAAAGACGCTATGCTCACCAAAAAAGATTTACAACAAATTCGTGAAGTCGTCCGAGAGGTGGTGCGGGCGGTGGTGAAAGATGAGACCAAGGACTTCGTCCGCAAGGATGAATTGAAGCTGGAATTTGAAGCTCAGGGCGTTCTTATCCGGGAGAGCTTCGAGGAAGTTCAAGGTCAGTTTAATGTAGTCAATTATCGGATCGACGGGCTTTACAATGCGGTCGATGGGTTTGTGAAACGCATTACCCGACTCGACGACGAATACGAGGTAATCAAAATACAAATGGCACGGTGGGAAAAGTATTACCCACTCCCGCAAACATAACCAAACACCAGGCGCCCATGAAGGACACCTGGTGTTTTGATTTTGTATCGATGTTATGCGGCGGGTTGGGAGGGTGGTTCAGCTGGCGTTGACGAGTTTACTTTGCGTTTACCTTTCAACGAATCTTTGAGCGCTTTACCTGCTTTGAACTTAGGCACGACCACTGCCGGGATGTCGATCGTCTCGGTTGGTTTTTGTGGATTGACTCCTTTGCGACCAGCGCGTTTGCGGGCCGAGAAGGTGCCAAAGCCAGCGATGGTCACTTCGCCCCCGTTCATGAGCTCAACCGTCACCAACTCTTCAAAGATTTCAATCACTTCTTCCCCCGTTTTTTTGGGGAGCGAGAGGCGCTCAGCGATCTTCGCTCCGAGTTCTGCTTTGTTCATAGTGATCTAATCTTAGCACTTATCGGGCGTATTCCACAACCCGGGTTTCGCGGATGACGGTCACTTTGATTTCTCCAGGATACTGGAGCTCAGATTCAATTTTTTGAGCAATGTTTTTTGCGAGCTGGAAGGAACCGTAGTCGTCCATGGCTTGTGGTTCCACAAACACGCGGATCTCGCGGCCAGCTTGAATGGCGTAAGCCTTTTCAACTCCTGGGAAGCTGGTCGCAGCCGACTCGAGTTCTTCCAGACGTTGGATGTATTGCTCCAAGCTGTTTTTGCGCGCGCCTGGACGGGCACCAGAGATGGCGTCGGCGGCTTTGACAATCGTGCCTTCTAAGGTGCGCGGTTTGTCTTCGTGGTGAGCAATCGACTGATAGCACAAGTCTTCGGGGAAGCCGAACTTTTTCAAAATGTTATAGCCGATTTCTGGGTGAGCGCCTTGCATGTCGTGGTCAACGGCTTTGCCGATGTCGTGGAACAAGCCGCCTTTTTTACAGGCAAAGGCGTCGGCGCCGAGTTCCTCGGCAATCATACCTGACAAGGTTCCCACCTCGATCGAGTGCTGCAACGCGTTCTGCCCATAACTCGTGCGGAACTTCATGCGGCCCAAAATGGAAACCAATTTAGGGTCGATAGAAGACACGGGAATGCCCAAGGTATAGAGTGCTTCTTCACCAGCCTTTTTAATTTCAACAGCCAAATTCTTTTTGGCTTCAGCTACAGCTTCTTCAATGCGCGCTGGGTGAATACGGCCGTCAGCGATCAGCGACTCAAGCGCGCGTTTACAGACTTGGCGGCGGATTGGCGAGAACCCGCTGATCATAATTGATCCTGGAGTGTCGTCGACAATAATCTCGGTACCTGTTTGATGTTCCAAGGCTTTGATGTTGCGACCTTCTTTACCAATGATGCGGCCTTTCATTTCATCTGATGGCAACTCGACCATGGTGGTCGAAGAGTCCACGACGACAGACCCAGCCATGCGCATAACCGCAAGCGACAACACATCGCGCGCTTTGGTTTGAATTTCTTCTTCGCCAACGTCGGCAAGTTTGCGAATGCGGCTCGCCACGGCATCCTTTTGTTCTTCTTCAACCATGGCCATAAGCCGTGCCTCAGCTTCGACTTTGGACAAGCCAGCGACTTCCTCTAACTTCTTTCCCTGTTCTGCGCGCAAGGCATCCACTTTGGCGCGCGTCTCTTCGATTTGTTTGGTCTTCTCTTCGAGCTTAGTCTTCTTGTCCTCGAGCTCTAACAGTTTTTGGTCAAAGGTCGACTCACGCTTCTCCATGCGCTTCTGGGTCTCGGTCAGTTCGCGGCGACGGGCGTCTTCTTCTTTCTTTCCTTCCTCAACCATTTTCAACGCCTTCTCCTTGGCTTCAAGAAGAATTTCGGCTTGCTTGGTTTTGGCTTCGGTCACGATCTTTTCGGCATTGGCTTCAGCACCCTGCATCTTTTTCTGGGCCACCATGGCGCGGACAACGTATCCGCCAAGAGCTCCAATCAAAAGACCCACGAGCGCCAGCACTAGTCCTAATGTAGACATAGTTCAGGCTCGCGGGCAGAACACGAACAACGGCGAATGGTTATCGCTTTAATGATCCGGCTGTTAATCGTCCTACGGTGGATGAAAAAGCGGTCATATATTCGAGAATATCGTCGTTGCTGGCTCAGCCCGTCGAGAATCAGTGAGTTACTTCTTGGCTTAGCTTAGCACAAGGAGGCTTATTCTTCAACCCCTAGATTTCTGAGCGATTTATGCCAATCCCCCCGCTCTAAGGCTTCGATGAGGGAGGCGTCTTGGACCGAAAGTCGACCGATGGCTGTACGCCGCAGTTCACTCACATAGCCGCCGACGCCGAGTTTCTCGCCTAAGTCCCTCGCGATCGCACGGATGTAGGTACCGCTTCCGCAATGGATGCGGACCTGGATCGAAAGAGGGAATTGATAGGTAGATGGAAGTGGAGACAGTAGCTCAAACGATTCAATATGAACCTGGCGAGGTTTCGCTTCGATGGTCTTGCCTTCACGAGCGAGTTCATACATCTTTTTTCCTTTGATTTTGATCGCGGCGTACTGAGGGGGGATTTGTTCGATGTCGCCAAGGAAGGATTGCATCACCACCCCTAACCCCTCAGGAGAGAGGAGGGGAGGGTTATTTGCGGGAGTGATTTCACCTTCAGGATCATCGGTGGTCGAAGTGGCGCCGAGGACGAATGTTGCTTCGTACACTTTATCCAATCCAACAAACTCAGACAGTCGGGACGTGGCGGCACGGCCGACGCCGACAATCAAGAGCCCTGTGGCAAAGGGATCAAGGGTACCAGCATGCCCCACCCGACGTTCGCCGGTAATCCGCCTAACAGCATCAACCACATCATGTGACGTCATCCCGGCAGGTTTGTGGATCAAAAGAAATCCAGAGTTTTCCATAGATAAGAGTTCGTCTTCATGCTATCATATGGCCATTATGAGGGGGACTAGGAGGCCGTTTTTTTTCGGGATGCAGGTGAAGCTCGTCATGAGTTTTCTCTTTTTTGGCTTGGTGATTTCCGCGATTGCGGCGATCTTTTTTTATCTGACCCTTGAAGACGTGGGGCAGAGTGACCGTTTTTGGGTAGTGGTTGCTAATCACACCACAGGACTCCTTTTACTCGTCTTGCTGATTCTCGGCACGGCGTTCCTTCTTGGCCGCCGCCTTGCTAATCGTTTGAATCAAATTACGGACACGGTTCGCGCCCTCCAAGTTGATCCTAAACATCGCCCGGAGCATTTGAACGCGCTTACCAAATATTTTCCTCGGGTCGTCCGCGATGAGTTTGATGCTTTGCTCGACGCGGTTAAAGATTTCACGACCCGTCTTTTTGAGCGCGAAGAAAACTTGAAGCAACTGGTCAGTGAGCGCAGCGTGATGATTGAGAAAAATAATCAGATGTTGCGACATTTTTTGCACTACACCTCACACCGCCTACGCACTCCGTTAAATCGTATGCGCTGGTCGGCTGATATTTTGAAGAGCGAGGAAAAGGGCACATTGAACGCGGCTCAGCGGGAAGTGCTCACAGAATTAGAGATGGCGTTGTTGTCCGTGATTGAACTTTCTGATGATCTGCTCGAGTCCTTAGCGCTCGAGGACAAAAAGGTTACTCCGGGAGCGGTCGAACGTGTCGATCTTGTTGAGATTATCGATTCTGCTGCTGGCGATGTCTCTGTCTTGGCTCGTCAGCATCAGGTGAAGCTCACTTGGAAGCGTCCTAAGCAGACGGTGTTCGGATTTTTGAAATCGAGCCGCGTCCATTCCGCCCTTATGAATCTTTTACAAAACGCGATTCTGTACAACAACGAAGGCGGAGTGGTCACTATTCGACTGGAGAAAGTAAAGGCCCTTACCATGCCCCAAGGCGCGCGCGGCTGGAACGTGCCCATGGAGCATGGGCCCTTTGCGGTTGTGACTATTACTGATAATGGCATTGGTGTGCCCCCGGAAGAGCGATCGCAATTGTTCGAGCGTTTCTTCCGTGGTCGCGACGCGCGTAGCCGGTGGGTTGATGGGGAAGGGATTGGCTTGTCTGTGGTGCGCTCGGTGGCGGCACAGCATGGTGGGGCCTTGTGGTTTGCTCCAAATCCAAAAGAAAAAGGGAGTGTGTTTACCCTCACGTTGCCTGTGGAAGAGTAGTGGGAGCGCATGTTGCAAACCCTTTGCCCATGGTATGATTTGGTTGTATGAATAAGCTGCGGGTGTTGATTGTTGAGGATGAGCCAGCGCTTGCTGAACTCTACAAGCAAAAGTTTGAGATGGAAGGATTCTCGGTTCATGTGGCGACTGATGGGATAGAGGCGATCGATCACGCCATGCATCATTTGCCGGACATCATTCTCCTCGACATTCTGCTCCCGAAAAAAGATGGCTTCGCGGTGCTGAAAGAACTTAAGCAGGAGACGAAAACCAAGCACATTCCGGTGGTGATCTTGTCGAGTTTGGGACAAGACTTCGAAATCAAGAAAGGAAAAGATGAGGGAGCCGAAGATTACCTCATTAAAACCGAAGCGACGCCGTCCGATGTGGTCAAAAAAATCAATGCTATTTTGAAACGCTCATAATGTATGCCAAAGACAGACACCAAGCGGACGATTTTGCTGGTCGAAGATGATCAGTTTTTACAAAAAGTGCTAAAGCAGCGCCTCGAAAAAGAAATGCCCTACACGATTGTGGTCGCGAGTGATGGTGAGGAGGCGTTACAAAAAGTGGCCGAACTTTCTCCGTATTTAGTGCTTCTTGATATTATTATTCCAAAGAAGAGTGGCTTTGAGGTGCTCAGCGAACTCAGAAAAAATCCAGCAACCAAGACACTTCCTGTTGTGGTCCTCTCGAACTTGGGGCAGCAAGAGGACATCAGGCAGATGCAAGATCTGGGAATCAAAGATTATCTAGTAAAAGCTGATTACTCGCTCTCCGAAATGGTCGAGAAGATTAAGAAGCACGCCGAGGCGATTTGACCAAAGTTTCCATGAGCCTCTCAGCACAAGAACTCAGTGCGTTACTTGTTGACTCGGGGTTTTTGACAGCCGAGCAACTTCAAGCTGCGCTCAACGATACCGAAACGAACGGTGGTTCGATCGAAGAGACACTCATCAGGACCGAGCGGATGACCGACGATGAGGTCAGCCGCTTGTTTGCTGATGCCTATGGGGTCAAGTTGGTGGATTTGCGCAAGACCGAGATTGATCCTGAAGCGGTCAAAGGGATTGCCGAGATCGTTGCCAAAAAACAACAGGTGATTTCCTACGGTTGGAAAAATGGTAAGCGGCAACTGGCCTTGGTCGATCCGCGGAACGTCGAGTTGATTTCGTTGCTGCAGAAAAAGTTCGGCGAGGAGTTGGAAATTGCCTACACCTCACCAGCCAGTTTGAACGAAGGACTGACCGTGTACAGCTCGGACACGCACCGGGCGGTTGGTGAGCTGGCAGAGAAGCTGCAAAAGCAGGGCGAGGCAGCGGTCTCGCGCCAAGGTTCGGCGGCGCAGGGGTTGCTGATCCAGATGGTTCAGAACATTTTGGAATACGGTTACGATAACAACGCTTCCGACATTCATATTGAGCCGCACGAAAAGCAGCTCTTGGTCCGCTATCGTATTGATGGTGTGCTCCACGACGTCTTTCACTTATCGAAGGCGCTGCATGAACTCGTGGTCGCGCGCATTAAGATTTTGTCGAACCTTAGAACAGACGAACACTTTGCGGCCCAAGACGGCAAGTTCCGCGCCTTTTTTAGCGGGGTGAAGACGGATATTCGTGTGTCGATTTTGCCGATTGTTGAAGGGGAAAAGATTGTCTTACGTTTGCTGTCTGAGCGCGGACGCACATTTACGCTTGAGAGTTTAGGATTTGCTAATCGCGACTTGGAAAAAGTGAAGGCCGCTGCGGAAAAGCCCTACGGCATGATTCTTTCCACCGGTCCGACCGGCTCGGGAAAAACGACTTCGATGTATGCGGTGCTCAAAATTTTGAATCAACGCGATGTCAATATCGCGACGATTGAAGATCCGGTGGAATACGATATTGACGGCGTCAACCAAATTCAAGTCAACAATCGCACCAACCTTACCTTCGCTGCTGGACTGCGCTCGATTGTGCGCCAAGACCCGGACATTATTATGGTTGGTGAAATTCGTGATGCGGAGACGGCCAACATTTCGGTCAATGCCGCCATGACCGGTCACTTGGTGCTCTCGACCCTTCACACCAACGATGCCGCGACCGCGCTTCCGCGTTTGGTCGACATGGAAGTTGAGCCATTTTTGATTGCTTCGTCGGTCAACGTGATTATTGCCCAACGTTTGGTGCGCCATATTTGCAAAAGTTGCATCACGAGCCAAGATTTGGATCTCACTTCTTACAAACGGAGCATTCCCGCACCATTGCTTGAGAAGTATTTTGGGGCCAAAGAGTCGGTCAAAGGGTTTTACGGCAAGGGCTGCAAGGTTTGTCACCAATCGGGCTTTGTCGGCCGCTTGGGTATTTTTGAAGTGCTGGAAGTCAGCGACAAGATTCGCGAACTGATTACTGCTCGTGCCAACGCGGCCGAAATTACCAAAGTCGCCATCGCCGAAGGGATGACCACCATGCTAGAAGACGGTATTCGTAAAGTGACTGAAGGGGTCACCACCCTTGAAGAAATCATGCGCGTGGTGCGCTAACCAAACCAGGAGGTATGAAATTTGTTTATCAGGCAAAAACCAAAAAAGGGACAGCGACCACTGGTGAAGTCGAAGCAGAAAATAAAGAAGCAGCGCTTCGCGAACTCATGGCCCGCGATCTGGTGGTTGTGTCGGTTGAAGTGGAGAAGAAGCGTCACGACATCACGCTCTTAACACATGTGTCGGTATTTGAGCGAGTCATTTTTACCAAGCACTTAGGAATCATGTTGAAAGCGGGGGTAGCGCTCGACGAAGCTCTTCGGATTGCTGAGGTTTCGAATAAAGGGGCACTCCGTGGGATTATTGCGAAGGTCCGACGGGACGTGGAAAGTGGCGAGCGTCTAGCAAACGCGCTCGCTCGGCATCCGCGGGCATTTTCAGAATACTACGTGAACATGGTCAAGGCCGGCGAAGAGAGCGGTAACCTGGCCGAAAATCTGGAACAGCTGGCGATTCGATTTTCGAAAGATTTTGATCTTCGACAAAAGGCGCTTTCGGCCATGCTCTATCCTACTCTAGTGGTCGCCCTCACGATTGGACTCGGAGTGATCGTAGCCTTCTTTGTCCTCCCGCGTTTGTCAGCGCTTTTTTCTGCGTTCGATTTTGAGCTCCCGCTCAGCACCCGGATCCTCATTTGGATGTCGCACGTCAGCGCGGACTATGGCGTGTGGATTGCTGGGATCGCGCTCGTCCTCTTTGTCCTTTTTGTGATTGTCGTGCGCCTAAAGGTTTCACGCCCCGCGGTCGATACGGCTCTTCTCCATTTACCTGTCATTAAGAAAATCACTCGCACATTGAATCTGGCCCGTTTTTGTAACATCTTGGCCTCGCTGTTAAAGAGTGGCTTGCCCATCAACCATGCCCTCGCTGTCACCGAACAAGTGGTCGGGAACGTGAAATTCAAGCGGGCGATTCACGAAGCGATCGCGCGTGTTGATCGGGGCGAGACGTTATCGGTCGCCCTTTCCGGCCATCAACAATTGTTTCCACCGTTTGTCCATCGCATGATTCAGATTGGCGATGAGACTGGCAAGACCGAAGACGTGTTGTTTTATCTTGCGGAGTTTTATGAAAACGATCTTGATGTCACTCTCAAAAATTTGTCGACCGTTATCGAACCAGCGTTGCTTGTGAGTATTGGTGCCTTGGTGGCGATTTTAGCCCTGTCGATTATCACCCCCATTTATGGCTTCATTAGCGCGATCGGTTAAGGGGTTCACGCTTATCGAGGCGGTGTTGGTGGTCGCGGTACTGACCTTGGTGGTCGGCGCCACGGTGCCGAAGTTCAGCGCTTTTTCCGAGCGCTATCAAGTAGATAATAAAAGCGATGAGCTCACCCAACTGCTGCGCATTGCCCGCAACAAATCGATGATGAGCGAAAGCGACAGTCCCTACGGCGTTCATTTGGTGACCGGCACGGCCGGGAGCTTCACGTTATTTAAAGGCGCCACCTACGCTACACGCGACACGAGTTACGATGAAGAAGTGCACACCTTGCCGAATGGAATAACGCTCGGCAAAACCGTGGCTGCGAGTGATGTGGTGTTTACCAAAGTCGAAGGGTCAACCAGCAACGCGGGCAGCATCACCGTTGCTCTTCAAGGAACCACGGTCACGCACACCATTTCCGTTAACTCCGCCGGGATGGTGCAATTGGATTAACTATGGATCGACGGGGACAAAGTATTGTTGAAGTGATTGTGGCGATTGCTATTTTGGCGATCGGGGCTTCGTCGATCATTATGCTCGTGCTGTCGTCATTTCGTGGTGGCCTTTCTGGTGGTCGGCAGACCGAAGCGGTGTCGTATGGGCGAGAGGGGTGGGAAGCGACCCGCTCGATTGGCACCTCTGCCTACAATCATTTGGTGAACGGCACCTATGGGCTTACGGATGCTTCAGGGGCGTGGGCTTTTTCGGGGAGTTCGGATACCAACGCAGATTACACACGGGCCGTTGCGGTGGCTGATGTTAATCGTGATGGCTCAGGAGCGATTGTTGCAAGTGGTGGCAGCAAAGACATTCAAACTAAACAAGTGACGACCACGGTCAGTTGGCTCTCGGGCACCGTCGCCCGCACCTTAACGTACGTCGACTACATTACCAATTGGGACAGCCGTCAGTTTTTTCATGATCTTTCTGCTCATTTCAACACGGGCACCCAAGCGAGTACGCAAGTGTATACCGACGCCGATAGCGACGGGGCAGAGGGGCTCGCGACGACTCCGCCGATTGCCTGGTACTGCGCTGAAGTTGAGGGGGGTATTGATGACACGGGTAACGCCGCCGCAGTCGACGTCGTGGTGAATGGAAATTTTGCGTATTACGTGACCAATGTCGATAGTGCTGGCCCCGAGTTTTTAGTGGTGAATGTCAGTGACCCCGCGAGCCCGGCAACCGTTGGATCATTAGAACTCGGAGCGAGCGCAACCAGCGTTTCAATTTCTGGGCAGTTCGTGTACGTGACCACGGATAGCAACAGTGCAGAGCTCATGGTTGTAAATGTGACCACGCCGACGGCACCGACTCTTGCCGGCACGTTGAATCTGGCCGGGAACGTTGACGCTCTCGACATTTACGCCACTGGATCGCGAGCGTACCTTACCCGTTCGGTCGTTGCCTCAGGCCCGGAGTTTTTTATTTTGAATATCTCTGCTCCCACGACTCCGTTTACGATTAGCTCACTTGATCTCGGGGCCACCTCGCGTGGGGTGCACCTGTCAGGGGGTTTTGCTTTGGTGGTTACCGATGATGCCGCCGCAGAGTTTCGGGTTATTGACTTGGCGGTCGAAGCAACACCGAGTGTTGTTCGTAGCGTTAACTTGGCGGGGAGTGCAGCGGGAATGGAGTTGGATGTGAATGGCAGTTATGCCTATGTGGTCACGGCGAACGACGCCGCGACCAGCGAATTTTACGCGATCAACATTTCTGTTCCGGCTTCGGCGGCGGTGAGCGGATCCACCGACCTTGGCAATGGTGCAAATGCTATTGAAATGGATGGCACGTTTGCGATGATTGCCACCGGAACGGCGGGTCGGACGCTACAAACGGTCGATGCCTCAACACCTACAGCTCCGACGTTGTCAGCGAGCCTTAGTATTTCAGACTTCGGTTACAATGGGGTGTATTGGAATGGCTCGCGTTTGTTTGTGGCCAC
>JBBUGS010000017.1:0-20213 GCA_038056005.1 Patescibacteria group bacterium
AATATAATCAAAATCATTACGCACTTCGAGCAAGGCTTGATGCAACTTGTGCTCGCGAGCCATTTCGTTCACGAGTTCCACGGCAGCACCAGCGAGCGACTCCGACGCCGGCAAAATCTTTAACCCTTGGTGATCCGTCTGACGAATCAAATCTTTAACCCGCTGTGTCCCAATCATTCCTTCGTAGGTCCCTCCTGAGAGCTCGCGATAGTTGATGCCAAAAGCCGATGACGCATTGGCTTGCGGATCCAAATCAACAATCAACACAAACTTTCCGAGGTGCGCCAAGTACGCTCCAAGATTCACCGACGTGGTCGTTTTCCCAACCCCGCCTTTTTGATTCACTACCGAAATAATATGGGCCATAGACCCGTGAAGTATAGCAAAGTTCCGGAGTTGACAGAAGCCGCCAAAGCCGCTACTCTACCCCCGCGGGATGGAGCAGCCAGGCAGCTCGTCGGGCTCATAACCCGAAGGTCGTCGGTTCAAATCCGACTCCCGCAACCAAAAATTCGTCAGACCTTGTCTGGCGATTTTTTGTTTTTAAAGGAGCGGTGGGCCCACGAGTGTGGACCCACCAAAGGACTAAGGAACCGTGTTGCCCATCCCGACGTCGCCGAGGCCGACATGATTGAGAACATGGGGATCCCGAGCGTGCTCCGGGGAAACACGGATTCTCCCCACAGGAAGATCGCAGCGCACTCCGAGCTCCGTGAGGGCCTCATCGGCCACATTCCGAGACATGTGGATGTTCTGGGCAGGCACGCCCGACGCAACGAGCGCACCGGCAAGTTCATGGGGGTTGAGGCCGTCAGCGACGACGACCAGACGAAGAACGGACATGGTTTCTCCCAACAAAAACTGACCATCGACATTGATGGCCAGCTTTATTCGTCCTTCCGATCCCCTATCACGAACGCCAAACGAAGCTGTACACCAATGTCAGCTTCGGGGTTGGCAAATTATTCGCGACGCGGAAGTTCATACAGGACCACTAAACCATACCCCGCCCGTGATTGTCAAACACTTGATAATTTTAACCATTTTTGATATTGTGCCTGCGCCACAACCCTGGCGGGATAGCTCAGTTGGTTAGAGCGAAGGACTCATAAGCCTTAGGTCGGCGGTTCGAATCCGCCTCCCGCTACCAGGCCGCGGTGGCGGAACGGTATACGCGAAGGT
Organism: Patescibacteria group bacterium; assembly: GCA_038056005.1. Lineage (GTDB taxonomy): Bacteria > Patescibacteriota > Patescibacteriia > UBA9934 > CAMTUG01 > CAMTUG01. The sequence goes on from JBBUGS010000017.1 coordinate 1,183, forward strand.
CTCAAACACCTTTGCCCGCAAGGGCTTGGGAGTTCAAATCTCCCCCGCGGCACCACGAAAACCGTCCTTTGGGACGGTTTTGGTGTTATAGTAACAGTATGTCAATCAAAAAATGGCTACGTGATCAAAAGACGCATTTTCTACTGCTCTCGGTGGCCGAGCGGCGACTGTTACTGTCATTCTTTCTCTTCGCCTTAGCCGCGCCAATGACCAACACCTACGTGAACACGTTTTTGTGGCGGGTTGACCATGACCCCAAAATCTTGATTCTTTATAATATTGCTTTTTACCTGTTGCTCGCTCCAGGATTTTATTTGAACGGCGTGTTGCTCCGTTACTCTGAAACACCGATTATGTATCTTATCGGCTGCGTGCTTCAAGGTCTTGTGCCACTTTCTGTGGTCATGATGGGCCAAGGTTCGACCGAACTCACGTTTGTGTTTGGATCGGTCTCGGGTCTTGCTGCCGGCTTCTTCTGGGCCAACCGCAATTACCTGGTGTCGAAGCTCACCAAGAGTGCACGGCGGTTTTATTTTATTAGCACCGATAACGCGCTCGGTACCCTCGCGGGTATTGCCGCCCCTGCGACCATTGGCTGGTTTTTAATTTTTGGTGAAGTAAAAAATCTGTACTCGATTGATACCGCTTACCACATTGCGGCGGTGGTGGGACTCATCATACTCTTCATTGCCGGCTTGGCCGTGGTCAAGGCGCCCTTGCCTGAATGCATTAACCCCATAAAACACCTTCTGCTTCGCCGTGCCGACGCTGCTTGGAACCGTCTGCGCGTCGTGGAGGTATTCAATGGACTCATCGATGGTGTTGAAAGCGTTGTGCCGGTGATTATGGTCCTGACCTTTTTGGGAACCGAAGAGACAATCGGAACCATCGATTCACTCTCTGCCGTTCTCGCCGCCATCCTCATCTATGTGCTTGGCCGACGGCTGGGACACCGTCATCACTTCATGCTCCTCTGTATTTGGGTTGTTGCCACCCTCATCGGTAGCGGAAGTTTTGCGATCTTCTATTCTGCGGCCGGGGTGCTCACTTATTATCTGATCAGTGCCCTCGTTAGTTTGATCCGCTTTGGCTCCCTCTCTTCTATCATGTATGAAACCGTGGATGATAGTGCCGGGAGCGGCATCGCCCACCGCTATGTGTACATCGTGGATCGAGAGTTTTTCTTAAACGCCGGACGCGTCACCAGTCTTCTCATTCTGTACGGTCTCTACACCCTAGCTCCAGAGCCGACACTGCGCTTTAGTCTGCTGGCGATTGTTGTCTTGGAGGCCATCCTGCTTGTGATCGTAAAGCCCCTTACAAAAAAGATGGCCCAAAGGCCAGTCGTCCTTGTTCCCCCATCTATCCCCGGAGGCATTCCTGAAGAAGAGGCTGCCGAAACCATGCGAGCGTAGATTACTCGTAGCGGAGCGCCTCGATCGGGTCGAGTCGGGCAGCGCGTTTGGCCGGGTAATAGCCGAAGATCACTCCAACCGCGCTTGAGACCACCACACTCAGCACAATCGCCTGGGGCGGAATCACCAAATTCCAACCATCTACAAATTGAGAAATCACGAGCGAGGCAAGAACAGAGCCACCTGTGCCGATAATAATTCCGAGGATGCCGCCAACCAACGTGAGCATCACGGCCTCGAGCAAAAACTGCTGGAGGACTTCTTTTTCTGTGGCCCCAATGGCTTTTCGAAGTCCAATTTCGCGGGTGCGTTCGGTCACGGACACCAGCATAATGTTCATGATCCCGATTCCACCAACCAGGAGCGAGATCGCAGCAATCGAAGCTAAAAGAAGAGTGAGAGCAAATCCTACCGCCCCAATCACCTCAACCGCGTCAGACTGTGAGGAGACCAGAAAGTCATCTTTAGCCAAGTCTTGTTCACTGTTATCAATCCTGTGACTGTCGCGCAAAATAGCGCGAGCATCTTCTTTAGCTGATTCGACATCAATCATTGCCCGGGCTGAAATATAATTCACGTAATCAACGCCGAGAAGCTCCCGTTGAGCTGTCGTCACTGGAATGTAAATTTGCTCGTCCAGGTTGGTAAAAAACCGACTCCCTTGCGGCTCAAGGACACCAATCACACGGGTCGCTAAGTTTTTAATCTTGATGCTTTCGCCGAGGGGATCCTGATCCCCAAACAGTTCTTTGGCGATATCGTAACCCAACACCGCCACCCGGCTATGTGAACGAACGTCGTCGGCATCGATAAATCGGCCACTCACCAAGTCGGCAGGAAAAATATTTAACTGATGCTCATCCACGCCCGACACTTGAGTAAATGAACTGTTTTCGGCGTAACTCACCGATGAACTGGTGATCAGCGTTGAGGAGACAAACGAAAACGGCCCGAGTCGCTCCAGTGCCTCGGCGTCGTCGAGCGTGATCGTTTGCTCCACAAACGGTGACGGTGGACCACCCTCGGTGTCTCCAGAACCAGCTTCGACGAAGATCAGGTCGGATCCCAAGTCGGCCACCTGGCCAAGCACGTAGCCTTGCGCGCCTTGCCCCAAGGACAACATCAAAATCACTGCCGCGATCCCAATCACAATGCCGAGAATGGTGAGCAGCGAGCGCGAGGTGTTACGGCGCAGGGACTCAGTTGAGGTTTGGAGCAGGTCACGAATATGCATACTTAGGCAGTAATCTTTCCATCACGAATACGAATAATGCGATCGCTAAAGGCGGCCGCTTCGGTTTCATGAGTGACCATGACAATCGTCCGACCCTTTTTCTTTGAAAGGTCGCGCAGAATTTCCAGCACTTGATTGCTAGAGACCGAATCCAAGTTGCCGGTCGGCTCGTCAGCAAAAATCACTGTCGGATTATTGACGAGCGCTCGGGCAATCGCCACCCGCTGCTTTTGTCCGCCAGAAAGTTGCGAGGGCAAATAGTCTTCTCGCTCGGTGAGCCCTACTTCGGCGAGAACTTCTTTGGCGCGACGTCGGCGACCATCAGGTGATTCTTTGGTATACAGAAGCGGGAGCATCACGTTTTCAAGTACGGTAAGACGCGGCAACAGATGAAAGGCTTGAAATACGAAACCAATTTTCTCGAGCCGGAGTTTAGCACGGGCATCAGGATCGAGTTGTCCAACGTCATGGCCGGAAAAAAGATACGCACCCGTATCCGCCCGATCCAGCAAACTCATAATATGCATGAGCGTCGACTTGCCTGAGCCCGATGGCCCCATGAGCGACACAAACTCCCCCGCCTGCACAGCCAAATCAACTCCATGCAGCACCGGGGTCTCAATGTCCCCATTAATATAGGTCTTGGTGACTCCTGTGAGTTCGAGGAGTGCAGCGCTCATATTATTGCTGGCGAATCGAGACAATAATTGTCTGCCCTTCGGTTAAGCCGTTCACGATTTCGGTCAGCCCCTCGTCGGCCCGTAAGCCGATGGACACGGTTTGTTCGATGTAAGTTTTATCTGATGGAACACGGACGAATTTCACTCCGTCTTTTTCAAGGACAGCACGTGAAGGTACGTAAAGCACTCCGGTGCGCTCGGAAGTTTTGACCGTGACCGTAGCTGACATCCCCGGCTTCACTTGCGACAGATCTTGGTCAGCAGTGATCATCACTTTGGCCGCGTAGAAGACGACTCCTTCAATGACTTTTTCGGCCAGGTCAATGGACGAGACACTTCCGGCAAAGACGAGGTCGTCGCCAAAGGCATCAAAAGTAATGTCAGCACTTTGACCCACGTGAATCTTGTTGACATCGGCCTCAGGAATGTCGAGGGCCACTTCGTAGTTCTGCCCGCTCGACAAAACAGTGATAACAGGGGCGCCCAGACTGGCTGATTCGCCGAGCTCAATGTCTACGGCGGTGACGGTCCCCGCGATCGGGGAGAGGATACGGGCGTTATTGAGGCGTGCGAGGGCAGCACTGGCGTCGGCCTGGGCTTGTGAGACAGCTGCGCGGTAGCTCGCCAAGTCAACGTCGCGCGGAGTGGCTAAGGCAGCAGCGAGATTGGCTTCCGCACGGGCCAGATCAGCTTGTCGAGAAACAACCGTCGCTTCGGCCGCGGTCACATCACGCTCACGAGCGGCTTCCGCTTCAACCAATGCTCGCTCGGCATCAGCCACGTCGTCGGTCACCGCCCGGTCGGCATCGGTCTTGGCCTGACGGGCTGACACCAGACTCGATCCAGCGCTGACCAACGAACTCGAAGCAGCGGAAATAGTGGCCTTAAAGGTATTCAATGTATCAAATGAAAGATCCGCCGAATTTCCCGAAGTAGCATCAAGGACCCGGCTGGTCAAAATCAACGTGGCATAAACATCTTGATAGCCCGCGTAAGCCAAATCTGCCACTGCCGAAATCGATGTGTCACTGTTCACATCCATGAGGACAACAGCATCTTCAGCCTCATCGCGACTCTCGGCCGCATCTTCGAAGGATGTTTGGGCCTGAGGCAATAATTGTGTGTCTTCGTTGGCGAGCTCATCACGAAACTCTTGGTTGTACAGCGAATTCTCAACACCTAAAATCGTATCCGCTTCGGAGAGAGCCTGACGCAACTCGGCCACCAAGGAACGAATGACTTCTACTTCGTTTTGTCGAGCAGCCACAACGTCATCGGCAACGCGGGTTTTGGTTTGAGCAATATTCGCTTCGACCGTGGCCACATTCGCGGCGCTCACAACATCAGTCGAAACTCTGGCAGATTCAGCGGCACGGAGTGCAGCTTCGGCAATCGCTACCGGGGCTTCTTCAGCTGCCCGGTCTTCACTTGAAAGTCCAGACTCTTGTAACTGCAATCGCGCCTTGGCTTCAGAAACCACGGCAATCGCGCGGGCATAGGCTGCAGCTAAATCATCGGCTTTGAGCGAAGCTAGCACTTGACCAACAACAACGGCCTGACCGACCTTCACTGGCAAACTAGCGACAACGCCCGAGGTGTTAAAAGCAAGACTAACCTCATCAATACTCTTAACCTCTCCGGTGACCTCAACCGTCTGCACCAAATCCCCCCGTTTGACCGTGTCCGTAGTGATCACTGGCTTTGGCGCTCCGCTCGCCATCACAAAAAAGCCGATCACAAAGACGGCTAAAACACCCAAAATAATGAAGATATTGCGACGACGCTTGCTCATACTTCGAATTCCCCCGAAAGACTAAGGAAGGTCAGTATAGGCGAGGCCAACCAAAAAATCAAGCGGTCCTAGAACAGATGAATCCCGGTCACGATTCCCTTGGTGACCCCGAGGACAATGAGTCCCGCGACCATCATTCCGGCGATTAAAGCCGGGGCAGCGTACTTAGGACGAATCCCAAATAGGACCGCGGCCACAGCCCCCGACCACACGCCCGAAAACGGGGTCGGAATCGCCACGTATAAAAATAAGGCGAGCGCGCCGTAGCGATCATAATGTTTTTGAAAGCGCCCGCGTACCCGGCCAAAATAATTCAACATGAACTTGTGAAACCGCGGCGACTTCCGTTCACACCAATTCACAAAAATGCGCAGACCAAACAGAAGCGGGACAACAGGCAAGGCGTTACCAATATAGCAATCCAAAAGCGCTCGCGGCGGATCCATGCCATACGTCTGCAGCGCGATCGGCAAGGTGACGGTGAGTTCGATGACTGGCATCGCCGCCATCCCAATAATGAGCAAGTCGAGCAGCATAGTTACCAAGTGAAGACGCGGTAGGTCCAAGCAGCCAACCCTTTCACTTCCTGCACTCGCGTCGCTTTGGTGTCCGAGCCGAGCAAGACAATAAAAATGTCACCGGCGTTTTCATGATGGACACCAACACCAATACAATATCCCGCTTCTGGCAAATAGCCAGTCTTTCCGCCAAGCATCTGGTACGGCGGCTCGTTGATAAAGCTCGTGAGAAGATCATCAGTGGTGGGGATGGTCACTTCCCGTCCGCTTTCTTGCAGAATTGTGACTTCTGGCAGAATGATTGTCGAGGCGATTTCTGATTCGCTTTGCACCGCTTCGAGCAGATGGACAATGTCGCGAGCTGTGGAGACATTGTCGGCCGAGAGACCGGTGGGATCGTGGAAGGTCGAAGCTTTCATGCCGAGCTCTTTAGCTTTTTCATTCATGCGGGCAACGAAGTCGGTTTCGGTGAGCCCTGAAAGACGCACGAGCGACATCGTTGCCGTGTTGTCTGAGCCGACCAGACTCGCATGAAGCAGATCACGAAGCGAGACAGGATCGTTGAGCCCAAGATAGATCCGTCCTCCTTCACGCATGTCTTCAGGAAGAATCGGAACGACCGTGTTCAAATTAGGATTGGTGTTCAAAAAGACCAGCGCAGTCATGAGTTTGCTGATGCTCCCAATCGGGCGGACCGCATCTGGCTCTTTGGCATACAAGGGGAGGCGCGACTCGCGATCAACCACCAGCACGCTCTGGGCGCTCGTGACCACTCCGGCGCTCGTAGCGTCGACACGCGTCGGTCCACGATTTTCTGAAGTCGGGAGATGGGCTTCGGTGTTCGCGAGCACGGCCGCGCTCGCCACGGCCGAACGGACAGATGCCGTTGGCAAATCTGCTGCCCGCTCAATCGCTCCCCCATCAACTGGCACCACTTGCACCAAACTCAGGGTCAGCAAGGTTTGAAACAACATCCGAAACATACTAATTCTCTAACGCTGGAGCGGTGGCTTCCTCCATTAATTTTGAAATGCGCTCATCTTTGGCAAAGCGCTCAAACTCAGGCAACTCAGACAGTTCATGAAGTCCCAGGTGACGGACAAAGTCACTGGTCACACGGAACACGGGCTGCAAACGCTCGCTGTCGTCTTCTTCTTGCACCAACCCGCGAATCAGTAAGTTGCGAATAATCAAACTGCAATTGACCCCACGGATTTGTTCGATTTCGGGCTTGGTAACCGGCCCGCGATAGCAAATAATCGACAACGTTTCGAGCTGCGGCCGAGTAAGCTCGCCCTGAAATTCGTCTTTGACCAGTCCCGCCAATAACTCCGCATGGGCAGGGCTAGAAACAAACTGCAACGCATCATCATGATCAACCAAATGAATCCCCGAAGTTTCTCGATTGTGCTCAGACTTGAGTTCGGTCACCGTCTTTTCAAGCTCGGCCGGGCTCACTTCCAAAATCTTCGCCAAATGACGCAGAGGCACGGGCTTTCCCGAGGCAAACAAAATGGATTCAAGTTTCGCTTTCAACATACTTAGTCAATGCGATGTAATTCAATTTCATCAAACGCGCCGTGCTGGACCGCTTTGATCAATCGCTGCTTCATGAGCTCTAAAAGAGCGAGAAAGCTCACCACCACATCCACCTTGGACGCCGCGCCCTTGGTGATGTCGCGGAAGGTCATCCGCGCCCGATCCAAAAGCACGCGATGAATTTGTTTGATGCGCTCTTCCACACTTGCCACGCGCTCGAGCGATGATTGTTGCAGGGCAAAGAACGGTTCGAGGCGTTTGCTCAAGTGCTGAAAGGCGCTGTAAAGCGATTCACCACTTACATTCGCGGCTGGGCGGAAGGCACTGGTTGCGGTTTGCCGAAAGGCCGACGGCGGCCGGCCATAGGCAATATGATTGGCTTTGATGAGTTCGTCGACATGCACCGTCGCATCAACGAACTCACGATACAACTTGAGCTGGGCTGCCAAGGCGTCCGCCTCTTCCTCTTCTTCAGGAGCAAGTGGCAAAATCGCCCGCGACTTGATGTAGATGAGTTTCGCCGCTACGACCAAAAAATCAGCTAGCTCAGACGACGGCACATCGTTGGCATTCACATACGCGGTGTAATCTTCGGTCACCTTAGCAAGCGACACGGTGGTTATATCCAAATCGTCCTTCTCGATGAGCTCGAGAAGCAGTTGCATTGGTCCGGCAAATTGATCCAGTTTAACGCTGAACATTTAGTCGATTTTAATGTGCACTTCTTTGAGCGATTTTTCAGGCAGTTGTGACGGTGCACCCATCATATGATCATAGGCGTGACCATCCTTCGGGAAGGCGATCACTTCGCGAATGTTAGGCTCACCGGCCATCAACATCACAATGCGATCAATCCCTGGCGCAAATCCGCCGTGCGGTGGCGCGCCAAATTCAAAGGCTTCAAGCATGTGACCAAAACGCTGTTGCTGTTCTTCTTCACTAATTTTCAGCAAGTCAAAAATACGCTTTTGCAAATCACGCTCGTGAATGCGAATGCTTCCAGACGACAACTCATAGCCATTCAACACCAAATCGTAAGCGTTTGCCCGGATCGACATCACGTCCTCCCCGGCCATGAACTTGGCTTTGTCTTCTTCTTTGATCGAACAGAACGGATGATGAGTAGCACCGATGTTCCCTTCGTCGTCTTTTTCAAACATGGGGAAGTCTAAAATCCAAGCAAAGGCGAGTTCGTTGGGATCGTTCTTATCTTTGCGCAAGTCTGGCTTGTCTGAGCCGTATTGTTCCTTACACTCGGCGTAGGTGAGACGAGGAAACGGCGCAGAAGAAATCTTTTTTTCTGGAAACATTGTCTGCACTAATTCGATGAACATGGCTTCAGTATACTGAAGCACGTCCTCTTGCTTCACAAACGACATTTCAAAATCGAGTTGGGTGAACTCAGGCTGACGATCACCGCGTTGATCTTCATCGCGGAAGCAGCGAGCGATTTGAAAGTAACGCTCAAAGCCAGCGACCATCGACAACTGTTTAAACTGCTGTGGTGATTGGGGCAGCACATAAAACTTGCCCTCGTGTAAACGCGAAGGGACGATGTATTCACGTGAACCTTCTGGCGTGCCCTTCATAAGAATTGGCGTCTCGATTTCTATAAAATGATTCTTGTGCATGTACTCACGGAAGAAGGTGATGATCTTGTCGCGCAAGCGAATGTTCTTCTGCATCCGTTCTGAGCGCAAATCAAGATAGCGATACTTCATGCGCAACTCCTCGTTGACCCCAATGGTGTCTTTATCAACTTCAAATGGTGGCGTCTTGGCAGGATTCAAAATCGTAATCTTCTTGACTCCCACTTCAACCGTCCCAGTCACCATATCGGCATTCACCTGCTTCGCTCCACGCGCGTTCACGATTCCCTCAACTTCCACTACATATTCTGATCCAAGCTGATCAACCGCCGCCGCGGTCGCTTCATCCAAATCGGGCTTGTAGCACACGAGCTGGACGGTCGCCGAACCATCACGCAAAATCAAAAACACCAGCTTCTCGCCAACACGACGAATATTATGAATCCATCCGTTCAACACGACTGTCTCCCCCACTTTGCTGATTGTCTCCTTATTCCAAGTGCGTACCATAGGTTATTCCTGATTTATAACTCCGATGTAATCTACCGTTAGCTTATCTGGATCGACCCAGCTATACCATCCACCAATACTCCGCGCAATGGACACAAGTGTGCTATCTGACAAATCATACAAAATAAGTTCTCCACTCCGATCCACCACAACGGTGTCACCAATCCACTCGAGCACGACCCCCGACATTTTCATGTCCGTATCCGACGGGCTCGCACCGACACTAACCACACGCACCACCCCATTTTCCCCAGTATACGCAAACTGGGCTCCATCAGGCGACAACTTTACCCCATCAAGTAACTCTCGGCTTTCTAAAATAACTTTTCCTTCCCCTGTCACCAGGTCAACAAGATGTATTTCTGAAGGTCCAGAAGGAGCATTGCCCCCAATATCGAGAGGTGCACCGTTTGCCGCTTGATGCACGGCGATCATCTGCTTTGTCCAGCCATTGATCATGACGTCGGGAAGATTTTGTTCTGTGGTGTAATTCATTTCTGATAATCCTTTACCAATCTCGTATTTCCAAAGACCGGTTGGACGACCATCACAGCCGCAGTTGTTTCTAATGTAAACGGTCCCATCTACGTCCATCGCAAATGGCTCAGGCGAACCCCATTCAATCCCCATCGTCGCGGACTCCAAAATTGTGTCCACAAGTGGTCCATCAGCAAGAGGCGCGGTCGCATACACCTGAAGTTCGACTCGGGCGGCACGATTATCCCAATTAAGGCGCCACTCAGCACGATAGCCTCCACCAGGTGAAAGCAGTACCTCTTTTAGCTCGGTGGTTTTTTCTTCGATGGCACCATCCTGGATGCTGAGCCAGCCGTCGCGTTCTCCCTTATAATTTTCTACCAGCAGCCGATTCCCCACAACTTCTCCCCGGGTCTGTGCTCCTCGTACGAGGTACGTGTATTCAGAGAGAACTGGGGACTTTTGAGGTTCTTCAAATGAGACACAATAAAAAGTCTTCTTCAGCGTGTCGTCAGAAACGTCAAATTTTGTCCCACGATCCGTCACAGTGGTGGTGCTATAAACAACATGGGCTCCGGGTTCGAGGCATTTAGATGCAGTTTGATCTTGATCTATGCCGAAAGCGCGGTTGAGCTCGGCATCAAGGTTTCCGTAGACGCTCGTATAGCAATAAACGAAGTACCCCCCAACAACCACAACGATGAGTGCGACCACCGCAAGGTACCCTTTGTAGCCTTTGCTCATATTAGGGATTCAGACGATTAATCGTGCGTGGGAATGGAATCGTTTCACGAATGTGATGAACACCACACAGCCAGCCCGTGATGCGCTCCAATCCATAACCAAATCCTGAGTGCGGCACCGAGCCGTACTTGCGCAAGTCGAGATACCACTTGAAGGGCTCAAGCGGCAAGCCTTGTTCCCGCATCCGGGCAACCAACCAATCGTAGTTGTCTTCACGCTGACTACCACCAATAATTTCGCCGTAGCCTTCTGGCGCCAATAAGTCTGCGTTCAGCACGCGGCTTGGATCAGCTGGATCGCGCTTCATATAAAACGCTTTGATCTCAATTGGATACTTCTCGACAAAGATCGGCTTGTCGTATTGTTTAGTGAGAAGTGTTTCATCGTCAGCGCCTAAGTCGTCGCGTTCGCCAATGTCGGATCCGAGCTCATGAAGTTTTGCTACCGCTTCCGCGTGAGTCATTCTCACGAACGGCGCTTGGATCTTTTCAAGTGCCGAAATATCGCGCTCCAAAATCGTGAGCTCGCGACGGTTCTTTTCGAGCACGCACTTTACAATGTGGCAGATCAACTCTTCCTGGATTCGCAGGTTGCCTTCATGTTCCACAAACGCATGCTCGGCATCCATCATCCAGAACTCGGTCAAGTGCCGACGCGTTTTTGATTTCTCTGCCCGGAATACAGGACCAAAATCAAACACTTTACCAAAACTCATAATAGCTGCTTCGATATACAGCTGACCCGACTGCGACAAGTACGCTTTGCCCAAATCAAAATAATCCATTTCAAACAACTCGGTTGTGCCTTCGCAAGAAGTCGGAGTCAAAATCGGGGCATCAATTTTAATATACCCGCTTTGGTTGAAGTACTCGTAGGTGGCGTTGATAATCGTGTTCCTCACCCGTTGAATAGCCCACTGCTTTTCTGAACGGAGCCAAAGATGGCGCTCGTCCAACAAAAAATCTGGACCATGTTCTTTTTTTCCAATAGGAAAATCATCGGTTGGGATTTGAATTGCCTCAAAAGAGACGCCCTGGATTTCAAAACCTGACGCTGATCGCGGTTCGGCTTTGACTACACCTCGGACAATTACCGAAGACTCAATTCTGATGGTCTGAAGCGCTTCCCACTGCTCGGGGGAAAGCTCGGCAGCAGAATAAACCACCTGCACCCGCCCAGATCCGTCGCGCAGCTGCAAAAAGAAAATCTTTCCGCTCGAACGGAAATTGTAAGCCCAGCCTTTAAGTTCGACTTCTTGGCCAACCTTGGCCCCAATCTGGTCGATCATCGTATAGTCCATAACGCAGCTTATTTTAGCTTTTTTTAGTAATCGACGCAACAGGATCTGGCTGGCCCGGAGGGACTCGAACCCCCAACATTCGCCGTAACAGGGCGACGTTCTGCCAATTGAACTACAGGCCAAAAATCAAAACGACCAGCGGTGCTGGCGTTTTCTTTGCATCTGATGGTCGATCAACAACTATGCCAAGAAAGCCAGCGTGGGCTGGTTATTATTATTGGCGTTATTGGTGCATCGAGAAATCATAGCGATCCAAGCCTACCGCATACAGCTGGAACGCGTCAATAGTTTGGTATACTCCAGACAAGGTATGAAACTATTTTTTCTAACTCTCGCTGCGGCATTTACTTTCGCGAGCAGCGCCGTGCCAGTCTCGGCATCAATTGCCACCGACACTGCCGGGATGATTCTTCTTAGCGTCGAGGAACACGGCGAGGGGTGGTATGTCGACCCCGTGACCACTTCGCGGTGCTTTTTGAATCGTGCCGAAGACGCCTACGCGATTATGCGCGCTTTTGGTCTTGGGATCACCGACGCCAACTTGGCAAAAATTCCTGTAGGAGGAACAAACGCGACAGGCGATCCTGTATTACAAAAACAACTTTCCGGTCGAATCCTCTTGCAGGTCGAACAACATGGCGAGGCGTGGTACGTGTATCCAAAAAATCTGCATCGGTATTATCTTGGCCGGGCTGAAGATGCCTATGCGATTATGTCAGAACTTGGACTCGGCATTACTGTCGCTAACCTCGCCACCATTCCTGAAGGTGATTGTCCGACAACTGGGTTCACTACTGATCTGCCAGGCGTGACCGTTGAAGCTCGTACGATTGATGTCGACAGTGGCACCTTTACCATCGACGTAGTTGAAATCGAAATGGATGCGTACGAGATGGTCACAGCCACTGGCAACATCAAAGATTGTGAAAACGACTGCCTGACCCGCACGGTTGAGGAATTTGTCATTGAGAACGCTGGCCAAATCGGCATCAATGGCAGCTACTTCTGCCCTGATGATTACCGCGACTGCGCTCTCAAAACCAATTCATTCCTCTCCCCTGTCTACAATAGAGCAGCGCGGCGACTTATCAACGAAGACGGCCTTATCTTCCACGAAGGCCCAATGATTTCCTACACCGACGACGGCACGTACAGCTATTATCACCGTGCTGACGACTTCGGCACATCGCTCAGCAACTTTTTGACGTCAACGAGAGCTGCCTTGCTCGGCGCCATTGCCAACTACCCTGGCCTGGTTGAAAACGGAAGAAGTATTGTAAAAAAAGAGCCGACCTTTTCGCCAGACATGGCTGTGCCGGCAGTCAGAGTCGGGATCGGATTTACCAATGACACGATTCTCCTCGTGGTCGCCAAAGACGCCTCGGTTTATGATCTGGCTTCCATCTTTGTGAGCCTCGACGCTGACGATGCGTTGAATCTCGACGGGGGTTCGAGCACATCAATCTATATCGACGGCGAGTATGTAAAAGGCCCTGGTCGTGATGTCCCGAACGCAATCATTTTTCGCCGTAAAGAATAGCTAGACGATGACGGCACTACGAATCGATGCCGCTGGGATGACTGGAAAATGGGCGATCACTAATGACTCAACTAAATCGTGAAATTCAGGCACGAGCGGGCCAGGGAGCCGAAGATGCAAGAGGTTGACAAAATGTTCACTCATAGCATAGCGGACCAGCTTCAAGGTATTGTCTTGAATGTTGCGCGCCGCAAACCATTGCTCTGGTTCACGCACAGTGCATGAACGACAGACCACGCCACCCTTCAACCCGTGCCACAAGTAGGCCATGGGCGCAATTGATTTTTGACAACCGACGCAACGAATCAACTCTGGTCTGTAGCCGAGCATGGCGAGCAGCTTCAACGTAAAGCTGGCGGATAAAAAAGCTGAACGATCAGAAGTAAACGTCGGGGCATCGCGTAAAAAAAGGAGCCAACTACGCAACTCGTCGAACAACACACCATCATGATGCTGCGGCCGGGTGCCGATGTCGATCAGGTTAAGCGTCTGTAAGGCGAGCAACATCTTTTCTGAGTCGTTGCGAATCGAAGAATAACTTTCTAGCCGCTCAACCCCAGCCACGATATCGCCATAACGCCCACGCACGACCATCAGATCGCACAAAGCAAACGGCTCCAAGTGGCTCGACAACTTCGACGAAATCTTCCGCGATCCACGCGCGCGCAGTTCGAGCTTGCCATGCTCTTCGGTCATCACCGAATAAAAACGATCAGCTTCTAGGTGATCGCGCATGCCAAGGACAATAGCGTTAGTGCGAAAAGTGTACGACATTTATTTATTCAAGAAGCCTTGCAAAATCATCGCTGCCGCAATGGCATCCTCTTCAATCTTACTCTTGGACTCTTTAATGACCCGCAAACTCTCGGCAGTAGTGTAACTTTCATCTTCTTCAAACACTGGCACTGTGATTTGCAACTTCAAGCGACCAATGAAATTGCGCACAATCTCGAGTTGCTCTGGCCCGTGGTGCCCGCCTTGCGAAAGCGGCACCCCAACCACAATACCGTCGATGTCCTCGGAATGCACCCGCTCGCCAAGCCGACGAATGGTGAGCTCACCCTCGTTTGGAATAACTTCCAGTGGGGCAGCAACGCCAATTTCGTCGTCGCCGATCGCAAGACCAATCTTCCGATTGCCGTAGTCAATGCCAAGTAAACGCATAGCTTAGAAACCAACGTTGGGCGCTAAAGTCAAAATTTCGACGCCAGCTTCAGTGACGGCAATCGTCAATTCAAAGTGCGCCGCCCAGGACCGATCTACGGTGCGAATCGTCCAGCCGTCTTCGGCAGTTTCGACGTGATAGTCGCCGCCAAGGGTAACCATCGGCTCAATCGCCAAGCACATGCGGTCAACAATCCGCGCCTCAGGAAAATCTTTGCTCACAAAGTTGGGCACATGGGGATCCTCGTGAACTTTGTGGCCAACCCCGTGGCCGACTAACGATCGCACGATGCCAAATTTGTACGTTTTGATGTACTCCTCAATGGCGGCAGAGATGTCGTGAATATAGCCATCGACTTTGGCCGCCTCGATACCGGCCATCATCGATGCTCGCGTGACTTGCAGCAACGTCTTGTGCTCTTTCGGCAATCCCTCATAACCACCAACCGGAACCGTCACCGCCATGTCCGTGCACAAACCTTTGTACCAACAGCCAATGTCGAGTCCAACTAAATCACAGTTCTTCAAAATGACATCGCGAGCACCAGAGCCGTGCACGACTTCATCGTTCACGGAAATACACATCGTCGACGGAAACCCTTCATCGCTCGAACGCGACTTGTAACCCAAAAACGACGGCTCGCCGCCGCCGGCACGAATCGCTTCGGTGGCAATACGATCAAGGTCGCGAATGTTGACCCCTTGCTTTACCGCATCAATCGCTTTTTGAAGCGCGCTCGAAAGCAAGTGCCCCCCTTCGCGCATCGCCGCAATTTCGTCCAATGTTTTCTGATTAGCCA
Organism: Patescibacteria group bacterium; assembly: GCA_038056005.1. Taxonomy (GTDB): domain Bacteria; phylum Patescibacteriota; class Patescibacteriia; order UBA9934; family CAMTUG01; genus CAMTUG01. The sequence continues at coordinate 16,485 of JBBUGS010000017.1, forward strand.
TAGTTACGCGCCTACTGCTTGTTTAATTCTATCTTCAACTTCCTCCATTGTCCCGCGTCCATCAATTCGATGCAACACACCCATCGCCTGGAAGGCGTCGGCGAGCGGAGCGGTGTCGCGGCGGTAAATGCCAAGGCGCTGTCGGAGCGCATCCGGAGTTTCATCTTCGCGCTGCACTAATGGACCGCCACAGGCGTCGCAAATCCCTTCCACTTTTGACGGACGATACTGCATATGAAAAACAGTCCCACAATTTTTGCATGTTCGACGACCAGACAAGCGCTCAACCACTTCGTCATCAGGTAGCTCAAGGAGAATCGCGTGCGTCGGCGTATCCAACGTCTTGAATACATCGAACTGAATAGGATTGCGTGGATAACCATCAATAATATATCCATCCACAGCATCAGGTTTCTGAAGACGAGCGCGAAGAGCTTGCAGCGCATCTTCGTCAGAAGCGAGCTTGCCGGTTGCCATAATCGCCTGAATCTTTTTGCCCAGCTCCGTTTGCTGAGCAACTTCATCACGCAGCAACTGACCCATCGACATTGCTGGAATCCCGAGGCGCCTGGACAGTCGCTCTGCCTGCGTGCCCTTTCCTGCCCCCTGTGGCCCAAAAATCAAAATCTTGTACATAGTGTGGAGGCAGTATAACACGTCATTTAGAATTGAGAACCGTCTTAAAACAGTGATCCGCCCGGGTGTTGTCCGGGCGGTATCGAGAAGTCGATGGAGTCGTTTAGGAGAGCTCGCGGCTGTGAGCTAGCGCCTCGCCCAGCGATCGAAGATGATCGGCTGGGTGACGGTCACTGAGCCGTTGTCCTGGGGCCGGTCGAAGTGCATCCCCCGGACCACCGTCAGCATGCAGGCCTGCATGGTGGTGTCAGCGATCTCGGAAGACTTGACCGCCGCCTCCCCGACCGTTCCGTCGGGCTGGATGACGTAGCGGAAGGTGACGGTTCCCCGGAGCATCGCTTGGACCCGCTGGAGGGCCTCGCTGTAGCAGTCATCGAGGGCGTGCCCGTTGTCCTCGGTCCAGAAACCGGCAGTGATCTGCACATGGCTCAGGATGCCCTCCCCCTTGGCCACCCGATCGGCGCGCTGCGCGGCGTCGTCCTCCATGACGGCCATGAGGTCATCGAGCGCGGGCGCGGTCGGGGCCGGGGTGAGATCACGGACATCGATCGTGAGATCGTGATCGTAGGCGAGGGTGACGGTGTCGCCGACGTGGATGACCGCGTCGTTCACCGTGACCTCGAGGTGCGCCGGAGCCGAGGGCTTCGGCGGCGCGATCGGAGTGTAGGTGAGGCTGCCGCTCGAGATCGTGATCGCGACCTGGCCGTCCTCGGGACAGAGGCATTCAGGGAGCAGACGCCGGTCCGTTCCCATACACAGCGCCTCGTCGCTGAGGCTCTCCGGAACGGAGGCGTCGCGGATGATCTCGCAGGGGTACTTTAGCTGGCTGGCGTACTCCGAGATCTCCGGCACCCAGACGAGCGTGTAGCTACCGAGGTCGGCCGGTGTGACCACCCGACGACCTTCGTCCTCGAGTTCGATCGCCACCGCATCCTCCCGCTCGAGCTCGAACTGGCCACCCCAGTTGTTGTCGGTGACCCACGCCGTGTGGGTGACCTCGACCATCGGGAGCGACCGGACGATGAGCGTCGCGGTCCCGCCATCCGTGAAGCGCAGGCGCTGCTCGGCGTTCAGGACTTCGTAATCCCGGCCAACTCCCTCGAGGAGAGCGGGGACGGTGACACGGTGAGACCCACGCACGGCCCAGAGCTTCAGCCACGTGAGCCCCCCGTCGGTCGGCAAGATGAGCTCTACTTCGGCCGATGCGTAGCGCTGGTCCCGCGAGACCATCTCCCCGTCGACCTGCAGCCGGAGCAGCTTCGGCGGTGCACAGAAGTTCACCTGCCGATCCACTCCGGCCGGATCGCGGCCCGAGGCGTAGTAGCCGCAACCGGTACTCCTGCTGCCCGCCTCGTCCCAGCCGATGTTCACGGGCGCCCCGTTCTCGTCGACGATCGAGACGAGTAGGGCGACCCGCTGGTCCGGCTTCGGCTCGATGGGCTCGTAGGCGTAACGGTTGGCGCAGGAGGCGAGGAGCAGCAGGGCGATCAGGGTCATGGGGTTCTCTCCAGTTGTTCAGGGGCACCGCTTACATAAGCGGTCGGTTACATTATACGAAAAACGGCAGGCCGTCAATGGCCCGCCGCCTACTCATTCAAACCTCAAAACCCTACGCCCCATCGTACTCATGCATGGCCATTTGAGCCTCAATCTGCTTCACAATATCGATAACCACCGATACGACGATGATCAGTGAGGCGCCACCGACGACCAATGTCGTCGTACCGGTAAGCTGCTGGGCAACGACTGGCATGACCGCAATTATAGCCAAGAAGCTGGCACCGAGGAACAGCAAACGGTTTAATACCCATTGCAAGTACGTCGCGGTCGAGGTTCCTGGACGGATGCCCGGAATAAACCCACCTTGCTTTTGCAAATTCTCAGCAATACGATCAGGGTGAAACACCACCGACGCATAGAAGAAGGTAAAGGCAAAGACGAGCACAAAGTAGGCAATCCCGTAAATCAGTTGATTCTGGAAAAGGGCAATGATGGTGTTGGCACCGTTCGCAATCCACGCGGTCTTCGCATGAATCAAGAATTGAGCCAACGTGGTTGGGAACAAAATAATCGAAATGGCAAAAATAATCGGAATCATTCCACCAATATTGATTTTGAGCGGCAAGCTTGAGTTGACCCCACCAAGCGAACGTGTCCCCTGACGCATGCGCGCATACTGAATCGGAATATTGCGCTGACTTTCGTTCACATACACGACCCCCACCACACACACAATCATCACCGCGACGAACAAAATGGCGTCAAACAATTGACTGCGGTCAAAGGTGGCTATCGCTTGCTGAGCTGTGGTTGGAAGCCCGGCAATAATCCCGGCGAAAATCAACATCGAAATACCATTCCCAATGTGACGTTCACTAATCAGTTCACCAAGCCACATTAAGAACACCGTTCCAGTGGTCATGACTGTAAGAGCGAGCAGCTTGGTCCACGGGTCATTGGCGATCAAGAGTCCATTGGTTTGCTGACTCAAAATCGACAAAATGCCGTAGCCTTGCAAGAAGGCCAGTGGCACCGTAGCGATGCGAGTCCATTGATTGATCTTCTGGCGACCGCGCTCTTCCTTTTGCATCTCTTCCATCGACGGGATGATCATGGCAAGCAGCTGGAAGATGATCGAAGAAGTAATGTACGGACCGACGCCCAAGGCCACAATCGAAAAATTCTCAAGCGTACCACCAGAGAACAGATTCAGGAGACCCAAGACTTGGTTAGATTGGAAAAATTGGCTAAGGCTCGAAGCATCGGTGCCAGGAACGGGGATGTGAGCAACAAAACGGAAGAGTACCAAAATCCCAAGCACCATCAAAATGCTGTTGCGCAACTCCTTCACCTTAAGAAAACGAAGGAACCCTGCCATAGTAAACGTTTAGACGATCTTTCCGCCAGCGGCTTCGATCTTTTGTTTAGCTCCTTCTGAGACGCTGCAACCTTTCACGGTAAGAGCTTTAGTGAGTTCGCCGCTCCCAAGAATCTTAACATGCTTGGCACTTTGTCTCACCACGCCGGCTGCTTTCATCTCTGCGATGGTCACTTCGGTCTTGCCATCAAAATGAGCGGCAAGGGCAGCCAAGT
>JBBUGS010000018.1:0-3759 GCA_038056005.1 Patescibacteria group bacterium
TTGCAGCGCCAAACGACTCATACGGTTTTTCCCGTTACGGCCTCATAGCGATCGGCGAGATACGCGAGGGTAATCCCCACGGGTCGACAGACAGCGATGACGAACGCTTGCCACCCCGGCTGCCACTTCTTGAAGTAGTGATACATGCTGGCAGTAAAAATACGTTGCTTTTCGAGGTGCTTCATTTTGGAAAAGCTCCGTCCAACGTAATCGTGACAAGAAACTTCGGCACAATAATGCACTCGGAGCCCCGCTTGCTTCACCCGACGGCAATAGTCCACCTCTTCAAACCAAATATGATAGGCCTCATCGAGATAACCGATTGTCTGGAGGAGCTCACGGCGAAAGGCAAAATAGGACCCGCGGACCTGATCCACATCTTGGCAACGATTGTAATCAAAGTCCTCAAACAAATAACGCCCAATCAATTTAGGAAAAATGCGAGGCAGTTTAAAAACAATCGCGAGTTGCGAACCGAGGTCAGGCAAACGTCGCACCGAATTAATTGGCTGATTATCTTTGGTCGTCAATTTAACTCCCATGACTCCAATTGTCTTGTCGGTCGTAAGAAGCTCATACGTTTTTTCGAGCGTCCCTGCTTCGAGCAACATGTCCGGATTCAACAGGAGACTGATCTCCCCCATCGAAACCCTGAGCCCTTGATTGCAGGCATAGGCAAACCCAGAATCCCAATCATTTTGAATCAGCTTGACCAGAGGAAACCGATCTCGTACCATCTTGGCGCTGCCGTCACTTGAGCCATTGTCGACCACGATCACCTCAAACGATAGCGGGCACGCAAGACGAAAAATCTCCTCAAGGTTAGCCAGAAGATGGTCCCGAACGTTCCAGGTGACAATAATAAGAGAAATTTGCTTGACCATATGAGCCTCCTTCCCTACAATCCTGAAGTGAGTCACTTCATTCTAGCCACCTATGCAAAATAGTCAACCAATCCCCGTCGTCATTTTTTGCGGCGGAAAAGGGTCCAGATTGAAGGAGGAAACCGAAAGTAAGCCAAAACCGATGGTTACGGTCGGGGGGCGACCGATTCTTTGGCATATCATGAAAGGCTATGCCCACCACGGGTTTAACCATTTCATCATTTGCCTTGGCTACAAGGGCCACATGATTAAAGAGTATTTCGTTAATCACCACATGCACTTGTCCGATTTTCACCTCGACACCCTCCGAGGCCAAAAGACGGTAGGCGAAGAGCACGGTGGCGATGATTTCAAAATCACTTTTGCTGAGACAGGGGAATCAACCATGACCGGCGAACGCTTGCTCATGGTCCAAAAATATATTCCTGGAGAGCACTACATGGTGACCTACGGCGACGGAGTGACCGACCTGAACATCACCGAGTTGGTCGACTTCCACAAACGCATGGAACAACAGCACAACGTCTTCGGAACGATCAGTGGCGTCCATCCTCGTTCTAAATATGGACTCGTCCGTCGCGATGAAACCGGCCGCATCAATCTGTTTCAACAAAAACCTATCCTTTCCGATTACACCAACGGTGGATTCATGGTCTTCAACAAGGGCTTCAATCAATTTTTGAAAAAGAATCAGATGGTCGAAGACGCTATTATCGATGCGGTTCAAGCACAAAAGATGGCCCTTTACAATCATGACGGATTCTGGCAGTGCATGGACACCTACCAAGACATGGAGGAGTTAAACAAACAATGGGAGCAAGGTGCCAAGTGGAAGATTTGGGAGACGAAAAACGGAATGTAGGTTACCAAGAATAGCCGTAGGTTTCGAGGGGAAGATTTTGACTTTCGTCCGGTGCCCACAATTCACTCGCGCAGTTGATCACATACGCAATGCGATCTGTTAAGCTTTTCCACCCGTACACAACACCTGGCGGGACCGTGAGAAGTTGATAGGCATCTTCACCCAATTCAACTTCCTGAACAACATCGAATGTGGGGGAATCTGGACGTGTATCCCTAAGCACAAATTTCATCTTCCCAATCGGCACCGCCATATTGCTGGTTGATCGGCTATGTCGTTTCCAGCCCTTAACCACCCCGGGATTAATCGTTGAGATGTAGACTTCACCGAATTGCTTGAAGTAGGGAGCGTCTGAACGCAATACATGCATCACACTACCCCGTTCGTCGGCAATAATTTTGAGTGGAGTAACGACAACCCCTTCGATGTTGGCCATAGGGTTTAGGAAAGGAGCGCATCCGAGGTTTGCGATCCGCTGGCTAATGCAGGCTTCTCAAAATAACGCTTATACCAAGCAACTGTCTCAGCCATGCCATCGTCAACGTTGTAATGAGGTTGCCAATTCAAGAGGCGTAGCGCTTTTTCACTAGAAAGCGTCTGATCGTGAATTTCTGCTTTAGCTTCATTCAGAATGATGGGCTTCAATTCACTTCCCATGGCTTTCAACACATGGTCCATAATGTCGAGGACCGTGAAACGATTTCCTGTACTCAGATTAAAGGCTTGCCCTACGACTTCAGGACGATCCATGTTTTCGGCAATGGTGATGTATCCAAGAGCAGCGTCTTTGACAAAAAAGTAGTCGCGCACAAACGTTCCGTCGCTGCGAACAAGCGGCTGCTCTCCATGGATAACATGTTTAATGGTTTCTGGAATAACCCGGCTCCAATTTAAGTCTCCTGGGCCGTACAAATTACCACAACGCGTTACACATACTGGGAGCTTGTAGGTATTATAATACGTGTAACAAATGAGATCCGTGCAGGACTTGGAACAGTCATAAGGATGATTGCCTCGAAGTGAAGCGTCTTCTGTGTAGGGCAATACAGGTTGCGGCCCGTAGGCTTTGTCCGACGAGGCCACAAGAATACGCTTCACCGTTGGTGAGAGACGGCACGCTTCGAGTACATTCACCGTACCCATGACATTCGTGCGGAAGGTCGGCAGCGGGCAACGGTTGGCAATCGGAGCAATGGCCTGAGCTCCCACATGAAACACGGTCTCAATTTCGTAATCATTAATCACGCGATAGACCGTATCGTAATCTTCAAAATCTCCATTAACCACGATCACTTTGTCGTGGCCAGGAATTTCGAACAAACGGCTGGTGGGCACGTGATCACGTTTCAACACAACGACCCGAGCATCGGCACGGGTCAAAAAGTCTACAATAGTCGATCCGAGCAACCCGTATCCTCCGGTCACGAACACGTTACGATTTTTCCAAAACTGTCGGCGCTCCGGTGTCAAAAAGTCTTCCATGTTTGGCATAACATCCAAAGGTGGGGAGAGCCCCGTATGAGTAAGGTGAACGAATCATAATATGGCTCACTTAAACCGTCAACGAGGGAACAATCGGGGTTTTAGTGTGGGGGACGGGCCCGAATTTTTTCAGCCAAGGCAGCCAGCGCCGTCTGATCAGCTTTGGTTTTTTCAAATGATCGTGGCGTTCCGGTTTTGCGCGGCATGATGTGTAAATGGGTGTGAGGAATTTCTTGGCCAGCGCATTCTCCATTGTTCATCCCAAGATTAAATCCATCACCACCAACAGCAGCCAGGATCGCTGGAGTGATCTTTTTGGTAACATCGATGATCGCAACGGCGTCTTCGTGAGAGGACTCAAGGAGATGAGTGGCATGCATTTTGGGGACAACAAGAGCGTGCCCTTCGCTTACCGGAAAAATATCTAAAAAAACGATGACGCGATCATCTTCGTACAGTTTGTGACAAGGAATCTCCCCTGCAATGATTTTACAAAAAAGACAGTCCATAATTAGTCATCCGCTTTTAAGA
>JBBUGS010000019.1:0-7168 GCA_038056005.1 Patescibacteria group bacterium
AATCCGGGAACGCCTACGCGGTACGGGCCACACCTTTACTTCGCAGACAGACACCGAAGTCTTAGCCCACTTAATTGAACACGAGCAGGCTAATGGCGGTTCGCCGATCGCCCTCAAGGACGCGGTAGCGCACGCTCTCTCACATGTACGCGGGGCATACGGATTGGCCTTGGTTAGTGCTGACAACCCGAATGAAATTATTGTCGCCCGTTTGGGCAGCCCGCTCGTGATCGGCGTTGGTAAAGATGAATGGTTTGTCGCGTCTGACCCAAGTGCTATTTTGTCCCACTCACGTCAGGTGGTCTACCTCGATGATGGCGAGTTGTGCGTCCTCGGTCGTAATGGTTATTCCATCACCCGCCTCGATATGAGCCCAGTCGAGAAACATGTGGAGCAGATTGATTGGTCGGTGGAAGACGTACAAAAAAACGGTCAGGCCCACTTCATGTTGAAAGAAATGCTCGAAGGGCCAGAAGTGCTCGTGAACACCATGCGTGGTCGTTTGAATGTTGAAGAAGGCACCGCCGTGCTCGGTGGTTTGCGCGATGTGGCTGATCGTCTGCGCACGATTGATCGACTGATCATTGTTGGCTGCGGGAGCGCGCGACTTGCCGGTATGGTTGGCAAGTACATGCTTGAAGAATACGCCGGGATTCCTGTTGAAGTAGAGATCGCGAGCGAATTCCGCTATCGCCAACCTGTCTTAACGGAAACAACCGCCGTGCTCGCCATCTCTCAATCAGGAGAAACTGCCGACACCCTTGCGGCGATTCGCGAAGCCAAAATGAAAGGCGTGTTGACGCTCGGGATTGTGAACACGGTTGGCTCAAGCATTGCTCGCGAAACTGACGCTGGCGTCTACAATCACGCCGGGCCAGAAATTGGCGTGGCTTCAACCAAAGCCTTTTTGTCACAGATGGTTGTACTCGCGATGTTCGCGATCTTCTTGGGTCGTCAACGAAGAATGTCGGTGGCAACTGGCCAACGCATTGCCAAAGAACTCACAGAGCTTCCAGAATTGCTTCAACGTATTCTCGATAACAGCGCCTCGATCAAAACGCTCGCCGAACGCTGGGCAAAATATGAACACTTTTTCTTCTTGGGCCGCAAATATTGCACGCCGGTCGCATGCGAAGGCGCGCTTAAGTTAAAAGAGATCAGCTATATCCACGCTGAAGCCTACGCGGCCGGTGAAATGAAGCATGGCCCGATTGCCCTCATTGATGCCAACTTCCCGAGCGTGGTGATTTGCCCCAAGGACTCGGTTTACGAAAAGACGCGTTCAAACATTGAAGAAATTCGCGCACGTGGAGGCAAAGTGATTGCGCTCACCACCGAGGGAAACGAAACAGAGATGGCTGAGTGTAGCGATGATGTCATCACCATCCCAAAGACCCTTGAAATGCTCACGCCGATTCTTGCTACCGCTCCCCTGCACTTATTCGCTTACTACGTTGCCCTCGCCCGCAATTGCGATCCCGATAAACCGCGCAACTTGGCGAAGAGCGTGACCGTTGAATAATCTATGGAAGATCAAAAGAAAAAAGTAGTTGTAATGGGTGGGGGCAGTGGCGGGAGTACTCTCCTCAAAGCTCTCGCTCCCTTTCCCGTAGAGCTCACAGCAATTATTTCCATGGCCGATAACGGAAGCTCCACCGGCGTGCTTCGTCGCGCCTACGGAGTGCTCCCCCCTGGCGACATCCGCCAATGCTTGTTAGCGCTGTCCCACGCGACTCCTGAAGTCCAAGCTCTCTTTGCTTATCGCTTTCCCGACGGCCCGCTTGAAAGTCACACGGTCGGCAACATTCTTTTAACCGCGCTTGAAAAAACCACTGGCAGTTTTGATCGGGCCGTAGAAGTAGCCACGGAGATGCTGAAGACCGCGGGCACGGTTCTTCCGGTATCACTTGAAAGCATGGAGCAAGGCGTCGTATCCGAAGACGGCAAAACAACGGTCATGGGCGAACGCCAAATTGACGAGGCGGATCTGGGCAGTGGTGATTGGAACGTAATCTACGAGCCCAAAAATCCGAGTGCTAATCCCAAAGTGCTCACCGCTATCCGTGAAGCAAATGCGGTGATCATTGGACCTGGAAGTTATTACACTTCCATCCTTCCCACTCTCCTTGAAGACGTTTGTGAAGCGCTCCGGAAAACAGCTGCGAAACTTATTTTCAATGCCAACCTTGTAACCACACCCAATCAAAATGACGGCTGGAGCGTGGTGCAATTCGTGCGTCGACTTGAAACCCACATTGGGCGGCCGTTTGATGCGGTGACGTATAACTCCTCTCCCATCCCTGCAGATGTCCTCGCTGCGACGACCGGCTTGAAACCGATTGCCCTCGGCGACGCAACCAATGAAGAAGAGAAAAAAATACGTAGTGCCCCAATTGCTCAACAATCCGCACCTGCTAAAGTCGCCGGCGACCACAGCGTGCGCGCACCCATTCGCCATGATCCAAAACTTCTTGGCCCAGTGCTATTTGATTTGATCAACCGTCTATGATCCTTCCGATCTACAGCACCAAGCCCGCAGGCGAAATCAAAACCGAAGACGGTCAGACATTCAAAGTAACATTGGGATTAGATCAAACAGCAGTCAATCAATTCACGCGGCGATCGTGCGATTTAACCGACACTGAACTTCAACGGTTCACCACCGACTATAAACGCATTTGCCAAAATGGCTACGCGTCATGGTATGCCAAGGAGCGTTATCCGTTTACGCTTCTCGACAGCGAAGGAGCTTTGGCTGGAATTATTTGGTTTGGACCGAAGGAATTTCCGGAGCTTGTGAGTGGTGAAGTGCCAGGAGTGCAGAAGCCTTGGGATACGTTTGCGATTCGGATGTATGAACCGTATCGTGGCAAACGACTTGCTCTGCCCTTTTCTCAATCTGTCTTCGAGGCTTACGCGAAAATGCGTCCTGATCACGCCGTGTGGCTCGACACCCAGAATGAAAACGAAGGGGCGATTCGGTTGTACAAAAAGTTAGGCTTTGTTGAGTGTGGTCAAAAAGAAGGTGACCGATTAGTGATGGCTCGCATCTAATATGCCTCGACAGAAGATTACAGAATATCGTGCGAAAAAATTACTCATCGGTGATGGCTACAAAGGCATCGCTGTCTCTTCGACGACGAAGGGTCTGCCGAAGTCTGGCCGCTTCGTTGTGAAAGTGGATCAAGGCGTGAAACGCCGATTCAAACAAGGGCTTGTTGCCCTTGATCAAAAGCCTGGAGCGATCCCCAAAATGCTGAAGGGTTGGCAAACCCGGGGATTTAGTCAGTTTTTGATTGAACCGTATCTGGTTCACAAACCTTCAGAAGAACGCTACCTCTCGCTTGAGCGGGTGCGCGAAGGCATTCGGGCGTTGTTTGCTGGGAATGGGGGGATTGAGATCGAATCGCATCCGAAGAGCATCAAGAAGTTTGTTATTAAGAAACCAGCTGACGTCGCGGTCGTTGCCAAACAGACAAAGCTTCCCGTCCCTTTCCTCGAGCATCTTATCGATGTCTTTGATCAAAACTTTTTTGCTTTTTTGGAAATTAATCCTCTGGTGGTACGTGGCAACACGGTCCACCTTCTCGACGCAGCGGTGATGGTTGATAGCGCGGGAGCATTTTTTGTGCGAGATGGATGGAGCGAAACCGATACAGCCTCCCGGGTTCATCACGAAGCTGAGGAGCGTGTCCAAGCACTCGCAAAAACGACTCCTGCGTCTTTAAAACTTACGGTGTTGAATCCGAATGGCAGTTTGTTTTTCTTGCTCTCGGGAGGAGGAGGGAGCATTGTGATTGCTGATCAAGCCGCCCTCAGAGGCTGTGGGAAAGAGATCGGCAACTATGGTGAATACAGCGGAGGGCCGACACGCGAAGAAACGCACTTGTACGCCCGCGAAGTGATTCAGTTGCTGATCAACTCAAAGGCAAAAAAGAAAACACTGATTATTGCCGGAGGTGTGGCCAACTTTACTGATGTGAAAGCAACCTTCGCCGGAATCATCGATGCGCTCCGCGAAGAGGCAGAGCGATTGCGCAAGATGAAGGTCAAAGTCTTTATTCGCCGCGGCGGACCAAATGAAGTAGAGGGTCTAGCCGAAATGAAAGAATTCTTGAAGCGCGCCGGCCTGTTCGGATCGGTGCACGGATCAGAAGCAGTGATCACGGCCGCAGTCGATGATGCCATCGATTATTTGAAACTATGAACTTGTTGAATACCATTCGAAATACGCCCGGAGGCATCCTAGTGATCGGCCATCAGCCGGCCATCATTCAGTCGATTTTGGATTTTGATTATTTAGCTGGACGCGAGCCATCGATCATCGTGCTTATCGCCACCAATCGCCGCGCAGAAAAATACTTCTTTGGAGAAAAGGAGATGCTCATTCCCTGCTATCCGTCGATCGATCAACTTCCTCTTGCCGATCGAAAGAAGGTGAACTGGATGTTGAATCTGCAATCTGGCCGCCGGGCTTACGAAACAACGGGTGCCTTCTTCGCCGCCTTTCCGAAAGCTCTTGGCGGCCACATCTTTGCCGAAAATGTGCCCGAACGGCAAGCAACAGATCTCATCAAACGTTTTGGCGATAAATACTTTTTGATTGGCCCGGCTGGTGTGGGCTTGCTTGTTCCTGGGAGTTTGAAACTCGGGGCGATTGGAGGAATCACCCCGACGCAGTTAGCTGCCGCTCACGCTGGGACACCAGGCAACATCGCGATTGGATCCACCTCGGGCGGGATGACCAACGAACTTATTCATGCAGTATCGGAAGCTGGCAAGCGCATCTCGTTCGCGGCCTGCGTCGGAGGTGATCGCTTCCCAGTGGTGTCGCTCACCAAACTGTTCACTATGGCTGAGGAAGACAAACAGACGAAAACGTTTGTCTACTTCGGCGAACTCGGTGGAGTCGACGAATACGAAATCGTTGAGCTCATTAAATCAAAAAAGTTTACCAAGCCGCTCGTGGCCTACATCGCCGGAGTCATCGACGAAGCCTTCACCGATCACGTACAATTCGGGCATGCCAAAGCCCTGGTGCAGACGCAAAATGAAAGTGCCCGAGCCAAGCGGGATGCTCTGCGAGCTGTTGGCGTGACGGCCCCGGAGACCTTCCCCGCATTTTTGAAAGCACTCAAAAAACTCCCTGCTCCTCCTAAAAAAGATCCTGAGATGAATAGTGAATCTCTTATGCATCGCGAAAAAAGCCTGCTCTCGACGCGGAAGATTAACCCAGATCCCAGCGTCTCGTTTACCGAAAACATCCTCACGGCACTACTTGGTCGGAAACCAAAGTCGAGAATCACCACAACCTTTACCGGGAAAGTTTTTTCGCTCCTCATCGATCATGGCGGCCATGTTTCAGGCGCAGTCAACACGATGATTACTGCTCGAGCGGGCAAGGATTTAGTTTCGTCGCTCGCTGCAGGACTTTTAACCATCGGCCCGCGCTTCGGCGGAGCCGTGAACGCTGCCGCGGCGGCATGGCTGCGCGCCGTTGAGGAAGGAGTGCCTCCTCGCGAGTTCGTGGAAACGGAAACCAAAGCTGGACGCTTGGTGAGTGGGATTGGGCACAAAAAATATCGCGGTGGACTCCCCGACCCTCGCTTACGCGAGCTCAGAACCTTTGCCGATCAACTCAAAAAGCACCCCCATCTTGATTTTGCCGAGGGCGTAGAGAAAGTCACTACAGGCAAAAACGGTTCACTCATTTTGAATGTCGATGGCGCGATTGCTGCCCTCCTCCTCGACATTCTCGCCGAAGCCGAGGGCCTTAAACACAAAGAACTCGTAACTCTGATTGAGTCCGAATTCTTTAATGCCTTTTTTGTGATCCCGCGCACCGTTGGATTTATTGCCCACTTTTTGGAGCAGAAGCAGAACGACGAAGGGCTGTTCCGTTTGCCAGACAACTTGCTGTTTGAACGTGAAGATTAACGAACCGTTTCCGAGACAAAGATTAATAGATACGTTCCGTCCAGAGCTCGAGCGACAGTTGGGTCGCCTCCATTCACTGCCAAGTTTTTGATTGCGGACCACGTTGTGCCGTCACTCGTGGTCATGTACCAGATCGGTGATCCACCGCCCACAAAACCAATCCCGTCATTTCCACCAAACAAGTTGCCGATCCAGCTTTGTTTTTTATCATCGATTGCGGGATTGGTAATCTGATCCACTAAGGTAAAGGCTACTCCATCTGTTGAGGTCGCATGATTCGCGCCGACGAATTCTTCACCACCAGGGGTAAACATGTGCCAGACATTATCTAACAGGGCGACCCCACTGTCATAAGCCTGATCGGTAGCAAGAGACAATGATAAGCCTTCATACTCGTACTCGAAGGCATAGTTACTATCCAAGGAAACAGCTGAATAAGTCTGGCGTGAAGTGCCTGGACCTTGCTGTTCAGGGCTCGATGTGAAGTAGAGGCGCAGACGTCCATCAGCGAGTGTGACCAAGGTGGGATCGAACGGTCGCTGGTAACCTTCTGGAAGACCACTCACATTAATAGGCGTGGGCTCGCTCCACGTAAGCCCGTTGTCCGTTGAAGTTTTGATCGCCACCTTATCGAAATTACTATTGTCGTTTTCTGGAAACCATTGAAAGGCCGCGTAAAGCGTCCCATCAGTGCCGACCGTGAGCGACGGAACACCTGAGCGTTCTTCAAATGTTGTCACTTGCTGACCTAAACCGGCCATCGTCGTGGCCGTGCTTATCTTCAAATCCCGTTGCCAAGGACCTTGGCCTGACCCCTGTTTTTTTGACACGGGTTGCTTATTTGTCGTCGCGGTTGATGGGGTGCTATTTTGAGAAACGGTTGCAACGGTGTTTGTTTCGGTTGTTGATCTCATTGATGACCAACCGGATTGTATGGCCATCCCCAGCGCAATCAGAAGAACCGCGCCCACAGCAATAACTAAAAACTTATGCATATTATACTTCGTGAATTTCGATCTGTGGTTTGTTTGCATTCACAATGAGCGCCACGTGATCGCCTTTTTTTAGCCGCTTCATTTGTTTGAGTTGGCCGATAGCGCTCCCTTTTTTATTAAGCACGAATGGCTGCACACCCCAACGAATGTTCCAAGCGCGCGCTTCACTGTCTGATTTGCAGGCAAGATAGATCGGGACTTCGGGACGATGTCTATTAAGGACTTGAAGTGTCGAC
>JBBUGS010000020.1:0-3096 GCA_038056005.1 Patescibacteria group bacterium
CATAACAAATTGGCCAGCCATAGTTGTGACCTTCTTCGACGATGTTGATTTCGTCTGTCGGGAGATTGTCACCAAGCCAATCCCGACCCATCTCTGTTGCCCAAAGTTTTCCGGTGACTGGGTGGAGTGTCATAAATACTGAGTTGCGCAGTCCAGTTGCGAATGGTTGAAGCCCTTTTTCCGGCTCGCTCAGCTCATATGCCATGATCGTCGCGCGGCGGTCATCTTCCTCGTCACAGACATTGCATGATGAGCCGATGGAAACCAAGAGGACGTCATCATCTGGGAAGGGAAGAAGTTGCAGTGAGCGTGTGTAATGACCATCGCCAGAAGGAAGGGTCGCGAGTTCGCGACGGTTAGTCGCAGTTTTATTCTGATAGTCATACTCGCTTACCGTGTGTTCTTCAGCGACGTAAAGCTTGCAGCCGTCGACACAGCGCATGGTGATGCCGTGGGGTTTGGTAAGACCAGAGAGCACGACGGTCGTTTCTTCCGCTTCCGGATCGCTGTCAGTGTTTTTAATGGCAATAATTTGACCGCGTGACGGGATGCTCACTAAAAGGTTGGCGGCATCATCCCACTCCATGTCGCGGGGAGCGCCAAGGCCGCTTGCGAATACCGCCACGGAAAAGCCGTTAATATCAAAAGGTGTCTTGCCGACCTCGATGTCGACAGCTACGTTGCCGCTCGGCGGTAAGACGGCTGGCAGCACGCCAGGATATTGCTTCGCAAGCAAATAGCCGGCGCCGATCAGAACCACCAAGGCCACAAGCCAAAGGAGAGTGGGTTTTTTCATAAGCGCTGTTTAGTTATAATCTACCCGTTGCCACCAGATAAGTTGCGACAATGGCTGCAGTTTCACCCCGTAAAGTGAGATTTCCGAGCGTGGCGAGTTCACATCCAGCTGCTTTTGCGGCCTCCACTTCGCTTTCATCCCACCCACCTTCCGGACCGATAAAGATTCCCATCGATTCACCTCCCATCCTTTTTAAGGAGGGGTTAGGGGTGGTTGAGGTATGAAAAAATAGATTCGTTTCGTTTCTCTTTGCGTCCAAGAGCGCTTGCTCGAAGCCCATTGGTTCATGGATGATGGGCACCACTCCTCGCCCTGATTGTTCCGCGGCTTCCGTAGCAATTTTGCGGAGGCGATCGAGTTTAATTCCAGTCTTCACAGTCCTCTTTGAGATAACAGGGACGACCTCAGTGACGCCAACTTCTGTTGCTTTCTGAACGATGAGCTCAAAATGTTCACGTTTCAAAATCGCTGCGTAAAGAATCACCCGTCGTGTCGGCTCGTTTTGATTACGCCCGACGCTCTCGAGTTCAACTTCCACTGACGGACTCGTCGCGACAATCTTGGCTCTGCCTTCAACACCTTGACCATCAAGCAGATTAATTTCTTCACCGCGTTCCATCTTCAACACATCGCGGAGCTGGTGCCCGAGATCAGTAGGAAGAATAAAGCGATGAATCTTTTTCATAACTTGGTTGCTTCGATGAACATGAACAACGGAATCTCTTTGCGCGCAACATTCTCCGCCTTGGCCCGCGGACCAGAGTCACTGACTTTGTGCGACGTCCATTCTTCTAAATTACTGATGGCGAGCCCGGCTTTAGCAAGTGCCTTCACATAACTTTGCAATGGGCGATGAAACGTAATCGTCTGCTCACTTGCAACTTGCCCAGGATGCATGTCCACGCCGACTTCAAATTCCGATAAGTAATGATCAACCCGACGATATTGCACATCGTGTCCCAAAAAGCCCCACGATGAGCCTTTGGGCACACGAAACGCAGGATGGGTCATTACTAAAAATAACTTACCGCCTTTTTTCAAAATGCGTCCGGCTTCCACCAATGCTTTTTGATAGTGCTGAATATTTTGAATGGCTAAAATAATCGCCGCTTTGTCGAACGACGCATCTTTGAAAATCCCGAGCTTCTCGGCTGGCGTAACTTTGAAATCAATCCGTGGCGCTTCCAATCGAGCGATGTCAATCAACTCTTTCGAAATATCCACTCCGATCACATCAGCTCCAGCGCGATAAAATTCTCGACTAAAAAATCCTGTCCCACAAGCAATATCTAAAACCCGCTCGCCGCGCTTCAACTCCATGAGCCGAAGCAAACCCGGAAGAATCACATCTTTTTGAAATGTCCCTTCTTGGCTCAAAAGGGTGTCATACCATTTAGCCACCCCGCCCCATGATGTCTTTTTCCTTTGTTGCATAGCTCTTTTATTATACTCCATCTGGTTTTGACCTATGGCTAGGAAGGGAGTAGTTTTTTATCCAGAGCGAGAGGGGTATCATGGACGACGATTCGCTTACGGTCATCCAGGTCGGAACATGCTTCCACGGTACGGCTGACGATGGCACGGGCTACAACCTCGAAGTGCTCGCCATCATCATGATCGACGGACAATACTACCTGGTCATGGAGCCGCGCGTCGCGGGTTCTCTACTTCTCGAGACTGAAGAGGGCTTCCTTATCTTCCACTCCGATCCCGAAAGCGGGCGAGCGGTCCCGATCGAAGAAGACACGCCGATCTGGAGGCAGGTCGAACATTCGTTTGTGGTGGAGCAGGTGCTTCTTTCCATTCGTGAGGGGGAAGAACCGACGTTCACCCTTCAAGATGAAGAAGATGGCGTTTACATCATGCGCTGGCCTGACGGTGATGAAGTGTTCGCACGGTTGATCGTGTGTGTCGCCTACAGTCCGACGACGGACTACGCCATGTTTGTGCTCGTGGACGACGAAGGTGATCCACTTGTAGAGAACCACGGTGTCTTTTTCATCGAGTGCTGGAAGGATGGGGAGGGGATTGAACTCGGACGTCCTCTCGCCGATGCCGAACTGACAACGGAACTTATCGCTCGCGTTGGGGAAATCATTGCGGAGACAGGTGCCGTAGGAGACCTCTCGTGACTTACGAACGCTGGTGGTGCGGTACTCCGCGCCACTTTGTCGTTTTGCATAATTTAAACAAAGAAAACAAAACTCCGCGACCACGAAGGTCACGGATTTTTGGTCGGGCTGGCGGGACTTGAACCCACGGCCTCGTCGTCCCGAACGACGCGCGCTACCAACTGCGCC
>JBBUGS010000021.1:0-12975 GCA_038056005.1 Patescibacteria group bacterium
GATCATACAAGGGCGCGAGCTCGTCGACACTCGCTGGCAAATCAAATCGCTCGATCACTCGCCGCAAGGTTTCACCACGTTCAGTGCCAAGGAGGCTGGCATGAAACGCAGGATCAAATGTTTTTCCAAAACGTTGAACAATCGTTTCTAAAACCTGCTGCCAAACAGGTTCAGAATCAACCAGCGTTCCATCGAGATCGAAGATGACTGCTTTAAACGCCACACTATTCTTGTTTCTTCTCTTCAAACTCCGCATCAACGGGGCCGTCTTTTTTAGGCTCTTCGGTGGCGGCTTCGGGAGCAGCGCCGGCAGGAGGAGCTTGGTACAACTTGGCGCCGACTTTTTGAGCGGCGTTGGTGAGTTCATCGGCGGCTTTTTTGATCGCTTCGTGATCATCGCCATCTTTCACGGCTTTCAGCGCCGCGATCTTGTCTTCAACTTCTTTCTTTTCTTCAGCCGTGACTTTATCGCCAGCTTCAGCAAGCATTTTCTCCGTGGTGTAGACCATGGTGTCAGCCAAGTTTTTGTGCTCGATCTGCTCGCGCTTTTTCTTGTCTTCGTCAGCATGCGCTTCGGCATCTTTCTTCATGCGTTCGACTTCGTCTTTAGAAAGACCAGTCGAAGAGGTAATCGTAATCTGTTGAGACTTGTTGGTTGCCTTATCTGTTCCAGTCACATGCAAAATGCCGTTGGCGTCGATGTCGAACTTCACTTCAATCTGTGGCACGCCGCGTGGAGCTGGTGGCAAACCAGAAAGTATGAAGCGGCCAAGCGTTTTGTTGTCAGCGGCCATTTCGCGCTCGCCTTGCAGGACGTGAATTTCTACTTGTGGTTGATTATCCGAAGCAGTTGAGAACACTTGTGATTTCGATGTTGGAATGGTGGTGTTGCGCTCAATGAGTTTAGTCATCACGCTACCCATCGTCTCGATTCCAAGTGACAAAGGGGTCACGTCGAGCAACAAGACGTCTTTGACTTCCCCAGCGAGTACCCCGCCTTGCACAGCCGCGCCGATGGCGACGACTTCATCTGGGTTAACCGTGGCATTTACTTTCTTACCAAAGAACTCTTCAACTTTGCGAATCACAAGCGGCATACGGGTCATGCCACCGACCATCACAATTTCGTCGATTTTAGATTTGTCGATCTTGGCGTCTTCCAAGGCGCGTTTGACTGGGCCCATGGTTTTTTCAACCAGGTCAAAAACCAATTCTTCAAGCTTGGCACGAGTGAGGGTCAACACCAAGTGCTTCGGGCCGTTAGCATCAGAGGTAATGAATGGTTGATTGACTTCAGTTTGCTCAGCGCTCGAGAGTTCGATCTTAGCACGCTCAGCAGCATCTTTAATGCGTTGCAAAGCCAGTGGGTCTTTCGACAAATCAATTCCTTCAATCTTTTTGAATTCAGCAATGATCCAGTCAATCACGCGATGATCAAAGTCATCACCACCCAAGTGCGTGTCGCCGTTGGTTGCTTTAACTTCAACCGTGTCAGCGGAGACGTCGAGCACCGAAACATCGAAGGTGCCGCCGCCCAAGTCGTAAACACAAATCTGCTCACCAGCTTTTTTATCAAAGCCGTAAGCCAAAGCCGCAGCGGTTGGTTCGTTAATAATCCGCAACACTTTCAACCCAGCGATTTCACCAGCAACTTTAGTAGCCTGACGCTGCGCGTCATCGAAATAGGCTGGCACAGTGATCACCGCATCGGTAATCTTCTCTCCAAGCTTGGCTTCAGCATCAGCTTTCAACTTACCCAAAACCATTGCCGAAATTTCTTCAGGGCTATGCTCTTTGCCGCCCATTACCACACCAACTCCTTGTCCGTGTTGGACGATTTTAAATGGAAACGCTTCCAAATCACGCTTCACTTCGGCATCATCCCAGCGACGCCCAATCAAACGCTTAATTGAGTAGAGCGTATTCTCGGCGTTGGTCACAGCTTGGCGCTTAGCTGGCGCACCGACCAAACGTTCACCGTTTTTAGCGACCGCGATAATTGACGGCGTGGTCCGCGCCCCTTCTTTATTTTCGAGCACTTTTGGCTGACCTCCCTCGATGACAGCCATGCACGAGTTAGTTGTTCCGAGATCGATGCCTAATACTTTTGCCATATTATTGATTGATGATTACTTTTGCCGGACGAATAATTTTTTCATTAAGTTTCCAACCGGTTCCGACCACTTCGACAATCGCGCCCTCTTCTTTGCCTTCTTCTTTTTGCTGTCCGACTGCTTCGTGGAGTGTTGGATCAAACGGCCCGCTCGTCGCGACCGCCTCGAGTCCTAAGTTCTTCATCACAGTCTCGAGCTGCGCTTGCACATGTCGCAGTCCGTTCAACCAACTTTGAAACTTGAGCGCGTCTTCTTCGGTGACGTTCAAGGCTGGTGTGTGGCGATTTACTTGATCAAAACTATCGAGGATCGGAATCAGATCGTGCGCTAACTGTTCCTTCAAGTAACTGCGCGTTTCTTCTTTTTCGCGGCTCAAATCTTTTTTGAGATTGTCGTAGTCGGCGAGCGCTCGCTTCCATCCGGCCAAATACTCCTCACACTGCTTTTGTAATTCTTCTGACATAGTTATTCTTTCAAAATATCAATAACTTCTTCGATCAAACTTAAATTTTTTGGATAATCCATACGCATCGGGCCGACCAAACCAAGCAAACCAATCCGTCCATTTGGCAAACGACACTTCACTACGACCGCAGCCGTGTCTTTTCCAAACGGATTGTCGTGACCAAGCATCACTTGCGGCTCTTCTGCCAACTGGGCAAACACGCCTTCCACCACTTCATCAAAGCGATCAAGCATTTGGCTCATGGAGCGAACCACATCTAAATCTTGAAAATCTGGCTTGGCCATCAATGTGCCCATGCCAGTAAAAAAACTCCGATCAGGTCCGAAGGCAGCAATGGCCATGTCGCCAGACAAGCGAACTAATTCTTTGGTGAGCGCACGCATGGTCTCTTCTGGATCAGGCGAATCCGTAATCGCTTCCCGGAGTTTACGTGACGTGGTGCGATCTGAGTTTACTTTTTGCGGAGCAAGCTTGCGCAAGTATTCTTGATAGCCGCCCTCAGTAGGCACACGCCCAGCACTGGTGTGCGGTTGACGAATAAACCCAGCAGCCTCGAGCTCAGCCAGATCGTTACGCACTGTGGCCGAAGAGACATCTAAATCGTAATGTTCAACCAAAATCTTCGAAGACACAGGCTCAGCGGTCCGAATATATTCTTCGACCAAGGCCTTTAAGATGAGTTCTTGCCGCTCGTTCATAGATTCAAATCTAGCAGTCTCCATTATAGAGTGCTAAGCAAAGACTGTCAATATTCTTTTAAAAGGCGGGGTGGGCAGGTTTTGAGGGTGTGCGATGGCTAAAGAAGGGTCTTATAGACCACCTTCTGATTTGTGGCCACCAGTGGCCACAAGGTGATCGCCAGTGATCACAGAGAGGCCACACGTGATCACATTTTAGAAGGTCATACTTAAGGCCTAATAAAACCTATTACCCCGGCACTGCCAGCCGGCCCGATCTTCTTTTAAAAGAAACCCGGAAAGACAACACCCCCGAGCGGTGTTGCCGCAGGCGGGGGGTTTACGCAGGACGTCGGGGACGGAATAGGATGGGCTCCTCGGCCGGGGGGAAGACCTCCTCGGCCTCGGTCGTGACGATGCTCAAGGTACGAACCATCTCCCCCGCTGAGACGAGGTAGACCCCGAAGGTCATGTCACTCACGGCTCCGCTTGTCGGCAGCTCGGCCGTGATCCGGTAGCCGTCGTTCCCCGGGTCAGGATCGAAGCAGGTGATCTTGAGGGCAGCCGGTCGGTGGTCGAGGCGGTAGACCCGGACGAGAAGGTGCTTTATGAGAAGTTCCCTGCTCGTGTGGCGCTTGGGCATGACGAGCAGGAAGCGAACCTCGCGGCGATCATCAGACGAGTGCCAGGTCTGCAACTCGGCGTAGCCGCGGATCTCGGTCATCCAGAATTTGGGATGCGTGACGAGTGCGGTCACCCCCTCTTTGCCATCAGCCATGTCCATCTCCTCGACCGAGGAGTGTAGTTTCAAACGTAAGGACCGTCAAGATTTTATTGAAAAGCTCGCTTTGGCGAGGGTGCTCCAGGCCTTAGGATCAAATTTTTCTTTATTCAACAGTTCGCCAAACCTCTGGCCACCAAGAACGCTTGGGATAATCACAAACGTTGCCCCAGCGCTGTAAAGCCACTCAGCCTGTTCTTTGGTTTTGGCCGTGACAATGACGGCACCGGTAAATTTACGATTCTTCAAATATTCCAAAATGTTGTAACTGATTTCGGCATCAGGAATGGTCGAGATAACCAATTTACTCTTTTCAAGTTTTATTTCCATCAGAAAGTCGGGGTCACCGGCATCCCCGTAAACTCCAGTCACCTGTTTATGCTTGAGCTGCTCGATCATCATCGGATCAAAATCGACAACAAGTAGAGAGCGCTTCAACGCTTTGAGTTTAGGAAGAATTACTTCACCCATCCGGTGATACCCGAACAAGACCAGTTCAGGAGACCGCCGCTCGATTTGCCCAGCGATACGCGAAAGTCTCGCTGGCTCGAGCGGGCGGAAAAGAGGTGCCAGAAAATCGTAAATCTTTTCGTTGTAGCTGATGATATATGAACTCACGGTAATAGTGATGAGACCGACCAGTGTCGCCAAGGTGAGGACCGACTCAGGAATCTGCCCGATTTTGATCCCGGCAGCGAGGAGAATGAAAGAAAACTCAGACACTTGGGCCACGGTCGTTCCGGCCATAAATCCAGTCCGTGGATGGTAGCCAAGGGTACGAAGGATCAACAAGACAATCAGCGGATTGCCAATCAAAATGAACAGCGAGAAATACACCACGGGCCCAGCCAGCGTGCCGACGTTAGCAAAACTCAAACCTGAACCGAGAAGAACAAAGAAGATCACTAAAAAGAAATCTCTGAGTGGCCGAATGCGGGCGGCGAGCTCTTTGCTCCACACCGTGCCGGCGAGCGAGATACCGGCAAGCAACGCACCGATCTCAATCCCAAATCCCATGAGTGACAAAACACTGGCCACGCCAAAGCACCATGCCAATCCAAACAGGAAGAGCAATTCCTGTGAACGGGCGGCATAAGCTGTGACTCTAGGCAAAATCCAATTGGCAAAAATAATCAGACCCAAAATCGCCGCGACCCATTTACCAAATGTCGAAGTGACGATCGTTTCAAGACTTGCTCCTGTACCGAGAGCGGAGAGAAACAAGAGCACGAACATGGCGATCAAATCTTGGACCAACAAAAAGCCGACGGAAATCCGACCGTACAGTCGATCGAGATCATCTTTATCGGAGAGCAACTTCACAATAATGATCGTCGACGAGAAGGTGAAAGCCACGGCAATATACAAACCCGTCATCAAATCAAACCCCAACAACCGCGCGAGTCCATAGCCAACAGCAGAAGTAAACACCACTTGGCCAACACCAACCGCGAGCGCGATCCAACCAATCTCTTTAATGTGCCGCCAGTTCAAATTCAAACCCACGGTGAACAGCAAAAAGGCCACGCCAATGTCGGAAAGCGTTGCAAAGAATTCTGACGAAGAAGTCCCAGGCAAAATATGCGAGCCAACGAGCACACCTGCCAAAATGTAGGCGATGATGAGCGGCTGGCGCAAGCGATTGAACAAAAACGACAATGCGGCCGCAACAACAATCACGACGCCGATTTGTACAAACAATTCCTCCAGGATCATACGGCGACAGTATAACAAAAAAATAACTTGGCAGCCATGGATAAAACGCTCTTGACCTGGCGATGAATGTCCCTTAGGGTCTTGTCGGAGGCTTCATGACCGCGACCGCACCCCGCAATCCGCTCCACGTGATGGGCGAGACCGACTTCGCCCGCTACTTCGGCGCGACGATGGCCAACCTGGCAAGCACGACCGTGCTGCCGGCGGCCCAGAAGATCGTCGCCACCGACGCCGGCGGCTACTGCCAGGTCTTCTACTGCGATCCCAATGCCCCCAATGACTACGCCCCATGCTTCGGCTTCCGCCTCGGCAAGGGCACCGCGGTCCAATTCGGTGAGTGGTTCAGCCACGCCATCGACAAGGGCTGGCGGCTGAACAAGTGGCCCGAGCACTGTTCAGCCTGGGAGTCCCGCGATCTCCGGTGGGAAGTGAAGCACTGGGCCGGCGGGTTCCGCTTCGGCCCGTTCATCGTGACCTTCTCCGGCCTCGCCGAGCACTTCGACGAGATGCTGATCCTCCTCACGGCCGTCGCGGTCGGGCTCACCACCAAGGAACGGGCCCGCGAACTGGCCGCGATCAGCAACAACACGCACTACCTCGAGCTCGCTGCGACGCTCGAAAGCGAAGGACGCTTCCCCTTCGCGGCCTGAGTTCACGCGTGCCACCTTCATGTCCATGGGCCGCGGGATTCTTCCGCGGCCACCGATTTTTAAAGAGAATGATTGACTGTGCCACTTTAAAATGCTATCGTTCCGTCGCCAATTTATTTTTGGCCCCATCGTCTAATGGTTAGGACGGCGCCCTCTCACGGCGCAAATCGGGGTTCGACTCCCCGTGGGGTCACCACAAAAAGATGTACACCGTGACGTTTTCGCTACCCGTCACACCGTACGTCTTTTTGTATTAAGTATCTAAAACACGAACGACCGGCGAGAGGAGCTCGCCGGAACGTTGAAGCACGATGAAGATGAAGCCAACCGAGGGGTCTAGCGGGCGGCGAGGACGGCCAGCATGACGCCGCGCTTGCCGTAGCGGTCGGCGAGATCGATGGCGTCGGGCTCCTCGATGAGCTCCATGGCCAGGCCGAAGAGCAGGGTGAAGAGGGCGTTCGCTTCCCCCGGCAGGAGGGCAGTGGCGATGACCAGCTCGTCGAAGCGGATCGCCCCGCGCTGGTCCGGAGGGAGGCCGGGGATGGTCGCGTCGGTCTCGTAGTCCTCGAACTGGAGGAGCCGCACCGCCTTGGTCGTGGCGCCCGGCTGCCCAGGGTTGCCGATGATCACCGGCGGCGGAGGGACGAAGCACGCTTCATGGAGCATGACCACCCGCCCGGCCTCCATCCTGGCGAGGGAGAGCTCGATGTGGCGGCACTCGTCCATCCCCTCGTGCCCGATGAGCGGGCGACGGATCGCCATCACGAGTTGAGCACGGGCGCGCCCGTCCATATTTTCCAGGAACCAAAGCAACGTACTGGTCATGACACTTCTCCTGGCCGCTTTGTACTGAAAAATCACTCGGCCGTCAAGGTCAACACCCCGGCCTCTATTTCTGGAGCAAGGGCTTCGTCACTGCGCTCAGCCAGCGCTTTCAAAAAATTTTGCCGATCAGTTTCGTCCATCAGCTGTGGTTGACTAGCAATACTTTCGATCGGATAAAGCGTTGCCGAGATAATTCCCTTCTCATCGATCGCAAACTTCACTCCCAATTCTTGTTGCGTCTCTACGGAAAAGTATTGATCAAAAATAAAATTGCCGAGCGAGTAGAAAATCAACTTGCCGTTATATTCTTCAATCTCTTGAACCACATGCGGATGGGCGCCGACAACGAGATCAGCCCCGGCGTTAATGAGGTCATGTGCTAAATCTTGCTGCCGCTTGTCAGAGTGCGGCTCGTACTCATTGCCCCAATGCATCATCACAATAATCTGATTCTGTGATGCGCGGCTCAGTTCAGCGATCGTAGCCACGGCGGCTTCGGGATCGTCGGTCGGGAAAGTCATGTTAAATCCGATAAAGGTCAGCGGCAGATCTCGAACCGTTGTTTGAAAGGCATACGACGCATCCATGTTGAACGGATGTCCGGTATACAAAATTCCGGCTTCTTCAAGAAACTGCTGCGTCTCGACAAAACCAGATTCGCCTTGATTCAACGTGTGATTGTTGGCGAGTGATACGCCATCAAATCCTGCGCGAGCGAGCGCTTCGGCACTTGTGTCTTTGAACGAAAAGACAAATGAACCCGTAGGGGTTTGTGAATGATTGCTCACGATCGGCCCTTCCAAGTTCACGAAGGCAAAGTCAACACTATGGATGAGCTCGCGCAACTTCTCGTACGGGTAATCATCTCCTTTTTGATTAGTATGATTCTCTACATTGCGGCCAAGCATGATGTCGCCGAAAAATAAAAGCGATACAGGCTCTGGCGGAGCATCAGCCGCAACCGGAAGAGTCGCTGTTGGCTGGCTCGTAGTCGGACTGCTGTCTGGCGAGTGCAGCGGAAACAAAACCAGAATCGCTGCAGCGAGAGCGAGGAGACCTGAGACAAAGACGGAGGCGTAGAAAAAACGAATCATGTCCGGCGTTCATGACGAATAAATTTTTGATCGTTATCAAAATAGCAACGATAGTTCACTGTCTGACCAACAAGCAACTCCGGCAACCAAATACGATCACTCTCCCACATAGTATCCCACGGAATCGCATCAATGGAAAACCATTCAGGTCGCATCTCTTCGGTTTCGACCGGCTCGCCGTGAAATGTGTGTGTCACAAAAATTCTGCAGGCGCTGGTGGTCGCATCTGGGTCTTCATATAAAAACTCGATCGTCCCGCGATCCTCCAAGTCTTGAACTTCAAGGCCTACTTCTTCTAGCACCTCCCGACTGGCAGCCCCCTCAGCCGTTTCCTCCTCCTCTGCCTTCCCTCCTGGCGCATTCCACTTCCCAGCCCCAAAACCGCGCTTTTTCATGGCTAGCAAAATTTGGCCATTTTTATTGAAGATATAGACCAAATTGGTTGTTTTGAGCTTCACAAAAGGATTGACAAAATGGTATTTTTATGCTATATTTGGAGGCCCCACCAACCCTGAGGAGGCACTCAAATGGCCCGCACCCCAAAAACCCTCGGCGAGCTCATCTCCACCGTGTACGAGGAGTTCCTCGCCCACTACGAAGATGAAGAGCTGGCGAGCGTCGCCACCGCCGCCGTGATCAACGACTGGCTCCAAACACCGAAGGCCGCTGCGGCTCAGGTGAACGCCGGCGAGACCTACCTCGCCTGATCGACCACCCCTCGGCCCCGCGAACGCGGCGCCATCTCTCGGGGTGGTCGTCGCAATTTCAGAAGCTGTTTGGACAAACGCACGAGGTCAATGATACCATTTTTATGAATCTTAAACCCTAATTGTATGGTAAAGAATCTAGATATTGCAGGAGCGATGAAACGGGGACTCGACCGCGCTGCCATCGACAAGGAAGTAGCAGGACTTAAAGTTCATGTTGTGAAAAAAACTCTTGAGCAACTCCGCTCAGAGCAACCAAAGGCCGCGGAAGCTCGACTTGCTATTCGTGCCGAATGGGAACGCGATCTTAGTCGTATGTCGCCCGACGAGCAAGTGAAAGAAATTTCTGAAATCCTTAAAGACATGAACGAGGAACTCACACGCTACGAAGACCCTAATCAAAAGCAAGAATTAAAAAAGATGATTTCAGAGTTTGAAGGAAGACTCGATGAACTGACTACACCGCAAGAAACAGAATATCGAAAACACGCTTAACTAACGCAGAAGCCATTCGGGCTCTTGGCGGACCAAGAGCTCGTTTGCTTTTTCAGGGGTAGCAAGCAAATCTTTGACCGTGCGTTCCATGCGCGAACTTTGCGAGCCTTTTACAAGCACGACGTCGCCAGCTTTGACTTCACGATCCATAAAGCGTCCGGCATCGATGGAATTTTTTTGCAACACAATTTGATCTTCGGCCATGCCTGCTTCTTTGGCTCCCCGAGCGGTATCGCGCGATTTTTCGCCAACACAAACCAACAGATCAACACCCATCTCTGCTGCTTTCCAACCAAGTTGACGGTGGAGCTCTTCGGTGTGACTCCCAAGCTCAGCCATTTCACCGAGCACAGCAATACGCCGAGCGGTTTCAACGGGATGAAAATCTTGAAGCACGTCGAGCGCGGCGTTCATCGAGGCTGGTGCCGCGTTGTAAGAATCGTCGAGAACGAGTGAGCCTTTGATGCCGTGAAGTGGCTTCATCCGCCCCGTCGGAGAGGCATAAGACTTTTCAAGGGCAGCGATGGCGTCACTCGTGCGAATCCCAAAGAACCGACCAACACAGAGGGCAAACAACACAATATTCCCCTGCGGCCGGCCAATGGCTTCGCGGAGGGTTACCGATGATGTCTCTTCGGTCTTCACGTCTTTAACATCAAAACGCACCGCGGCGAGCGACTCGTTTGGTGCAAAAGAATTATCTTCACGTGTTTCGATTGTATAGTTTGAAGCAACCACATCTGCTTCTTCACTCCAGCCACATGTGACGACTGGCGCGGTGATGCGATCGCGCATGCCGAGAACTTCCGGATCGTCAGCGTTCAACACCGCAAGTCCATCAGCTGGCAGCGCCCGAACCAGTTCTGCTTTCTCATTGATCAAATCTTGAAACGAGGGATAGTTCTCAACATGCACTTGGCTGATGGCAGTCACCACCCCAACGTGAGGTGGAGCAAGCTTCACGAGGTGAGCAATGTCGCCGGGACGATCAGCTCCAAACTCGAGCACTAAATGGGTAGTGAAATCTTTTTCTTTCGAGAACATGGCCTTCCAGCAGGTCGAAATCCAGCCCGTCGACGAACTCGGTTTATCAAGTCCTAGGACCGCGAGCGGAACTCCAATTTCGGTATTCAAATTTTTCTTGGCCGTGCGCACGTTAAACTTGGTCGCCAAAACAATCGCAATCGCCTCTTTCGCCGAGGTCTTGCCGACCGAGCCGGTCACAGCCACGATCGTTGGTTTATGGCGAGCCAAAGCGCGCTTCGTTGCCCAGGTTAAAATCAATACCACCAGTTTTTTCATAGATTACCGCTGAGGCGGAACTTCAAAGTAGCGTAGCAAGAAATCAGCAATTTCGCCAAACAGTGGCGCGGCCGTAGACTCAGCATATTGCACATCGCGCGGATGATCAATACGGACAACCATGGCGAACTTAGGGTCGCCAACAGGACCATAGCCAGCAAAGGAACCGATCGTCACGCCTTCCAAATAGCTTCCAGCTGAGCCCGCGACCTGCGCCGTGCCGGTTTTTCCAGCAATGTAATAGCCCGGTACACCAGCACGTTTACCGTGACCATTCTCGACCACAGAAATAAGCATGGCGCTAATCAAGTTGGCGGTTTTGTCGGTGATCACTCGGCGAATTTGAATCGGTGTTGTTTTTTCGACCGTGCCATCAGCCATGCGTTTTTCTTCCACGATGTAGGGCTGCATGAGTGTTCCACCGTTCGCTAGTGCAGCAAAAGCTTGAGCCATTTGAATCGGCGTCACGGTGATACCTTGTCCGAACGAAGCGGTGGCAGCGAACACATCACCTTTTTTCTCGAGCGAACTCACATTACCAGGGACTTCTTTGCTGAGTTCAATCCCCGTGTAGGCGCCAAAGCCAAAATTTTGTACATACGTTTTGAACGCCTCTTTGCCCATTTGTTGCTGAGTGAAAATCATGCCGGTGTTAATGGACTCTTCGAGCACTTGGGTCATGTTTTGTTCGCCGTAAACCTTGTCGTCAGCGTTGCCAATAGTGCGATCATCGATGGTTACTGAGCCGGTGTCAACAAAGGTGGTCGCTGGAGTCACTGCACCAGTGTCCAGAGCAGCGGCCATGGTGATGGGTTTGAAAATCGATCCAGGTTCGTAAGCATTAAACGTCGCCGGATTGTTAAAGGTGTTAATGTCATCAACCTCATTATAGCGATTGGGATCAAACCCAGGGCTGCCACACATCGCGAGCACGGCGCCAGTCGACGGGTTCAGGATGATCACAGATCCGCCATCAGCGCCATGGCGGAGCACGGCTTGCGAAAGCATTTTACAGACCGTGTATTCAATGTTGCGATCAATGGTGAGGACAATATCGGCGCCATCAACAGCTGGTTGGAAGAGGCGGTCCCCGCCGACAATAAACCGGCCGGCCGCATCTTGTTCTGAGTCTAAAAATCCGCGCACACCCGTGAGCATCTCATCAAAATAGCCTTCAAGCCCATACTTCCCCGTGAGCGAACCATCCTCATTCGAACCGACAAATCCTAGGACATGGCCACTAAAACCTGTTTCGGGATAGGTGCGACTCGGAACGCGGTGGTAAGAAATGCCGGCGAGCTTGCCTTCTTTCTTGGCCAGATCGATTTGAGCCAGCAGCTCTTCTGGCACATTTTTTTGAATCACCAGCCATTGTTTTTGCTTGTTTTCAGCGAGCTTGTCGGCAAGGAGGGCCCTATCTTCGTCCGTCATCCCTAAAATCGCACCAATCGTTTCTGACTCAGCATGAACATCTTTAACATTGCGCGGATCAGCAAACACTAAACCAAGATTAATGTTGGTGGCCACTGGATACAGCTGACCATCTTTCAAATCTCGCGCCAAAATTTTGCCGCGCTCTGGTGCAAGTTCGGAGTAAAAAGAAAATTGATCCGTAGCTGCCGCTGTGTAATAGGCGGCGTCGACTACCTGCAACGTAAACAGGCGTAGCACAATAATGCCAGCAAGCGCCACAAATCCGTAGCGCAAGGTTGGCAAACGGCGGTCATACCCGCCGCTCCGTCGTTCGTGACGTGTTTCACGAGAGCGCATCATAGATTAAGGCAACACACCAAAACTAAACAGCGAGCCTTTACCAGTGGGATTTTGTCCATGACGGACTTCTTCCCCATCATTTACTCCATCACCGTCGGTGTCTGGATTGTTAGGATTGCTGCCGTAAAAGTATTCAAAGCTATTGCCTAGTCCATCTTCGTCAGGATCGTTGGCCTTAACCGCGGCGGCGTTGTCTTCTGTACCTGGCAAGGCGCCGAACTCTGTGCCACCTGTCGTTGTCGACGAGCCTGTTGATCGTCCATCAGCCGCAGTTGGCAAAGCGCTCACATTAAATCCGAGATCGCTTAAGATGAGGCGAATGTCGGTGATCTCTTGCGGCGCGCGCCCGGCGTCGTCGCGGGGCGGCGTCCAGCC
>JBBUGS010000022.1:0-4170 GCA_038056005.1 Patescibacteria group bacterium
TTCGTGCTCAAAACGATCATTATCACTCTGGTGGCGTTGTTTGTGATCAAGCTCGCGCTTGAGGGTGGTGAGGCGAATATTCCTGAGCTCCTTATTTTCTCGATTGCCCTCGCGGTCAGTGTGGTGCCGGAGGCGCTGCCAGTTGTGACCACGTTTTCTTTGTCGCACGGAGCGCTCAAACTTGCTAAGCATCGCGTGGTGGTCAAACGTTTGGCCGCGATTCAAGATCTCGGGAGCATTCAAGTTTTGTGCACCGACAAGACGGGAACGCTCACCGAGAATCACCTGACTGTTGCTGAAGTTTTTGGCGAGCATCGTGATGATATTTTGCGCACAGCCGCTCATGCCGCCTGGACCAAAGATCCCTTTGACGTGGCCATTCTCGATGCTCACGGGCATGAAACAGGTGTGGAAGTGCTTGATCAAACCCCGTTTGATCCCACGCGCAAGCGCAACAGTGTTCTCTTAAAGCACGGTGACGTTAAGGAGTTGATTGTCCGTGGGGCGCCAGAGTTGCTGGTGAGAGCCAGCGAGCTCGCGCCAGACAAACAAGCCGCTGCGCTCGCGTGGGCTGAGCATGAAGGTAAGTTCGGTCGACGCGTGCTCGCGGTTACGAAGCGGGCTTGGGATGTAGAAGAATACACACCAGACGATGAACTGCACGGCCTGGCGTTTGTTGGAATGATTTCGTTTGTCGATCCGATCAAACCCTCAACAGCCAAAGCCATCGCCAAAGCCAAAGAGCTCGGGGTAGAAATCAAAATCTTAACTGGCGACGCGGCAGATGTCGCCGGCGCTGTGGCTAAAGAGGTTGGGCTCATCGATGACGCTAAAAAGGTCATGACCGGTGAAGCGTTTGCCAAACTCACCCAATCTGAGCGAGAGGCGGTGGTTTTGGAATATGCTGTTTTCGCTCGTGTTGCGCCAGAGCAAAAATACGAGATCATCACCCTGCTCCGCGAAAAACGCCTGACCGGATTTTTGGGGGAGGGAATCAACGACGCCCCAGCGCTCAAAGCCGCCAACGTCGGTGTAGTGGTGCAGAGCGCTGCGGACATTGCTCGCGAGGCGGCGGATATTGTCCTTTTGGAGCAAAGCCTTTCCGTCATTGTTGATGGAATCGTGTACGGTCGCGTGGTGTTTGCTAATACGCTGAAATACATCAAAGCCACACTCGCTTCTAACTTTGGTAATTTCTACGCCATCGCCATCGCCACCTTGTTTAGCAGCACCTTGCCGCTCTTGCCCATGCAAATTTTGCTTCTCAATTTACTTACCGACTTCCCAATGATATTGATCGCCACCGACCGCACCGACGAAGGGGAAGTGGTCCGACCGAAAACGTATCGCGTTCGTGACATCGCCCTGTTTACCACAGTGATCGGTCTTGTTTCGACCGTTTTTCACATGGTCTATTTTCTTGTCTTCCGTCCGATGGGTATTGAAACGCTTCAGACTTCGTGGTTTATTGCTACGGTCCTTTCGGAAATTTTATTCCTCTTTTCGATTCGCACTCAGCTGCCTGTCTTCCGCGCCAACCGGCCGTCAGGGATCATTCTCATTCTTTCCGCGGTGGCCGCGATTCTCGGCCTCATGCTTCCTTGGACAATGGTTGGTCAGAAGTTGTTTGCCTTCACCCCGCCAACCGCTGCAAACATTACATTGATTATTGGCCTGGTGGCCGCCTATCTAGTGGTCACTGAAGTGGTCAAATTAGTGTATTATCGCTTGGAACGACGGCCACGCGCTTGATCTCACGAAGAGTCTTGGCAGGGAACGGGTTTTCGATTATAGTAATGCCGCCCGAGAACGATCCGCGGGATTAGTACAATGGTAGTATGCTAGCTTCCCAAGCTAGAGACGCGAGTTCGATTCTCGTATCCCGCTCCAGGCCGATGTAGCTCAGGGGTAGAGCAATACTTTCGTAAAGTAGAGGTCGTGGGTTCAATTCCCACCATCGGCTCCAAAGAGTCCTTACCTAACCGGTAGGGATTTTTTGTTTTGTCATACTATTGACGGAAATAATGATTTACGTTATTTTTGATCGTCGGCTTCCATCTGGAAGATCACCAAAATGACCTCCGACGGCCCAAAGAGTCAAGTGTCGAAGCTCGCTCGCCTCCTTCTCGTCCTCGCCTTGTTTTCTCTCCTCGTGGTGGTCACGGTCCTGATGGTCCGACTGGACGAGGCCAATCAGCAGAACGCTGACCTCCAGCGAGTCGTCCAGGCCTACGTCGAGGCAGAGGTCGAGCGTGGAGCACCGGCCCACACTCTCACGGTGTGTGACGACGGTGGCGTGGAGGTCTCGGCCCCGACATCCTTCACTGCGGCTCACTGTCGCTACTACCCAATCCTCTCCAGCGCCGTCGACTTCGACGGCTGACCGTACTTCCAACGGCCTTCCGCTTCTGGCGGAATTACACGCAGGCCGTACGAGGGGGTACGGTTTTGCGATTTAATTAGGCATCTGTGTTTAAGTGTTATCGAAGTTTTGCTATACTGTTTTTAGATGATTCACTTGCGCAACGTTTCCAAAATTTACCCGCCCAACATTGTTGGGTTGAAAGACGTTAGCCTACATATTAAGGCGGGCGAGTTTGTGTGTATCGTGGGGCGCAGCGGAACAGGGAAGTCCACGCTGGCTAAATGTTTGTTTGCCGAAGAAAAGCCGACCAAAGGGACGATTGAAATTGGTGGCTGGGATATTAGTCGCATTTCTTCTCACGACGTTCCGTTGCTCCGCCGCCAAATCGGTGTGGTCTTTCAAGATTTCAAATTATTACCCATGAAGACCGCGGCCGAGAATGTAGCCTTTGCTCTGCAAGTGGCTGGTGAGCATCCTAAGCGCATCAAAGAAGTCGTTCCAAACGTGATGCGCATTGTCGGGCTCGACGATAAGACCCATCGCTATCCGCATCAATTGTCTGGTGGCGAGCAACAGCGTATCTCGATTGCTCGCGCGCTGATCCATCGGCCGAAAGTTTTGCTCGCAGATGAACCGACTGGTAACCTCGACACCGTCAACACCCACGAAATCATTGATCTCTTAAAAAAGATCAATCAGTTTGGCACAACCGTTGTCCTCGTAACACATAACCGCGAAGTCGTGAATCGTTTGAAGAAGCGGGTGATTACTCTTGAAGGCGGAAAGATTGTTTCAGATATCGAAGAGGGAAGATACAAAATTTAGTATGGCTTTTTTTGTCAGCGCCTATCGCATCATCCACTTCGCCCTCCAAAGTTTTTGGAGAAATATTTGGTTGTCGATTATCACCGTGACTATTTTGGTGCTCACGCTCCTTATTGTGAACGTCTTGTTAGTCATGAATGTGCTCGGGCAAACCGCGGTCACGGCGGTGGAGTCGAAAATCGATGTTTCCGTCTCGTTCGCTCCAGAAACTAATGAAGAAGTGATTGCTGGCGCCCGTGGCTACTTGATGTCGTTGCCACAAGTCAAAGATGCCCGACAACTCACTCCTGACGAAGTGCTTGCTGATTTCCGCGACAAGAATGCCAACAAGCCCGAAGTCCTGGCTTCCCTTGACGAAGTCGGTGGAAATCCCTTTGGCGCGCAGCTGATTGTGAGTGCTTATGATCCGGCTGATTTCCCCTTCATCCTTGAAGCATTAGAAAATCCAGAATATAAGCAATACATTCAAGACAAAGATTACCAAAGCCACGAATCGATCATTTCAGCCATCAATCACACCATCGAGCGGGTGCGTATTGGCGGGATTATTCTCGGCGCCTTCTTTATCTTTATTACGATCTTGATTGTCTTTAACACTATTCGGGTTGCTATTTATACGCATCGTGAAGAGATCGGGATTATGCGTTTGGTCGGCGCTTCCGCGGCCTTTGTGCGCGGGCCGTTCTTGGTCGAAGCGATTATCTACACGTTTGTTGCCCTCGGGCTCATTATTGCGATCGTCTATCCGATCCTTGGGGTTGTTGATCCGTGGCTCGCTAAATTTTTTGTGAGCACGCCGCCAAACTTGCTTGGCTACTTTAATCACAACTTCTTGATGATCTTTGGTGCTGAATTTGTTGGTCTCACAATGGTCACGTTACTTTCAACCGCTTACGCCATGCGGCGTTACTTACGGATTTAAGTAGCGCCTTAAGGCTCGCGGCATGTTTTCGTTTCTGGATCTCGGAACGGGCTTCATC
>JBBUGS010000023.1:0-3454 GCA_038056005.1 Patescibacteria group bacterium
TGATCGATCCCGCAACGGGTAGGAAACTCAAGTTCGAGGTCAAGCATCCCGGTGAACTCGGGGATCTGCTTCGAAGGTTGTTCCCGAAGAAGGGACGCCGACACCAAAACGCAGACGGCGAAGAAGACGAGCTCGTGAAGAAAATCCGTCGGGAGACAGCCAAGGCAGCTATTTCGCGCCGGGTGACCCACGAACTTCGAAATGCCTACAAGCTCATCCCAGGACTTGAGCCCAAGGACCTGCGCGTGGTCTACAGCCACCCAGCCTTCGTTCGGTTCGAACGCAACGCCCGAGGAAGGGAGACCCTGTACATCTACTTGATGTGCAAGGTGGTGCTCCACCGACAACAACGGCGGAGCGTTAACGCTCGGCTGAAGCTGGACCCCGTGCAGGGAGCGTTCGTAACCCTCGAAGAGATCCAGAGGCACCAAACGGCGAGCGGCCTCGCGATCTCACCGAACGTATACCCGGTGCTCCAAGAAATCGGGCTGGCGACGCCGGATGTCGATGACGCCGAGGAATCTACCGATACTCCCCCTGCTCCCCGACAGGAGCCTGCTCAATGACCCCGGCGATCCGCTCGCTGGGGTCCGCGCTTTTTACAAAATCACTGAGGGTTTTGACAAACACGTTTAGCAGACGTACGCTAAACAAGTCACTTTATGAAACAAGGAAAGGCGGAAAAAATCGACTACAGCTTTGATGAGCTGCTTGCGTTGATCAAAAAAAACTACGAGGAGCCTGATTTGAATTTTGTGCAGCAAGCCTATGATTTAGCTTCTGCTGCCCATGCCGGAAAAATGCGCCAAACAGGTCATGACTATATTGTGCATCCTCTGGCCACCGCTTATAAACTGGCACAAATGAAATTGGGCATGAACTGCTTGGCTGCTGGACTGCTCCACGATGTCGTCGAGGACACCGGGGTCACGCTCGCTGACCTCAAAAAACAATTTGGGGCTGATGTTGCCAACTTGGTCGATGCCGTCACTAAGCTCAAAAAAGTTAGGTACGTTGGGACAGATGTCTACGCGGAAAACATGCGTCGGATGTTTTTGGCTATGGCTTCTGATGTGCGCGTGGTGTTCATCAAGTTCGCTGATCGTTTACACAACTTGAAAACGCTCTACGCCCGGCCGCGCGAAAAACAATTACGCATTGCTCGGGAAGTGTTGGAAATTTACGGCCCGATTGCCAATCGCCTGGGCATGGGAGAAATGCGTGGAGAGCTCGAAGATCTTGCTTTTGCTTATTTCGACCCCAAAGCTTACGAGCAAGTGAGCACACTGTTGGAGCGTAAGGTTAAAGAGAAAGAAAAAGTGGTCAATCAAAGCATGAAACTGGCCGAAGAGGACATGCTCGGCGAAGAAATTAAGCCTATTTCGATTCACGGCCGAGTCAAGCGTTTGTATAGCCTCCACCGCAAGCTCGAAAAGTATAAAAACGACATTACCAAAATTTACGACATTATTGCGGTGCGCATTATCGTGTCTGATGTCAGTGAGTGCTATGCCGTCTTGGGCGTGCTCCACAAACGCTGGAAACCACTTGCTGGGCGTATCAAAGATTATATTGCCCAACCTAAACCGAACGGCTATCAGTCGCTCCACACCACTGTGTTCGGGGAGCACGGTGGCATTGTTGAGTTTCAAATCCGGACCCAAGAAATGCATGAACATGCTGAGTATGGTGTGGCTGCCCACTGGCGGTACAAAGAAGACGGCAGCAAAGTGAAAGCCAAAGACATGATTTGGATGGACGAGCTCGCTCAAATCCACAAAACACTGGAGGTCAACAAGGACTTTCTGGGGCAGATTGAAAAAATGAAGCTCGAAATATTTAAAGATCGTATCTTTGTGTTTACTCCCAAAGGCGACGTGATTGATCTCCCGGACGGCTCAACCCCTGTGGACTTCGCCTACGCTATTCACACTGATATTGGCGACAAGTGCATGGGCGCGCGCATTAACGACAAAATGGTCAACCTGGATTCTGAACTGCAATCCGGCGACATGTGCGAAATTGTCATCGACAAAAATCGCAAAGGGCCGAATGCGGATTGGTTGAAGTTTGCCAAAACCCATCACGCCCGAGAAAAAATCCGCGATGCGACGCGGAGTACGATGAAAATCTGGCTCAGTAAAATGGTTGGTAAAAAAACTAAGGCGGCCTAAAACGTTTAGCCGCTCAAAAGTGCTAAGAGCTCACGGAGCTCTTCTTTTGAATAGTAATGCACCGTGATCTTGCCGCTTCCGTGACGGTCAGCAATTTCCACTTTGGTGCCCAGAAATTCACGCAAGCGGCGCTCGTGATCAATAATATTTGGATCTTTGGTGACCGCGCGGGGAGCTTTGGGCTGCGTCCGGGCTTCAGCCTCGCGGACGGTCATCCCGCCGGTTAGCATGCTATGAAACAAATGTTCCCGTTTTGCAGGATCGCTTTCGGCCAGAAGCGTGCGGGCATGGCTTTTGCTGATTTTGCCTTCTATGAGGGCTAATTGCATTTCTTCGGATAAATCAAGTAGGCGTAAGGTGTTGGCGACCACCGAACGACTCTTTCCCACCCGCTTGGCCACATCGTCTTGAGTCAACTTAAATTGATCCACCAACGCTTGATAGGCCACCGCTTCTTCCATGGCATTTAATTCTTGGCGTTGAATGTTTTCAATGAGCGCGAGCTCGAGTTTCTGCTGCTCCGTCGCGGTTCGAATGATTACCGGGACTTCTTTGAGTCCGAGCATCCGCGAAGCGCGCAAGCGCCGCTCGCCAGCAATGAGTTCATACTTGCCGCCACCGATCTCCGTCACAACAAGCGGCTGCAGAATGCCGTGTTCTTTAATCGAAGCAATCAAATCTTCCAGTTCGGAATGGGAAAAATGTTTGCGTGGCTGATGAGGATTGACCACGATCAAATCGGTCGAAACTTCGCGTACCAAATTCTTAGCCTCTTCTGCAAGTGGGGCAGGGGTATGAAGCGGAATGGGATTTTTGGTGGGGATGAGCGAACCAAGACCTCGCCCCAGTGCCGATGGTTTGTTCATAAACTAAAATCCTTCGCGATACAAAAATTCTCGAGCCAAGCGCTCGTAGGCTTTAGCGGCTTTGGAATCCGGATCATAACCCAAAATCGACTTTCCAAAACTTGGGGCTTCAGCCAGTTTCACACTGCGCGGAATAACTGAACGGTAGATTGTGTCTGGGAAGTAGCGATACAATTCAGCAAACACCTCTTGCGACAACTTGGTGCGAGGATCAAACATGGTGATCACCGCGCCCATCACTTTAAGTTCGGGTTTCAGCGATTGCTTCACGAGATCAACTGTGTTCAGTAGTTGTCCAAGACCCTCAAGCGCAAAGTACTCAGCCTGAACCGGAATAAGCACGCTGTCCGCGGCAACCAGTCCGTTCACCGTAAGTAGCCCGAGCGAGGGCGGATTGTCTATCAAAATATAATC
>JBBUGS010000024.1:0-2377 GCA_038056005.1 Patescibacteria group bacterium
ACAAGAAGCGTGACCGCTTCTGTTCCGTTGAATGGCACCAAGTGCACCCGCGTGCCGTTTTTCAAAACATGAGGTTTCAGCATAGTTTGGAGGTGAGATAAGCAACGAGTTCGTTCATCGGAATGCGTTCTTGTTTCATCGTGTCACGATCACGGACCGTGACCGCGTTGTCATTCAGCGTATCGAAGTCTACGGTCACACAATACGGCGTTCCGATTTCGTCTTGCTGACGATAACGTTTTCCAATCGATTGTGACGCGTGAACCTCAATGCGCCAGTGGGGCAAAAGTATCTTCGTGACGGCATCTGTAGCCCCCCACAGTTCTTCTTTTTTAGAGAGTGGAAGAATAGCCACTTTCACCGGGGCGAGCTTTTTACTGAACCGAAGCACGGTGCGTGTTTCGTTGTCTGGAAGTGTTTCTTCGTGGTACGCGTCGAGAAGCAGCGCCAGGGTGATGCGGTCCACACCAAACGACGGCTCTAATACATGCGGAAAAAATTTACGCGTTGGGACATCGGGATCGGTGTAACGCAGATCTTCCCCACTAACCTTGGCGTGCTGAGTGAGATCAAAATCCGTACGGTAGGCAGCAGCCGCACACAGCTCACCCCAGCCCCACGGAAAGTTGTATTCGATATCGGTTGTCCCTTTCGAATAATGTGAGAGTTCATCGGCCGCATGATCACGGAATCGCAAGTTCTCGGCACGAATACCGAGTGTCTCGGTCATAAACTCCATGGCTGATTTCTTCCAATACTGAAAAAACGATTCCCAATCCGTCCGTTCTGGATCGAAAAAGTATTCAATTTCCATTTGTTCAAACTCACGGGTGCGGAAAATGAAATTCCCTGGAGTAATTTCGTTGCGAAAAGATTTTCCAATTTGGGCGATGCCGAACGGCAAACGCCTGCGTTCCGTAAGGAGGACATTCTTAAAGTTCACAAAAATTCCTTGTGCTGTTTCTGGGCGCAAATAAATCGTTGTCCCCTCCCCTTCCACTACGCCTTGTTGGGTCTTGAACATCAAGTTAAATCGCTTCGCTTCCGCCCATTCTATTTTTCCACAGGAAGGACAAGCAATCTTTTCCTTAAGAAGGCTCGGTTGAACCTCTTCCAACTTAATCCCAGCCACAGCCTCAACACCCAATTTATCTTCCAAAAGTTTATCGCCACGAAAACGCTGCTTACACGAACGACAATCAACGAGCGGATCAGTAAACGAACTCACGTGCCCTGACGCTTCCCACACTTTTGGATTCATGAGAATGGCTGAGTCGAGACCAACCATGTCGAGACGGCTTTGCACAAACCGCTTCCACCATGCTTGCTTAACCGTATTTTTTAGTTCAACCCCAAGCGGCCCGTAATCCCAGCTATTGGCAAGTCCGCCATAAATGTCCGAACCCGGGTAAACAAATCCCCGGGCCTTACACAACTGAACAATTTTTTCCATCAAATTGTCTACCATACTACACCGTCATGATCTCTTCTTCCTTCTTCCCCACAATCACATCGACTTCGCCATTCATATCTTTCACAAATTTCTCCAAATCGTCTTGCAGCTTAAAGCGCTCGTCTTCGGCGATCACGTGATCTTTTTCTTGCTGCAAAATCTCTTCGCGGACTTTTTCACGCACCTGGCGCATGGCCACGCGGGCGTCTTCGGCTTTTTCTTTCATCACTTTCACCAACACTTTGCGCGACTCTTCGGTCATCTGCGGCATGGTCAATCGCAAAATTTTTCCGTCGTTGACTGGGTTGATGCCGACATCAGATTTTTGGATCGCCTGCTCGATGGCGTGAAGCAATCCTTTGTCCCACGGATCAATCACAATCGTCTTGGCGTCAGGAACCGAAATAGAACCAACGCCTTTCAAATCCATCATCGCGCCATACGCTTCGACTTTGACGTTATCTAAAATGGCGGCATTGGCCCGACCGGTGCGCAAACTCGATAAATCCTGACGCAAGTGATCAATCACCTTATCAAATTCCGGCTTTTTACTAACAATGAATGTCGTGGGCATAGTGCCGACAGCTTAGCGTAAAACCGAGCCCTTGCCAAGCCTAATCCTCGATCGTTGCCGCGCCCACCAAAAGCACGCTCGTTTCGTTGGGATCAATACTCATGGCTGTCGCCGCACGCTGCGTTGGCAGTTCGCGCGTGGCCCATGTCGTTCCTCCGTCAATCGAGGAATACAAGGTCGTCGCTGTGCCGTAAAAAATATTGTTGCTGTCTTTTGGATTGACCGCCAGCGAATGAATGTACGTGCTTCCAGGCTTAGTAAGGAGCGTAATCGCTTCCCACGTTGCTCCATGATCGCGCGAACGCAGGAGTCCGTAATCGTTGGTGTAATAAATCACACTCCCATCGGCA
>JBBUGS010000025.1:0-3882 GCA_038056005.1 Patescibacteria group bacterium
ACTTCAACAGCCTGAGCGAGCCGTGGCAGATCGTCAGCTTCACCGTCGTCTACCAGTGCGCCGTCGTGATGCTCACGGTGAGCATCTACTACACGCTCATCATGTCGATCTGGCCCGCGCTCATCGACATGTCACCCGACGGAACCGTGAGCGTCTGGAACCCGGTCGCGGAGTTCCGCGCCTGGCTCCTCTCGCTGCCGCTGATCAAGCGGCTCGTGGTGAGCGCGCTCATCAAGTTCACGATGGCCGCGACGATCACGGGCACCATCTACTATCTCATGCACATCGTGGCCTGGAGCTGACCTGGCAACGATTCGGGTGACCTGGCACCCGCCGCGCGGACTCTCTCGGGTCCGCGCCGCAAAAGAGCCCATCAAGAAATTGGTGACCTCTTTCGCGGATCGCCATCGTAAGGCGACGCACTCTCCCCCACCCACGGCCGTCTCGTAAACGGTCATTCACCCGGAAAACACATGGCCCGTTCCCGTTCCGCCTCCCCCGCCCTCGCCCTCTCCGCCCCCGCCGACGTCCTCGACTGCGTCGTGATCGCCCGGAAGTCGGGAATCGCGGCCGGCGAGAAGGCCCTGGCCGAGCGGCTCGTGCGCCGCTCCCGCGCCGGTGGCCGCAAGGCCGCCGCGATCCTCGACGTGGCGCAGCGTCTCAACGCGGTGCCGCAGCGGATCGAGCGGGTCGGTCGCGACCTCGTGCCCGAGAAGGTCGCCGTGGCCGCCAAGCGCCTCGTCGACCTGGCCATCAGCCGGGCCAGCCAGAAGGATGGCTTCCTGAAGCTCGGACTGATCACGAGCGTCCTCTCCGCGGCTGATCTGATGACCCGGAGCGAGCAGATCAAGGTGCTCGACCTCGCCCGGCAGCCGCTCCCCCTCGCCGCCTGATCCAGGACTCACGTGGGTGACCTGGCACCCGCCGCGCGGACTCCTCTAGTCCGCGCCGCACAAGAGAGTATGAGAATCTCGTAACCTCTTGTGCGGACGCTCAACCCGAGCTGAAGCAACAACCACCTCCCAGGAGCACCATGAACCCCACTATCACCCTCGTCCCCTTCGACAACGACTTCGTACGGCAAAACAGCTGGCTCGGGCTTTTCCCGAGAAGCTGCGTCGCTGGTAAGTGGGAGTCCGCGGAGGGCACGACCTGGGTGATCCGGGTTCGTCTCCTGCCGGGCACGAAGCTCGGCATCCGCCCCACCGACGACGACCGCGCGGTCGTGACCTTCCTGGCGATCGGTGACAAGACCGACAGCCTCAAGGCCTTCCGCGATGCCGTCGTCCGGACCCTCAAGTTCGCGGGCATCAAGGTCGACTAGGTCGACACCCGCGCACTTCTTCCCGGGCCGAGGCTCTTCCTCGGCCCCCGCGCAAAGTGCACAACATGTTTGTGCCCTCCGCGCGAGACACTCGCAAATCAACTGAGACGATGAGCTAGACATTACGAACTGACTCGTCGTCTCTCTGACAACAAAAGCCTTTGTTCTCCCCAGCAAAGGCTTTTGTGTTTCTAAAACTTTTGAAACCTATTTGGCTCCCTTCCAGGCAAGTTCAAATAAACCACGTAGGGTATCAGCTAGTATTGCTGAACGCACTTCAATGGCGAGCGGGCTCGCCGTGTAGGTAAACAGATCGATGACATCTTCACGCACCGTAATCTCTCCTTGGACCTTGAACGGAAAATCTTTAGGGTGAACAACGCGAAAATCCAACACGTCGCCGAGATCTTCAAACTGCGTGGCGAGATCAGCGCGACTGCGTTCGGTGACATGAATCGCTCGAATGAGCGAGCGCTTTTTGCGAAGCGTCTCACGATGCTCAATGGTTGGCTCGTGATCCATGGCTTTGGTGAACGCGTCGTAACCCACGATTTGAATGGTCTCGCCATTTAGTTTTTCAAATTCACGACGGAGCATTTCCAACCCTTCGACTCCTTCGAGGTAACGGACTTCTGGCTTTTCACCTGAACGATTAAAAAGCGCGTTCAACTTGGGTAACAAGTGCGCCATCTCGTTTTCTTGTTCTTCGAGCTCTTTCTTTTGTAACCGGATGAGCGACAGCAACCGGTCAGGCGCTTCAGCAATAAAAATCCGTTTCTTATCTTTGATCGTACTTGAAATCAGTCCGCGTTTTTCGAGCGACTCGATCATCACATACGTGGTGGCCCGATTGACTTTTGATTGCTTGGCAATGTCTTGCACTGGCACGGGGCCGAGTTGCAGCGCGGCGACGTACACAGCTGCCTCTTTTTCCGATAAGCCTAAATGCATCAGTTCACGCGAAAGAGAATCCATAATGGGCCGATTGTATCACAGGCTTCGCAAAACTTCCCACGTCGCGGCCGCGGTTTTGTCCCAGCTCAACTCGAGAGCACGGGATCGTCCATGGCTCACCAGTGCTTCACGCGTTGTTCCCTCTTCGACCAGCTTAGTCATCTCCCGAGCGAGCTCGCGTGGGTCGCTAGGGTTGAAATAAAGCGCTGCATCGCCCGCAGCTTCATGAAGAGCCGGGATGTCCGAAGCGATCACAGGAGCTCCTGCAGCAAGCGCCTCAAGGGCCGAAATGCCCAAGCCCTCATACCACGATGGATAGACATAAGCGAAGGCGCCAGCCACAAGGGCAGTGATATCCTCTTCACTCACCCAACCCAGCTCACGAATCGCTTCTTTGGCTGGCGAGCGCTCAATAAGCGGTTTGATTTTCTCGTAACCAAATCCTGGTTTACCCACGAGGACGAGTTGAAACGGATCA
Source organism: Patescibacteria group bacterium (assembly GCA_038056005.1). Classification (GTDB taxonomy): domain Bacteria; phylum Patescibacteriota; class Patescibacteriia; order UBA9934; family CAMTUG01; genus CAMTUG01. Next base: position 2,757 of record JBBUGS010000025.1, read on the forward strand.
CCAATACCGCGTCGCTCTTTAAAAATTTCAAATCCACGAATCAAGGCAGCAATATTTTTTTTGCTCTCCATCCGACTCACGGTCAAAAAAGTGCTACTGGTGAGTTGATACTTAGCACGCACGCGGTTAATTTCGACCGGATCAATCGTCGCAATCTGTCCAGGCGCGAGCGGAGTCACAATGATCTTCTCTGGATCAACATGATAGACATCCACGACTTCTTGTTTGGTAAATTCCGATGGGGTCAATAACTTCGCGCAATGTTTCACCGCAAACTTCGTGGTCGTCTCTAAGTAATGGCGTGACTTGGCATCATACAAATCTGGTCGACGCACAAAACCGATGTCATGAATCGTCGTGACTGTCTTTTTTGGATGCACCCACGGCACCACGTGTGAGGGCACAAACAACACATCAGGCGGACGACGAAGCATCTCGAAGGCCAGCCGCCCCTGCGTCCAAAGCCGTTTGAATGGCCAACGGAGCGTCTCGGGCGAATACAACAAGATCTTTTCACCATCCTTCAATTGCTGCTGCATCGCCGCAACCAAATGAACGGTGTACCACTCGGTACCCGTTTTCTGACGTCGTGTCGCTGGACAGACATCGATGCCAAATGTTGGCATACGTTATGAGCTAAAGACCGAACGCTTGTAGGCTTCAAGGTTTTCGAGAGCTATGCCTGTACCCTTGGCCACACACATTTGCGGCTCGTCGGCCACATAGGTGGGCACGCCTGTGGCTTCAGCAATCAGCTGATCCAAGTTTCGCAGTTGCGACGAACCACCGGTGAGCACAATGCCCTTTTCCATCACGTCAGCCGACAATTCAGGCGGCGTTTTGTGCAACACTTCTTTGACGGTAGCAATAATTCCTTCCAGTTCATTTTGAATCGCTTCGGTGACGTCATCAGACGTGACTTCAATAAACTTTGGCAAACCAGTAATCATGTCGCGGCCTTTAACTTCCATAGTCAGTTTCTCCGGCAAGTACATAGCTGAACCGATTTGGATTTTGATTTCTTCTGACGTGCGCTCACCAATGGCAAGACCGTATTTACGGCGAGTGAATTCCTGAATCGCGGCGTCGAGTTTGACTCCACCAATACGCACCGAAGCTGAAGCCA
>JBBUGS010000026.1:0-9834 GCA_038056005.1 Patescibacteria group bacterium
TGTTGGCGCCAATCGCGGCCACGATCGGCTCCTTAATAATGTAGGCAGCCTTGGCACCAGCAGCGAGCGTAGCATCAATCACGGCACGACGTTCAGTCGAAGTAATTCCACCCGGGACCGCCACCATCACTTCTGGACGAAACAAACGAATACCCCCAAGCGCTTTGTTAATAAAATAACGGAGCATCGCTTCGGTGGTGCGATAATCCGCAATCACGCCGTCTTTAAGCGGACGCTTGGCAACGATCGTGTCGGGAGTGCGCCCAAGCATGTCTTTGGCTTCCTTCCCGACCGCTAACACCTTCTTATCCACAGTCGAAATAGCGACAACGCTGGGCTCATGGATAATAATGCCTCGTTTTGGCATGTAAACGAGGACGGTCGTGGTTCCAAGGTCAATGGCGATCTTTTTGGAAAGCATGAATCAATATCTTACACTAAATTCCAGGTCTTGAGTCAATTTGGTGTTCAAGAGGTACTGGGTGTTGCCGTAATCTTTAGGGTCCTCCCCGGGGGTCGCAGACTTCACCGGTTTACCAAAATCAACATCGAGCGTCAAATCATGATTAGCTGCCCCAGGCTGCTTAAAAATAGTCAGGTCGTACAGATCCATCGACGGAAGGTAATAACTGAACTGGAGCGTGCCGGTGGCGCCAGGCTCGACCGCAATGAACGCACCAAAGACGGTGAAGCCAAGATCTTCTGATACATCAACCGTACCTGGCTTTTGGGATGGGTCTAAGAGCTTGTCGTTTTGGAGGGCGCCTGAGCTGCGAATAAGTTCGCTCCCCTTCGGCACATACACCCGCGTGTAGGTTCGGTAGCGAGTAGTCAGTTGGTCAAAGGTGCCGGTGTGATTGTAGGTGATGGTGGTGGTGGCCACGAGTCGCCCTTGTTCGTTGCGACGAACCACATGTTCAATGCTGTGCTGAACTGCGGGGTCGGTTTTCAAACTCGCGAGGTTGGCATCAACTACCAAAAGACTATCTCCTTCTGGCGGCGTGATGCGCCCAGCCCAACCGATCTCTTCCAACGACTTTTGGGTATCAGCATCTGCGCTGTAAAACAACAATTGCTTTTGTGTAAGGTTGTGTTCGGTCGCGTCGATCACCCTTGGCCAGGAAGCGAGCGGAAGGGCCATTAATCGAGCGACGACTTCCTGGGTCAACTTCCCAATGACTTCTTTGCGCTGCGCCCGCGGGGTACCAGACTCGACGTAACCAAACTCTACTTGATAGTCCAGCAGCTCGGCCACGTTGTCGGGAGTAAACGTTTGACCGTCGATCGTGACATCGCCCACCACTTTCAATAGATCAGCAGCAAAGGAAGGGGTGATGGCGATCGCACCATCATACGCTGTTGGGGCGACTCCAGCAGCGATTTGCTCGGCTGCAAAAAAATCCAGTGCTGTTTGCGCTGAGACAGAAAAATCTGGCGACCAGTTGGCGTCGCGCAAATACCAGGCCTCAACACCAGTGTATGTTTTGAGCGCGGCTGGGGGCTCGGTCGTAATTTTTCCCACTGCTGGACCATCAACGTCGTAGACATCTCTGGTGGAAAGCGAAACAATCGCACCATCAGAAATTTGCAGATCGCCGACGGTGCCAATGAATCCTCCGCCAGGACGCAGTTCGGTGTTGTTTTCAAATAGCACCAGCTGACGAGCCGGCGAGGTGAGGCCAGCATAGGCAGGAATCAACTCAGCAATCGGCACCAAAAAGTCGACGCTCTCTTTCACTACCGGGAGCGCTTCACGAAACGGTTTGACCGCTTCTTGAATCGGCCCAGCGAGCGTAAGTTCGTCGAGCTCAGCTAAATCTTGTTCTGCTAAATCGAGGCGAGCGCGAACAATTTGTAGCTCGGGAAGAGATTGATGGAGCTTTACTAAAATGTCATGTCGGAGAGAAGCTGGCATCGTGAGATACGTGAGTGTTTCGTCAGCCGGAATGTCACTCAGTTCCCGGGCGCGATTGACCACGGAGACAATTTCTTCCGCCACGCTCATGACTTCTCGAAGAGCGGGAACAAGACGACCGCTGGCATCAAGCACACTGGCCACACCACGCACCTGATCGCCGATGTAAGGAATGATGCGCAGTGGTGCCAGCACCGTGAGACCTTGCTTAGCATGTGTGATAGCGGTTTCGGCTTTGGCTAATTCGGTCTTAGCCGCAATAAAATCTAAATCCCCCGCTGCGGCTTCAGCGCGATAAATGGCATCTCTGGCATCAAGCGACGCTGCTAGCACCCGACCAGCACCCACCGCAGCAATAATCACGTAGATGCCGATGATGACAACCACAGCCAAAAAAATCCATGGCGCGCTTCGCCACCAGTAATGTTTGTGATGCTCCAGATAGTGAGGATCGTGAGACATGTACGACTATTCTAACATGAACGGGTTTCTTTTAGAGGAAATCGGGCCGGAAGGCTGTTCCGGGGTATAGATTTAGCCGGCCTCCAGATGGCATGTTCTAATTTGTGGCCGTGTGTGGCCTTCCTGTGATCGCGTGTGATCACCCTGTGGCCGCAGGCGGCCACAAATGGGAAGGTGGTATGTAAGCCTCCCCAATTTCAGTACAGCATTGCCAGCCCAGCCTCTCTTAAAAGAACCCCCTAATTCCTTTCCTTCTTGGTCACATTAAACCCAAGATACTTCCCAAGCATCAGCCTGGTTTGAGCATCAATGGCCGGAAGTGATCCAAACAACACAAATGTAATCGGCAACACCGCCCACTGAACAATCATCACAATCCATGTTCCTTTCTTTACATGCGCCGGCCGGCCAGGCAACATCGTCATCGATAAAATTCCAGAAGTTAAGACACCGATCATGGCTAAGCGCATGATCCATTCGAGCGTGAACGGCGTCACCGCGACCAGCACGGAAGAAGCCTCGTGGGAAACAAACAATGGTAGATATCCCAGAATGAAAATGAGGATAGGGGCAGTGGCCCAGGTGTACATGCCTTCAACGTGATTAAAAACGTATTTAACTTTGATCCGAAGTGGCATCTGTTTGTCTTTCAAAAACTTCGGCACCATGTAAGGAAAGTGCTCCACACCCCAAGCCCAGCGACGCTGCTGTTTATATAACGCCTTCAAACTATCTAAATACGTTTTGCCTGAAACCGCATCCATGGACACCGGTAAGAAAATGGGGGTCACCCGGTAATCTCCGTGGTAATGAAGCAACCCCTGCAAAAAGATGCGCGAGTCTTCGCTAACCATATCTTTTTCCCAAAAGCCCACATCAACTAACATCTGCCAAGGCATGCTGTGCGAAGAAAAGGTCCACATGCGCTCAGATCGGGAGAGTTCAGTCAGCATCCAAAACGTTGTGCCAAAAGACGCAACTCTCACTGGGGCCGTAGCCGACCAGATATTATTGGAAAAAGTAGTCACGGGTTGATAAGAAGTGCGCAGTGGATTCGGGGTGGTCAAAAAGGCATGGGTCAACCGAGCAAAGTATTGCGGGTGGGCAATGGTGTCGATGTCAAACGCTGAGGCGACGATGTGTTCATACGGAATCGCCAATGCATCGATCGTTTTTTTAACTTCATTGCCTGACCAGTGCAAATTCGAGCCTTTGCCAGGAATCTCGTCAGAAAGATTGGCGGGGTGAATCGTGGTGAGCAGTTTGAAGAACACACCATCAAACTCACGAACCAGTCGTTCAGCACTTTGGCGAAAGTGGGCAGCATCGCGTTCTTCCCCGGCCAAAACCACGATCATTTGCTTGGTCGGATAGGTCGAGGTCTTGAGCGCCAAGAGCGCCGCCTTCATGATCTCGTGACTTTCTTTATACGTCGGCAAAAAAATGACGTGATACACTTTTTGCCAATCGGAAATCTTTTGCAACTCGCTAAACCAATCAACCGCAACTTCTTGGTGATAGCGTCTCCACGAATAGAAGAGATACAGCACAAAATAAATAACCCGGAACAACCAGTAAAGATCAAAGACAATAATAAACACGATCGCCACCGCCGGCGCGACAAACGAAAAGACGACCGCGAAGACTAGCGTCGTCCAAATAAGGGCGCCGGGAATGATTTCAAGCAATCGGTGTTGTCCGTATTGTGTGGCCATAGAACCTCAAGGGCCCCGTTACCGAGGCCCAAGAGTACACGATAATGCGGTTTTGTTCAAGCCCTACTCCCCTTGGGTCATCTCTTTGCGCAGACGTGCCAAGAATCCAGAAGCCTGTTCTTTGCCACCAAGACCAAAGGACAATCCACCAGCAATGGCGAGCATCGCCACCAAGCCAGTGAACAAAATACGAATCAAATCTTCAGCGATTTGCAACTGCACTAAGGCAGCCATGAAGCTGAAGATCAAAATGGCCCAACGGCTCACGCTGGCCAAAAAACTAGCGCCAGCGAGCTTGCCTGCTTCGACCGCCGACTTGACCACGTTGCGAGTGAAGTTCGCGACCAAAATACCGACGAGCAAAATGATCACGGCAATGATCACGTTTGGCAAGTACATCACCACTTCGCGCAGGAAGCCAGTGACTTCAGTCCATTGCATGATGTCGGTGGCAGCGATCAAGAAGACGATCACAAAAAACCACTTGACGATCCAGCCAAGCAGCGCACCCACATGCAAATTAACTCCGGCCTTATGGAACATCTGTTTAACCTCAAGCTTCTCGGCCAAGACATCGAGCTTTAAGAGGTCGGCAATGCGCATCACGAGCTTTCTTAAAAGTGAAGCGATGATGCAACCGATCAGGAACACGATGAGCGCTCCCAAGAAGCGCGGAAGGAACAGGAGCACATCGCTCCACAAGGTCGCAAACGCGGTGCGCACGATAACAACTGCGTCGGGCATAAGATAAGTTATTTTTTAGGTTTAGTAATTAAGGCTTTGGCGCCATAGGCGGGGGTAACCCAGGCGGCGGTCGCTTTGGCTTTGGCTAGGCGTTTCATAACCACAACGTCGAGTTCATCCGGTTTGGCTTTGGTCGAAGCGATCGGGAGTTTGCGGGCAAAGGCAATAGTGTTGCCGATGGTGAGGCTCGAACGCAAGGCTGTGAACGACCCTGGGCCGGAAACCAGGGCGACGGTGTCGAGCTTGTGCCAATCAATCTTCCACTTGGCGAGCGCTGACTCGATCGTGTTTAAAATCGTCTCTGGCCGAGTGATAACCCGCTCTTCCTGAATCACAGACCCACCATCGGATAAGCCAATCGTGGTCCAAGCAATGTCCTGCGCACGAATCAGGAGTCGCATATTAGCGTTTGGGACTCTCTGGCTTGAACCGATCAATCATGGTCACATGCTCCACATTCAAGATGCTGTAGAGGAATCGATCCGACACTTGTTTGCGATACAAGTACTCCTCTTTGGCCATCACCGTATAGTTTACCTCTTGTCCTACCTCTTTTTCAAATTCAAATAGCAATTTTTGCAAGTCCTCCTCCTGGATTTCACCCACCACCAACAAGTCAACAGGGATAGTGGTGTTATCCACAAACCGCCCAGTCAAGATGAGTAAGTCAACCTTGCCGCGAGCATCAATCTCCTGAACAAGATTTTTCTTCATCATGAGCTGAACCTTTTTGAGGAGCGAGCGCAAATCAGCAAACAGAAAGAACTGTTGGTCGGCTTGGTAGAACTTACGCTTTTCTTTTCCTTCGGTCTCCAAGACTTCCTTAATCACCCCAAGATCGACCAAGTTCATGAGCTCCCGGCGCACCGAATTCAACTGGGCATCGATTTTACGAGTCTATTCACGGACAAAGTATTTCTGATCAGCGTTGTGGACAAAGTGGCTAAGTAGCCGTGCCCGAGTCTTTGAACCAAACAGTTGTTCGATCTTAAAGCCTTTTTGTTTAGGAGTTTGAGCCGCCATAGTCGTGGATAAAAAATGTATTCAGTCCTTGTATTGCGCGCCCTCCCTTGTCCTGTATAATGTACTAAACATAAGCTCGGGAGGTCAACCTTGATATGGCGGATCAAAAAAGCTATTTAATGAAGGGCGCGCATTTTGGAGAGGAAACTTCGGACGGGATGAATCATGCTACCTCGGTGCTTTTCCCGCTTGAGGGGCAGGAAGGATTTGTGTTTGGAGTGATTTCGGCTATGGGAGCCAAGGATGGCTTTGAAGTGGTCGCCGCGATCATGCAGAACCACTTGGAACGACTGGCATCGACCGTTGAACGTGGGACTAACCTGACCCACCGCTTTGAACAGCTCTTGCAAGCGATCAACGAAGACATTGGGGCAGCGTATGATGATGGGCAGTTCTCGCTCCCCATAGCTGATGCCTCGAGCGTGATCGGTATTGCCAACAAAGAAACGGTGGTGGTCAGCGGCTTTGGCAACTTACTCGCGCAGTTCATGCATAAGAGCGAAAAAGAACATTTTGATATTTATGATTTGGCGCGTGGGATGCGGGTGGAAGATGAAGCGCCGACGTGGAAGAAGCCTTACCTCACCGTGCTTGATGGTGATTTGAAATCTGGTGACGTGTTGTACATTGGAACGCGCATCAGCCGCCACGACATGACCGGGGCGACGCTGAACGAAATCATCACTACCCTGCCGCCGACGAGTGCAGTCAGCAGAATTCGCCAGTATTTACCCATTGAAACAGTCTTTTCGGCTGTGGTGATTCGCACGGAGCGAACAGATGAGCCAACATTGGTGAGCGAAGGCACAGCGGAAGCATCGCTCGAAAAATTCGACAATACCAAATCAACCACGGACCGCTTCTTGAGCGATCAAAAGCCAGAAGTAAAGAGCATCGCGATGAAGCTCTGGCAACTCATTTTTCCAAAACGCGGCTCAGCTGAACGCAAACGTGCGGCGAAGCGCGGAGCACGCTTTGTGTGGCGGCTCGTTCTCACCTTCTTAACAGTGACCGCCAGAATTCTTCTTGGGCTTCTGGAAGCGCTATGGAAAGGCGCGCGGCATGTGGCCACACACCCCAAAGATATCCTGCGCTCCGCAAGCAAAGTGCGCAGCGCTGTTGATCGCAACATTCGCACCGGCATTCAACGTTTCAATTTATTACCACAAATGAGCAAGTACATTTTACTTGTCTTGCTCCTTATCGGTTTCTTGTTTGCTGGTGGAATCATCTTTGTCCATCGCCAACAAGTAAACGCTGCTGAACGCAAAGCCTACGAATACAACATTACGAACATTGAAAAGAAGATCGAAAACGCCGATGCCAGCTTGATCTACGGCAACGAAGATCAAGCACGCACCCAGTTGAATGAAGCTTGGCAGCTCGTAAGCCAACTCTCGACAGAACCCGAAGCACGCAAGCAAAAAGCCGATGAGCTCAAAACCACCATCGAGGCCAAACGCAATCAATTGCGCCATATGTTGACGGTCGAAGCCACCCAAGTTGCTGATGCTTCAGGCCTTACCGACGCGAGCCTCTCCGCCGTAGTCCCGATTGGCTCGAGTTTCTATGGCGTCACAGACAAAGGCGACGTCTACACCATCGACACAGCCAACGGAACGCTTCAACAAGTCGAGGTCACCAAAGGCGATGTCGGCGGACCAGAAGCCACAACCTCAAGTGACGCTGCCATCTACTGGCTCGACAACGGCCTCACCCGCTTTCTTCCAGACACCAAAGAAGTAGCTCCCCTTTCAGTCAGCCGCACCGGTGTTGACCTGGTTTACTACGGGGCGAAGATGTACATCCTCTCGCCTGAGTCCGGCCAAGTCTACCGCCATCAGCGCACCGCCGCAGGATTTGATGGCGGATCGGCCTGGATCACCTCTGGTGTCTCGAGCCTGGTTGATGCTACAAGCTTAACCATCGATGGGTACGTGTGGATTTTGAAAGCTGATGGCACGGTGCTTCGCTACGGTGCAGGAAAAGAAACCGATTGGCGTTTGGGAATCGTCGAGCCAGCCTTATTGAACACTAAAGATATCTGGACCGACGAAACGTCGAAGTTCTTGTACGTGCTTGATCCCAACGAAAAGCGCATCGTGGTGTTCAACAAAGAAACAGGGGCACTTATCACCCAATACACAAACGAGGCATTCGCTGATTTGAAATCCATGACCATCGACGAGACCAATAAAAAGATTACCGTCCTCGCCGGCAGCAAAGTGTATCAATTTGAGTCAAAGAACTAAATTTATACACAGCAGTACTGTTGACAAAAGCAGTCATCTGTGATTTAATATATCTATCTCCGTTGAGGTCTGTTCCACAGACTAAACGCGGGTGGCAGAAAAATGCCACCGGTTTCGCACGAATGTGCGGCCGGTGGTATTTTTTATCTAACAACCAGGCTAGACCTCGGGCCTGTGGAGGTAAATGGTAACCTCAACGGAGTTGCCACTCGTAGTTGGGGGTTCGAATCCCCTCAGGTCCACCAAGCCTGGACCAACCACCCCGTCGGAGTAATCCGGCGGGGTTTGGGTTGTGCTATAATTTTAGAACTGTTGTACGCTCCGCAGTTTATGCTAGACATCAAAATCTTTTTTGCGATTACCTCCATAATCGCTCTCCTTATTGGTTATTTTCCTTACTTGAAGGACATGTTTGCAAAGACAACAAAACCCCACACGTACACCTGGCTCATTTGGACAATTACCCAAGGTACCGCAACGGCTGCCGCATTTTATGGGAGTGCAAACTGGGGCACATTGGGTCTGGCGGGTGGAACAGTATTTGTCATTGTTATTTTTTCGCTCTCCTTCAAATATGGAACGAAAAAGATTACACGAAGCGACACATTGATTTTGATCCTTGCACTTTCTGCCATCGTAATGTGGTGGCTTACCCGCAACCCTCTTCTGTCCGTGCTTATGGTCGCAGCGATAGACGGTATGGGTTACATCCCGACTTTGCGAAAGTCATGGGAAGAACCATGGTCGGAAACTCTTATGTTCTGGCTTGCAATGACTGTTGCGATCATCCTTACTCTTCTCTCACTTGGAGAAATTAACTGGTTCACAGCTCCTTATCTTGTCGTGCTCGCGACACTTAATATGAGTGTATTGTCTGTTTGCGGTTTTCGCCGACGATATATTCCGAAACCCGTATGATGATTACGATGCGGGTTGACAAAATCGCAAGATTATGATTAAATAGTATTAAGCATGTGGGTTATCGATGAACCTTAGCTCATGGTGTCACAGAAATGGCCCCTGAGAATCATCACACGATGATTTCTTGGGGGCTTTTCTGTTTTAGCCCGGAAGTCGGGGCCGATGGGAGTAAGGGTAACTCCACATGCCTTGACATCATGAGTTACGGGTTCGAATCCCGTTCGGTCCACCACGAGCGCAAGCTCGCTTCCGGGATTAACCAACCCCGTCGGTTTTAACCCGGCGGGGTTTGGGTTTAAAAAGCAGAACCCCGCGCCGACAGCGTGGGCGAGAGGTTCGCCCGAGTCAGCGCGGGATCGAGTCCGGTAAGAAATCATAACTGCTCCTTCGTCTTCCGCATCTGCCTGAAGCGCTGGATTCCACCGAAGGCGGTAAAGGCGAAGAAGTAGATCTGCGCGACGAGGGTTCGCCACGCGGCCGTCTGGTACGCTTCGATGCACGAGGCGAGCTGCCCGAGGAGCATCGCGCCGGTGAAGTAGAGGAACTTCTTGTCCTCGACCTTGCCACCCTTGTACGAGAACCACGCCCACGCGGCCATCTGAGCGAACACCATGATCCACAGCACCATCCTTGCCTCCCAAGGACCCTCAAGATTAGCCAAGATCACCCACCCTGTCCAGCCCGTCTTGCAATCTTGACCAAATCCGCCCTTTCCCATATACTCTTCGCACAAGCTGTAGACAACGGGTTTTGGCCGATACAAGCCAAATAAGTCCCGTCGAGGCATTAAAAGTCCCCCCAA
>JBBUGS010000027.1:0-14934 GCA_038056005.1 Patescibacteria group bacterium
CAGTTTGCTTTTTACGTCACAGTTTACGCCAAGAATAAAGAAGAACTTGATCGTTTGTGCACCCAGATTGAATCCTTGTTTGGGACCAAATTGATTTTCTCCAAGCGCGGGTATTATCAATCAGAACAAGGCTTCAATTCGACCATGCCACTTGGCAACGACGAGCTGATGATCTCGTTCAATATGAACACCTCGCCGATTGCGAGCTCGTTCCCATTCATTTCTGCCGACTTGACCAGCGACCACGGCATTTTGTATGGCGTTAATCGTCACAACAACTCGCTCATCTTGTTTGATCGTTTCTCGCTCGCAAACGCCAACGCCTGCGTGTTCGCGACTTCTGGCGCGGGAAAATCCTACACCGTGAAGCTTGAAGTGCTCCGTTCCATGATGATGGGCATCGATGTCTTGATTATTGACCCGGAAATGGAGTACAAGCATTTGTCCGACGCGGTTGGTGGGGCGTATGTGAATATTTCGCTGGCTTCCGAGTCCAAAATCAATCCATTTGAATTGCCGCGGCCCAAGGGTGAAGAAATCTCGACCGAAGACATTATCCGAAGCGCGGTTATTACCTTGAAAGGATTATTGAAGATCATGATCGGCAAACCAATGGGGGAGTCTGGCAAACTCGGATTTACGCCGGAAGAAGACTCATTGCTCGATCGCGCCCTTCTCGAAGCGTACGCCAAGAAAGACATTACTGCCGACATTGCTGACTTATCCCAAGTCGAGCCGCCAATTTTGCAGGACTTTCAAGATGTGCTCGAAGGCATGGAAGGGGCCGACGATTTGGTCGCCCGACTTCAGAAATACACCGAGGGCACCTTTGCCGGCCTCTTGAACTCGCCGACCACGGTTGAAACCAAAAATCAGCTGGTGATCTTCTCGGTTCGCGACTTGGAAGACGAGTTGCGTCCCATGGCCATCTACACCATCGTCAACTACATCTGGAACGTGGTCCGCAGTGAACGCAAGAAACGTATTTTGGTGATTGATGAAGCTTGGTGGCTGATGCAACACGAAGATTCGGCTAAGTTTATTTATGCGCTCGTGAAACGCTGCCGCAAATATTACTTGGGTGTCACCACTATCACGCAAGATGTGAACGACTTCTTGCTCTCGCCCTACGGCCAGGCGATCGTTACCAACTCGCAAATGCAGATTTTGTTGAAGCAATCGCCAGCTTCCACCGACCTGATTCAAAAGACCTTTAACCTCACTGACGGAGAAAAGTTTTTGTTGCTTGAGTCAGGTGTTGGTGAAGGGATTTTCTTTGCCGGCAAAAATCACGCGGCGATTAAAGTCGTGGCCTCCTACGCGGAAGATCAAATTATTACTACCGATCCGCGTCAGTTGCTCGAAATCGAACAAGCCAAAAAAGAATTTGATGCGGAACTTGCTAATCCCACGGATCAACCAGCCACTTCAACATAAGTATGACTATTTCTAATCGTGCCAAATTACTTATCGCCGGAATTTTGGTGATCATTGCGATCATCCTGATTTTGTTCTTCTGGCCCCGAGACAATCAAACCCCGACCCCGACACCCACGGCCAATCAGCAAACTAATACTGCAGTAACCAATACGGCACCGACAACGCCACCGCGCATTATTACTCCTGAAGAAAAAGCAGAAGCAAGTGCTGCGACCGTTGCTAAGATTTTCGTGGAGCGATTTGGGAGTTATTCAAGCGAGAGTGAGGCAGTAAACTTGGAAGATTTACTCCCGCTTGCCACTGCGAGCTACGCCCTCGACCTTCAACAACAAATCGATCGCCTGCGAGCTGCGGGGCCTTCTGCCGACTACTATGGCGTGAGCACTCGGGTGATTTCAACCACCAGCGTGTCCCTGGATGAGCCGGCCGGCCGGGCCACCTTTGATGTGGTCACCCAGCGCGAAGAGGCCAGGGGGAGCGTCGGCAACACCTCGGTGCGTTACCAAACAATTCAGATTCAACTTAAAGAAATTGAGGAGGCTTGGCTCGTGGATGGAGCCAGCTGGTTGTGATCAAACAGTTTTTTGTTCAAGCGCTGATGCCCGAGTTTTGCGTCAGCTGTCATGAAGAGGGCAGTCTTTTTTGTGCGGCGTGCCAGATGAAGTGGGAACCCGAGCCCATTGTGGACGCGGCTGCTTTTTCTTGCGGATCGTATAAAGACAAAGTCTTGCAGTCGCTGCTGCAATTTTGGAAGTATCAGTATGTCGAGAATGCGCGAGCAGCTCTTTTAGATATCGTCGGCCAAGCCCTTCAGGATTACCACTGGGTCTTTCCTGATGTTGAGGCAGTGACCTATGTACCGCTCCATTGGCGAAAAGCCAACGAACGCGGTTTTGATCAAGCGCGGATGATTGCGGAACGAGTGGCCGAGGAGCTCCAGGTGCCTTGCCTTACATTATTAAACCGCGATCGCTACACTACTCCCCAAGCTCGAGTCGAGCGGTCCGAAAGAACGGCCGATAAGTTTATGGGCGTCTTTGGACAAGCGCCGAGCCTGCCAGCAGAGCCGCTGCCGAGCCTGCTTCTGGTCGATGACGTGATGACCACCGGAACCACCCTTGGTGCGGCTAGAGACATTTTAAAGGCTGCTGGGGCCCCTCAGGTGACCATTTTTACCATTGCCCGCGGCTAAAGGCGCTCTTGATCTTTAGTCCTCAATTCGCTATGATCACGCGGCATGGAGAGGTACCCAAGTGGTTGAAGGGGACGGTTTGCTAAATCGTTAGGGGACGCAAGTCCCGCGAGGGTTCGAATCCCTCCCTCTCCGCCATGCCTGTTTTATGTTATAGTGGTGGGGTGCTCGAGTGGTTTAAGAGGACAGTCTTGAAAACTGTTGTCCGGCGAACCCGGACCGTGAGTTCGAATCTCACCCCCACCGCCATCGTGAGATCCGACGCTTTCAATATTTCTATGCCCGAACAAGTGTACGGCACGTCGCTCATTTCTTGGGAAACGCTTGAGTACCCAAAACACGATCGCAGCGCGCGGTGGTATGTTATTGCTGGGGTGATCGCGGTCGCCTTGTTGGCCTACGCCCTGTTGACCGCCAGTTTTCCGTTTGCGGTCATTGTGCTCATGACCATCATTATTATCTTTTTGTCGCACTTGCGTGAGCCGGAAAGAATTTTAGTTCACGTAACCACCAACGGCGTTTTGATCGGCCATCGTTTTTACGCCTATAAAGAGATCCGCGATTTCGCGATCGTCTACGAACCACCGCGCACTAAGTTGCTTTACCTCGACTTTTTCAGCCGCTGGCATCCGCTCACCTCTGTGCCTCTCGAAGACGTCGATCCAAATGCGCTCCGCCAAGCCCTGCTGCCCTACGTGATCGAAGATTTAAGCCGCGACAGCGAGACCTTGACCGACGTCCTCGCCCGCTTGTTTAAAATTTAGGGCCGTGTTATTATCTCGCCTGCCGCATGCGCCCGTAGCTCAGCTGGATAGAGCGTCAGGTTGCGGACCTGAAGGTCGCACGTTCGAGTCGTGCCGGGCGCACCACCCTCCGCTAAAGCTTCGGGTGGTTAAACCACAAAAGTCTCCCCGTTAGGGCGATTTTTGTTTAGGGGTTGAGTTAATCTTTTTGCTAAATACCCAACCGGTTTTCCGATTGCCCATAACTCTGGAACTTTGGGAAACACGATCACTGAATCTTCGTTGGCAGAATAAGGAATAGTTTGGTCTGTGTAGCCGATGCACTCCCCCTTTTTGACCTCTTGAAAAGAGCTGGCGCCATATTCCGGTGTGAATGCGAATCCTTTTTCCGTCAGCATGATAGCTTCTATTAGTTCAAAGCGATCAAACAATGCCGTTGGTTTAACAGCTGATGGATAGTCGGTCATACCGGCCTCGCCGAGAATTTTCAAGAGAGAAGCAATGGTTTTTTCAACCCGAGACGGATCGCCAATCCATCCCGCTTCGTAGCAAATACCAATCTTGCTACAGCCGTTCGCGTAATCATCTGTGGTGCAAGGCGTGCCAGCAAGAATAAAGTTTGGGTCGGTCAGTACAATGTTGGCGTCGAACCAGCGGTAGATCTGCTCATGTTTAGAAGAGATCACTGAACAAACAAAAGGGACTGAAGGTTTATTGGTGGCGTGGATGTCTAATGTCATATCCGCTTCCACAATGTACGGGGCGAGGATGCGGGCGCGGGTGTCTTCGTCTGTTCCATCGAGGGCGCCGGTGAGACGTTCAGGATTAAACAAGCGATTCAAGTCTTTGCCATCGAGACATCGCTTGTTTTGCTTTATCGCTTCTAGATTGCCCAACGCAAGAGTTAAGCGGCCCTTTGCAATAGAACGTTCGCCGGAGCGAAAAAGTTCGAGTAACGCATTGATCACTTCAACCCCTGTGCGTTCATTGCCATGCACTCCCCCCAAAATCAAAACGGACGTTCCTGGACGTCCAGAGTCTCGTTGCCAGACTGATGGGGCAATTTCTTTAAACATAGGGTGATCTTCGACTTACGATCCTGTGATTGGGGAGAACGAGGGCGTTCTCCCCGACGGCACGATGTAAGTTAGGGTGGGGGCGGGTGTGTGTGCTTGTTCGCGCGGCGCGAGACGTGGCCGTAGCGGATTTCCCGCTTGTCGGGCAGCATCTTTGGTCCGCGCTTCGTCGTCTTGAGTGTTTTGACTTCAACCTCCACGGACTCGGACATGCCGAGCCTTTTGTAGTTCGTGGCGGCATGTGGGTTGGCTGTTGTCAAACGCGCCACAACCAAAAAGCGTTCGATGTCGAACCTGTCTGCGAACCGTTGAATGCGCGCTTCTGTGAGCTGCATGCCCATATCGCGGTGTTCAAACCTTTCCAACACGACGAGCTCGGCCAGGTAGAGCATCCTTGCGTGCGAGCCGGTCGGGGACGGGATGTGCTGGGCAATATCCGGCCTCGACGAAAGGGGGACTCCGACAGCGAACCCCATGAACTGTCTGTTCTCCATGGTCTCAGCGAAGAGGATATCGGCACGGCGTTCGTGCAGACCTCGGAACATGTTGGCTGTGCTCTCATCGTCGAGCACTTCGTTCCAGGGTGGTTCGCTGAAGCGACGGTAGGCGCTCACCAGGTGCTGGAGGTCGTTCAGGGTGAAAGGGCGGATGATGGTTTCCATGCGGACTCTCTAGTGCAGGTTTGGAACAAAAATCCCTCCTTGCGGGAGGGGGCTGTGTTTATGTTTGATGGTTAACACATCAATTCAGCCCGCTTCCGCAAGAAGAAAGAGCATAATGGTGGGGAGTTTGTGGGGCCAGATTGACCATAACGGCCCTATGATAGGCCATTTACGTCGATGCGTCAAGTATCTGTCTTCTTTGCTATACTGAAGAACGCTATGATGCTAATCGGGTTACCTGGTCTTGGTGAGACTTCTGTCCGTGACTTGCAACGGATGGGTATTTTGCTGCCCGAAGACTTGCTCGAGCATTACCCCATGCGTTACGACGACTTTTCTAATCGGCGGCTCGTGAGTGATGTGGCGCCAGGGGAGACCGTAACCTTGTCCGGAGTAATCACTTCGATTGCCAGTCGTCCGGTGCCGGGGCGGCGCTTGACGATCATCAACGCCATTTTTTCTGATACCTCAGGATCGATTCGGGTCATTTGGTTCAATCAACGATTTTTATTGAAGACGCTGACGCCGGGCACGCATGTCACGTTGTCTGGACAGGTGGAGTTGCAGAAACAAGGCTTGCAATTGAAGAACCCTTCGTTTGAAGTTCAGCGTGGGCAAGAAACAACGCACACTGGACGGATTGTTCCCATATATCCACTTGAGGCGAGTCTCACACAGAAACGCCTCCGTACGGCGATTGCCGCTCTCCTGCGCACCGAGCGTATTGTGGACTGGTTACCCGAGGAGATCCGACATCGCGAGCAACTTATCGACTTACCTCGAGCACTTCAACAGATTCACTTTCCCGAAACATTTGATGCGGCTGAAGAAGCCCGTCATCGGCTGCAATTTGATGAGCTATTTTTGTATGAGTTAGCGCATTTGCGTTCGCGCGAAGAGCTCAAAAAGCTGAGCGCGCCGGCGATTGCTGAAGCCATCGAGACGATCAAGTTATTTGTACAGAGCCTCCCATTTACGCTCACAACTGCCCAACGCAAGGCAGCCTGGCAGATTATCGAAGACATGAGTAGGGGAGAGCCGATGAATCGGCTGCTTGAAGGCGATGTGGGAAGTGGAAAGACGGTCGCGGCTGCCATTGCGGCGTTGAATGCTGCGACCGCTGGATATCAAACAGCACTTTTGGCGCCAACAGAGATTCTCGCCGAGCAGCACGCCACGACGCTTCAGAGATTGCTCGGCGAGGAGGCGGTCATCCTTGTCACGCGGACGCATGGCCAGGATCGACTCCCGGAGATCGCAAAAGGCGAAGCGAAGATCATTGTTGGTACGCATGCGCTCCTCGAGAATAAGGTGATGTTTCACCGCCTCGGGTTGGTGATTGTTGATGAGCAGCACCGTTTTGGAGTGAAGCAGCGTCAAGCGCTCAAAGAAAAACAGATGGATGATGGCACGGTTCCACACTTGCTCTCGATGACTGCCACGCCTATTCCACGCACCTTGGCGCTCACGTTGTATGGTGATCTGGATATTTCCGTTTTGGATGAGATGCCGAAAGGTCGCAAGCCCATCAAAACAGAGATTGTTAAAAAAGGGGATAGTGATTTTACGCGTATTAAGCAGGAGCTGGATGCTGGGCGGCAGGCATTTTTTGTCTGCGCCTTGATTGATCCTTCCGAAGAAGTTGAAGCCAAGTCTGTCACTGAACTGCACGACGAGCTTCAGAAAGGGCCACTCAAAGGGTATCGCGCGGCGGTACTGCATGGGCGCATGAAAAGCGAAGAAAAGGAGCGCATCATGGCTGAGTTCAAGCAGGGGAATCTCCACGCGCTCATCTCGACTACTGTTATTGAAGTGGGGGTGGATGTACCGAATGCCACGGTCATGTTTGTGGAAGGTGCGGAGCGTTTTGGTTTGGCCCAGCTCCATCAGCTGCGAGGGCGTGTTGGAAGATCGGATTTGCCTTCGTTGTGTTTTCTTCGGCCTTCAGGCTTTGTGCCTGAGCAAACGTATGAGCGGCTACGTGCGCTTGTCGAATGTAACAACGGTTTTGAGTTGGCTGAGCGTGACTTGGCTCTGCGTGGGCCAGGAGACATTTATGGAACAGTACAGTCTGGGTTTCCAGGGTTCAAACTCGCTGATCTGTTTAATGCGCCAATGATTGCCAAAGCCCGTAACGCGGCACAAAGCCTTTTAAAGGAAGAAGGGGGATTGTCTCGTTATCCAGCGGTGCGCGCCAGGTTGGGGGAGTATGTAAAAAAGATACACTTTGAGTAAAATTGCCGCGCGTTTTTAGTGACTTCTTTAAAATGAGACTACAGGATACTGTTTTTCATCCAAGGTTAGATAAGAAACGGCATCCTGTAGTCTCATTTTTCGAGGGGTGCTACCTAGGCTACCCCAAATCCTTAACATGTTTCAGCGCAGCCAAAGCTTTCATTCCAAAACGTTCTGCCTCTTTCACCCGCCGATCCATAAAAGAAATCGACCGAATTTCTCCCGACAAGCCAACCTCTCCCATAACCACAGACTCAATAGCTGCGCCCTTCTTAGCAGAAACAATAGCCGCAAGAACGGCTAAGTCTGCAGCAGGCTCGGTGAGTTCAACTCCTCCTACGACATTTACATACACATCAGACTGATCTAAATCAACTTTTGCGTATCGATTAGCGATGGCGATCAAGAGTTGTAATCGATTGCCATCAAATCCAACGGCGCGACGCACTGGGTAGCCAAACGAAGTTTTATCAACCAATGCTTGCACTTCAACAAGCAGGGGGCGATTTCCTTCCATCACACACGTCACCACCGATCCCGGACCAGCAACGCGTTCAGACAGAAACTTTTTCGAGGGGTCCTCGACCGCAACAAGTCCAGCGCTGGTCATTTCAAAAATCCCCACCTCATTAGTTGAACCAAAACGATTTTTAACCGCCCGCAGCAAGCGATAGGCATGACTGGTATCCCCTTCGAGTGAGAGAACGACGTCGACTAAGTGCTCAAGCATTTTTGGACCAGCCACCGAGCCATCTTTGGTGATCTGTCCAACAATAATAATTGGCGTGCCTGTACGCTTGGCGAGCTCAACCAGTTTGACGGCACTGGCGCGGACTTGGCTTGGCGAGCCAGGCAAACCTTCAATTTCAAGGGTCGAGGCGGTTTGAATTGAATCAACCACCACAAGAGCGGGTTTAAGTTGCTCAACCGCTGTAGCAACCGCTTCAACTGTAGTCTCTTCCATCATCTTGACCCGATCCGTCCCCACGTCTAAACGCTTCAGGCGCAATTGAATTTGCGACGGCGATTCTTCGCCAGAAGAGATCAACATCGTTCCAGAGTTGCTTTTTGCCAACTGGCCAATGAGTGTTGATTTGCCAATGCCAGGTTCGCCAGCGAGCAAGATGACCGCTCCGTTTACAATCCCGTCACCCAGCACGCGGTCGAGTTCAGCAATGCCCGTTGGCGTATGCGAAACTGCCGGCGCGGGTTCCCCTCCATCAATAATCGTCGCCTTGGCTTTAGGCGCGTCTTTTTTCGATTTTATTTCCTCGCCTTCCTCAACGAGCGTCCCCCAACTGCCACACTCGCCGCACCTCCCAGACCACTTCAAGGTCTGGCTATCACAATGGGTGCAGTGGAACATAAATTATTGCAAGCAAGAAAGAATATTTCCTCCGTAATAAAACGACATGTGCACGTGTGGTCCGGTGGTATTACCAGCCATGTGGATGGGCTGGCAACTGCAGTCTTGGTTTTGATCAGGGTGATCGCACATCGTCCCGCCGGTGGCACACTGCGTAATCCATCCACTGCGCTCTGGTTGTCCGCTGCAGCAGACGCCTCCTACGTGTCCGATGACGTCTCCTTGAGCGACCTGGGCTCCGTTAACAAATTCACCACTTCCGTTCATGAAGTCTTTTGCATGACAAATGACCACCGCACCTTCTCCATCACTGGATTTAATAGTGATCCGATTGCCACACAAGTTGGTGTCGGTGACGCTTTGTTCTTGATACGTGACCGTGCCCGCGAACGGGGAAAGAATAGCGCTTCCCCATGGCGCGGCCCAGTCGAGCTTTTTAATTTTCTTGTAATCGCCCCCCGTGGCTCTGGTGGTTTCCGCATCAAACCAGTGGTGATTGCTGCAATTAGGTAACGAGCCGCCCGTGGGAGACATAATTCCGTCAGGGATTGCGCAGGCAACCGCGGGATCATTTTTTGCTGCCTGAACAATGTCTCGATACGGAGCGGGCAGGCTCTCCCAGGTTCCTGAGCCGCAGGCGCCTCCGCTTCCTTCTGGCCCTTGGGTATCAAGGCTCAGACGAATTTGGTCGATTGTTTGAATTTTTATGGACCTCAGGAAGGTCAGATCTGGGTTTATCACGGACAGGAGGGCGTAGGTGCTGAGAAGGAGGACTAATCCAGTGATGCCGTTCGTGATGCGTTTTTTTGCGGCTGCCACAGCTTCACCGCCGCTTGCAGACCCCAAGATGTACTGGACTCCGCCAACCATGATCATCACCACCGCAAGTATCGCGGCGACTCCCAGAGCATAACGATAGATCCCTGAAATATACTCGCCGATAAAATCTGCGGTGAGGTAGTTTCCGTCATCGAGGGCTGCGGAAAAGGAGAGCCCCGGGATAGGGATGCTGAGATTAGGCGCTGGGATCAGTTTATCGTCATCTGCGGCGTAAGCGACAATAGGAAGAAGGCTGCTCGCGAGGAGAAAGAAAATGAGCAAGCGTTTGCGCATATTAACGCGCGGCTTTGACGAGGGCGCTTAAGTCTTCGTAACTGACTGCGCCGACGTAGCGTTCGCCGTTAATGAACAGGGTGGGGGTGGCGGTAATTTTGAGGGCCAGGCCTTCTTCAAAGTCTTTGCGCACGCGGGGGAGGGTGTCGCTCGAAGCGACGCAACTTTCAAACGTTCTGGTATTGAGTCCCAGCGCCTCAGCAATGGCGGTGTAGGTGTCACTGCCTAGCTGATTTTGTCGCAAAAATAATTCGTCATGATATTGCCAAAAAGCATTTTGTTCGGCAGCGCAGCGGGCAGCGACTGCGGCGGGCGTGGCTTCGGGACTCTTTGATTCGTTCGGAAAATCTTTCCAGACGATTCGGACTTCATCCGGGTAGGTGTTCAACAGCCGCGCCAGGTTGGTCGAAGCTTCAACGCATGCTTCGCACGTGAAGTCAGCAAATTCAACAATGGTGATGATGGGGGCTTCAGCACCAACTTGCGGATCGATGAACGACACGGTTGGGGTCGTCAGTTCGGGCGTTTCAACCGTCTCGATTTCGATTTTCTTTTCTGGTCGAGTGGCCACGGCAAAAAAGACCATGGTGATCCCAAGGAAGAATCCCAAGGAGAGCAAAATGTGCCAGCGGTAGGGGTTTTGATCGGCCATATTATTTCAAACGCATGACTTGCAAACGGCCGAGCGAATCCGTGTAGTATAAATAGGCGCTATCGGTTGAAACGCGCAGATTTTTCATTTGTGTTCCTTGTTCTGGGAAGCCAACCAGTTTTACCCGACCAGTAGCAAGATCAATGCGATACACCGAGTCGTTCGAAGTCACGACTGCTGGTTGCAACCCACCGTTGTTCGGCATGCTGATCGGCACAGCGCAGTAAACAACGGTGTTGCTGGCGAACACGCATTTTTCGACCCAGGTGTTGACCCCAAGACTCGCCCGGTGATCGCCCATGGTGGTCGGGGTGCCATCGACGATCCACAGCAAGGGCTTGTAGTTGCTGGTTTCCCCAGCGACGTCGTACAAAATGCGCGTGCCATCTGGTGACCAAATAGCGTGAAAGTTGAGCCCTTCTACCGTGAGCCCTTTGAAGTTTTCTTGATTTTTGCCAATGGCGTAAATAACGTTCTGGCTAATCCCGCCGCTTGCCCCAGCGATAGACGTGTCGGCAAAAGCGACCACGGCATTGTTCGGTGACCAGCTCACGTCCACTAGATCGGCGTTATCACCGAGGCCTTCGATGACCTCGGTATTTGATCCGTCTTTGCTGGTGATGACCAGTGACCTCGCGCTCGCATCATTAGTGATGCTTTTGCCGATCAGCTGTTCGCCATCTGGAGAGAAATCAAAATCCTCCCAATGGGCGGGGAGTGTTGTTTGTTGTTCGCTAGCAAAGTCAAAAACAATGTTGGCGCCATCGGGGAATTCAATTGCCACGGTCGATGCGTCATCGTCCCAAACAATCGTCTCGGCGTCAGGGAATTGTTTATCAGACACTCGCTCGACTGTGCCGTCTGACGTAATTTTATAGAACCGTCCGTCCGCCGGGTCGTAGTACACCATGTCTTTGCCATTGGCCGCGAGTGTGGGGGCAAGGATGGTTGTCGAGGTTAAACGTTCGTTTTTGGTGGCGCCACCATCTGCAACCGTCGCCGCCGGCTTGGTCGTGGTTCCTGAGCCTCCCGGGGTCGAAACGCCGCCGCTTCCAGAGGATGGCAGACCGCCGCCGCTCGTTGTTCCATCGGTGTTGCCCTCAACGGTGGGCGCAGGGACTACCGTTGAAGGTCCTCGGAAAAAAACCAGGTAAATTCCAACCGCAATAATAATCACGAGCCCAATAAACCCAAGCACGATCAAAAGACGTTTGAAACGATCGTTCATACCTCCGAATTATAGCACAATTACGGGTTGATCGTGTCGGATACCTGAAGAACGGTTATCCCAGCATCTAGGCAAAAACTTGATAGAGAGTTCGCTCCGCCACTTAAGCATTGAATGGCAAAGAACACTGCGGCGAGAATGATGAAGCCGATGGCAAACACGAATCCCGTCTGAAACACGGACCAGATTTTTGCCCCCAGATCTAACTTTTTCATGAGCCCCCGGAAGCCTCCTTCGGTCAGGGATTCCATAAAACGGAATGGCGTGGGAGATAAGGCGTTGGTGAGGGTATACGGCTCTTGGCTTGCGGCGTAGCGGAGACCCTTCACGTATTGCACGAAGATGATAAAGTCGGCGGTGAAGGTCCCCACACCAAAATCCGATCCTCCCATAAAATCATCAAGCGCAGGCAGCGCAGTGATGAGTGATTGCCAGAACATCTCGCGCATTTGATCAATCCGTTTGCGGTCCTCGTCAGATAAGCCATCAGTAATCAATTCGTCCTCAATCGCGCGTATCCGGGAAAAAAGTCGCTGAGCATCAGCAAGCGTTTTGGCTTCACGGATTTGTTGGGTCAAGCCTTGAACTTCCGTCGTGGCGCTGTCGTAGGTGGCTTCCGCGATATTGCCGTTCGCGGCCAAGCGCTCGGCGGCAGGAGATAAACCGATCGAGGCGTTGGCGGTCAGGGCCTCGGCTTGATGTTCATTGTACTTTGCGCTCGCTGCTTGTTCTTCTTCTGCACTGCGTGTGCGAGGCGTGATCGGAAAGTCAGGAAGCGCTGCGCTTTGTGGCGGAACCCGAGGGGCTGTCGTCCGAGTTTTTACGCGCGCAGCAACAGCTTGCGCTACTTTGGCGCGCTCGGTCTTCTGCGCCATCGCTCGTTGCTGCCGCAGTTGCACGGCTAAATTCATTTCTGTGTTTTGTAAGTTCACCTCCATAGACTCGCGCTAGCTTGATTTGCGAACCGTGATCAGATCTTTAACAATATCGATCGTTAGTTTTGGTTTGATGGTAGTACCGAGCACAGCATCAGCAATCGGATTTTCGATATGTTCTTGAATCACACGGCGCAAGTCGCGGGCGCCGAGGCGGGGATTGGCAAGTTCAGCCAAACGTTCCGCGACGGTATTACCGATTTCGAGTTGCAGCGATTCACCAATGAGTCGCACGCGTAACTCCTCGAGCATTTTCTTACCAATTGCCACTAGTGTATCACGCTCGAGTGGTTGAAACAGACACACGTGGTCAATACGATTTAACAGTTCAGGGCGGAAATGGTCTTCGAGTTCACGGCGTAAGTCGCTCGTGAGTTCCAATCGTCCGCGATCCGCGCTGCCAGCAAAACCGATTTGGCCTTGTTCAAACTTTTCTACCCCGGCATTTGAGGTGGCAACAACGACCGTATTTTTGAAGTTAATCGGCCGACCAGTGGCATCTGTCAACGTCCCTTGATCTAAAATTTGCAGCAGCAAATTGAGCACATCTTTGTGCGCTTTTTCTAGTTCGTCGAACAACACCACGGCGTACGGTTTTTGTTTGACGCGATCAGTCAGTTTGGTCGGTTCGCGATAGCCCACGTAACCTGCCGGCGCGCCGATTAACTTGCTGGCCGAGAATCCCTCGGCGAATTCAGACATGTCGAGGTGAATAAAGGCTTTCTCGTCGTGAAAGACTTCGCTCGCGATCGCCCGAGCGAGTTCAGTTTTACCAACACCCGATGGACCCAAGAATAAAAACGAGGCGAGTGGTCTGGTTGGATCACCCACATGGGCGTGCGAGCGACGAATGGCTTTGGCCGCTGTTTTAACTGCTTCGTCTTGGCCGAGCACGCGGGCTCCCAATGTTTCTTCAAGTTTTTTAAGCCGACGCTCTTCAGAAATAAGTTGGGTAAGGGGAATGCCGGTCATCTTCGCGACCACGTGGGCGATGTCCTCTTCGCTGATCGTTCCGTGTGGTTCGACCGGTTCGCTCGGAGCAATGAGATGTAATCGCGAAAGCAACTCACTCTCGGCCTCTTTCAACCGTACAGCTTCTTCAAATTGTTCTTCGACCACGGCTTGGCGCTTTTGATCGCGAACGGTTGCCAGTTGCTCTTCAAGCATCTCACGGCTTGAGCGGGGAAGCGTCGTGGTTTTTTGGAGGCGCATCGCTGCGGCAGCTTCGTCGATCAGATCAAGTGCTTTGTCGGGCTGATGTTTGTCTTGGATGTAACGCGTTGAAAGAGTGACTGCTGCTTCAAGGGCCGAAGGAGCAAAACGGACATGATGGTAAGCTTCATAAGTCTTCGCCACTCCTCGCAAAATCTCGAGCGTTTTTTCTGTGGTCGGTTCTTCGACCGCGACCGGGCAGAAGCGGCGTTCAAGGGCAGCGTCGGTTTCAAATTGTTTTTTGTATTCCGCGGGCGTGGTCGCCGCAATGCAACGAATTTCGCCACGGGCAAGCGCTGGTTTCAAAATGTTGGCTGCGTCCATCGAGCCAGAAGCTGAACCAGCACCGACCATCATGTGCGCTTCATCGATAAATAAAATAATGTCATCATTTTTTTTGGTCTCGTCGACAATTTGTTTCAAACGCCCTTCGAATTCACCGCGGTACATGGTGCCAGCGATCACGAGCGATAAGTCGAGAGCAAAGATACGCTTGCCACGAAGAGCCGGCGGCACGGTGCCTTCAATAATCTTTTTGGCCAGCCCTTCAACGATCGCGGTCTTCCCAACCCCTGGCTCACCGAGCAGAATGGGATTGTTCTTGGTGCGGCGGCAGAGAATTTGCAGTACGCGTTCGATTTCACTTTCGCGGCCGATCACAGGATCGATCGATTCTTGCGCCGCTTTGCTGGTCAGCTCATAAGCAAAATACTTGAGCGCTGGAGTTTTTTCTTCCTCGCTCGCCACTTCATTGGTTTGTTTCTTTTCTTTTGTCACTTGATCCCCCCTCCTTTCTAAGGAGGGGGTAGGGGTAGTTGAGGCTTCGGCGACCGCCTGAGTCATATCGGGGAAGCGCGACGTACTCTTCAGCACCGTCGCGACTTGCGATCGCAACCCTTCGCCGTCGATGTTGTGTTCGCGCAGAAACGTTAAAATCGGTCCGTGATTCACCTGCAAGATTCCAGATAACAAATGTTCCGTGCCCACATAGCGGTGCTCGTAGACGTTGGCGGTCAGCACAGCTTTTTCAACCATGCGTCGAGCCTCTTCGGAAAGTACCGGGAGTTGCCCAGTCACTTC
>JBBUGS010000028.1:0-29396 GCA_038056005.1 Patescibacteria group bacterium
TAAAAATGTTCGTTATCCTTACCGCCGTATTTTCTGCCGGCCGTGTTACAACGCCTTTATAGAGCAGCAAGGCTAGCCATGCCTTGACGTCCGTTCGATTTTGCGGTATTACCTGCACGTCCCAGAGGTCACGATGCGCATCTCCGTCTTCGTCTTCCTGTTCATCTTCATCTCCGGCTGCGGTGTCCAGTACGGCAACGTCACGAGCAAGTGCGAGGGGTCCCACACCCCGATCACCAGCGACTGGACCACCTGGGCGGGCTACTGCGACGACGTCGAGGTCCTCCTCCTGGCCACCTTCTCGGGCGCCAAGAATGCCCACGCCGGGGCCCTGCTCCTCACCCTGCCGTCGGCGATCATGGACGATCCCGAGGCGGACCCGAACTGTCGGGTCAACAACGACGAGTTCAGCAAGGCGGACCAGGACTGGTGTGACTACCACCTCACCCAGCTCCCCACCTGCCTCGACGTCGAGCGGTCGATCGCGATCGACGTGTGGGGCTCGCCGAACATCGAGCGGACCGAGCTCACCTTCCACGGCGAACCGCCCTACATGAAGGTCGCGGCGGTGATCGAAGGCCAAGCCCTCAACTGCGAGACCGAGCTCGCGGTGGACATCTGGGGCGACGGCTCCTACTAGGTCTCGACCCCTTCATCACCTCGGACACAACGAACCCCCGGCCGCCTGGCTGGGGGTCATCTCGTTTAATTACCGGCCCTTTGTCGACTTCCAAAGCAGTTCAAACGAGTCGAGATAGGCTTCAGCTAAAATGGGATTGCGGATTTGAATCACGAGCACCGTCGGGTAATACGTTTCAATCGAAACCATTTCTTTAGTGATGCGGGTGTAACTGGGAGCAGACAAGCCGGTGGGGAGTGTTTTCATCTCTGTTCCTTTTTCCGCACGGAACTTCTTTTTAAATTCGTCAGAAAAGTTTGCGGGGGACAAAAGACGTTTTCTAACGCCGTATTTTTTCAGTAAATCGACGTAGTTCTCGTACCAATCACCAACGGTGTCGTAGAATGCGCTATCTTTAGCACCACCAATGATTGAGATGGTTTTATCTTTCTGTCGAGCTGCCGATTCGATAATGTCCTCGAGATTGGTGCGGAGACCCTCAGGACCGAACAAGGTACGCACCGTAACGGCGCTCCCTTCCGCTTCTTGCAAACGTCGAAGTTCAGGAACGAGAGATTCGGCTTTACTGTTGATTCGGCGTGTCCGTTCAAGCAGGGAAGTAGGATCAGCGGCCTGGAACAACTTGATGTTCTTTTTATGCACAACAGTAACCAGCCCTTCGTCGACTAAACGATCGAGAGCATTGTAAACCAGCATGCGATGGAGCTTGGTGGATTTGATGATTGGCCCGGATTGGGAGAGTCCTTGCTCTAACAAGGCGAGGTAAACAGCGGCCTCGTTTTTGCTAAGCCCCAGGGACATTAATTCACCTTTGACGTTCATATAGGAAGAGTCTAACACAAGTCTAGTTTGTCATCAAGTTACGTTGACAGGTGAAGAGACCCGCAGTAGGCTAGTGGCATATCTCAATCGATACGTATGACCACAGCTTGGAAGACCTTTCCGTATCCTGTCGACCACGACCCCGAGAAGCCGGGGCGCGTGCAGTCCTGGTTTAGCTTGGAGACGATCGAGCAAGAAGTCAAAAAACCGTTGCGCTGGGTGTATACCAATCGGATCGCGCAAGGGGCGATAGCTGGAGCGCATACACACCTGGAACATGAAGTCGCGGTCGCAACTCTTGCCGGTACGTTCGAAGTGTACCTACGTGATCAAACAACGGGAACCGATGAAACCTTTATCCTTCGACCGGAATCCGTTCTATTCACAATCCCTAAAAACGTTTATCATGAGGTTCGAAACGTGGGCGATCAGGAAGGCATCATTCTTGTCTTCTCTAACACCAAGCCACGCGAAGAACATGACACGATTTATGAGCAAAACACCTAACTTCGACACCAAACTTAAAGCGATGCTTGTCGCCGAACAAATCGGCGAACGAACATGTGCCATTTCAGGTGAAAAGTGGCAGTTTGATGAGCGTGAAATGCGATGGTGTCGCCAGTTTAATACTCCCGTATCGAGGTATTCGCCTCTGACCCGCTTGAAGTGGCTCTCAGCTTTTCGTACCTCGTTTGAAATCTTTTGGAACAAGCATGCATTTACTGGCGAGCCCATTTTGACCTACGTACATCCTGATATCAAAACGCCGATTGTGAGTGATCAAGAATGGCATAATCTTGATGTCGGTTCGATGCCAGAGTATCAACGCGAGGTAGATCTGACTCGCCCAATGCTCGATCAGTTTCGCGATTTGGTAAGTGTGGTACCAATGGGCGCGCGGCGTGAGTGGAAGAACATCGTCAACACCGTTGGTGTTGGTATGTGGGATGTAGAGGATTGCTACATTGTTTTTTCAACCGTCGGAACAAAGCGGGCGATGTATACCTATTATTGTTTGGAAGGATCAGAAGATATTACCCAGAGTGTGTTCGTGCGCACGTCACAAAGTTGTTTCGGCTCGACGCACATTGATCGCTGCCACAGCTGTACCGTAGCTGTAGAAAGTCGTGATTGTATCAATTGTGCCTTCATTTTTGATTGCCGTAATTGTGAAGATTGCTTCGGTGCTTCTAATTTGCGCAACAAAAAGTATGTCTTCTTCAACGAACAGTTGACCAAGGAACAATACCAAGAGCGGATGAAGTCTATTGATCTCTCTTGTCGTTCAACCTACAAAGAATACTATCAACGCTTTATTGATCTTATTGGCTCCGCGGCTTTTCCCGAGAACTTCAATATGAACTCTGGAGATTCAAACGGGGAGTATCTAACCGATTGCGTTCGAGTTACAGATTCGTACTACATGAATAAGTGTACTGACTGCGCGTACAATTACGGTTCGGGCGGAGCCGAAGGCTGTTACTATCTTTCATCTGCTTATCCTGCGACGAACAGTTGGATGTGTGCGGTGCTCTTAGATTGCAGCAACGTGAAGTACTCGGCGATGTGCGGCAAATCGCGTGAACTTGAGTATTGCTATAACTGTCATGACTCTGAATATTGTTTCGGCTCCGTTGGGCTACGCAATAAGAAGTTTCACATTTTCAACAGGCCGTATTCTGAAGAGGAGTATTGGAAAAAAGTGGATGAGCTAAAATGTGCCATGCTCGATCGTGGTGAATACGGTGAATATTTTCCGCTCGATCTTTCACCAAATGGTATGCAGTTCTCGATGACACCTATTCTTTACGATGTCGAGGTAGATGAAATGAAGAAGTTTAATGCCCCAATGTATGATCCAGATCGCGGGGCGGTGCTTGCGCCGAAAAAGACGGTCGAAGAAGCGCCACTAAATAGTGCAGATGTTCCTGATTGTTTGAAAGATGTTGATCCAAGCCTCTGGGTGGCGAAGCCATTTATGGATCAAAAGGTCAATCGCCGCTGGACAGTCGTCCCAAAAGAATTCGAGTTTTATCGTTCACACAACTTACCGTTCCCGGAAGAGCACTACACTTCGCGTTTACGCCGACAGATTCAAATGATGAATCTACCGCTTCGTGAAGTCGTGAATTGTGCCGCATGCCACAAGTCAATCACGGTCGGTAAAAACAAGACATTCACTGCGCGTAAGGTATACTGTACGGACTGCTATCTGAAATATCTTGAGACGAAATAAAGTCTGTATATGGAAAAAGACTACAGTAGGTGGCACCAAAAAAAGGCAGTAGTTAATGATGTTTCGGCGCGGCCATTTTTTCACGAAAAAGAAATCTGGTTTTGCCATCTCGGCGCCAATGTCGGTTTTGAGGAGGATGGAAAGGGCAGTGACTTTATGCGTCCGGTTATTGTCTACAGAAAATTTAACAGCATAGTCCTTTGGGCTATCCCGTTAACAAGAACAAATAAAGACGGCAAACATTATTTTCGATTTACGTTCCTAAAAGATCTCGACAGCGTTGCTATCTTGTCACAGCTAAGATTGATTGATGCGAGACGCTTGAGTCGAAAGATCGGTGTCATAAAGTCTGAAGATTATCAGAAGTTAACACAGAAGCTCAAGGAATTGCTTCCCTGAGCTTTGATTTTTCCTCCGCTTTCGCGGAGTCGAGCCTTTCGGCCATTTGTAAATAGACTATATCAGCAAATCTAAATTATGTCAACTGTCCCATCCAAAACGCCAAATTTCGACGCCAAAATTAAGCCGATTCTCGACGCCTTGCCAGAAGGCAAAGAGGCGGAGATTTGTCGCAAGTTTCAGGTGCCGCCGATTACGATGAGCCCAGAGAAGCAGCTCAACCATTTAAGCGGCTTCAACACCGGCCTCGCCTTTTTTTGGAAACCTCACAAGGACACAGATAAACCAATTCTTTCAGCCATTCATCCAGACAACCCTATTCCAGTTGTGACCGAAGATGAGTGGGCTTCGGCAGATTATTCCTCTTTTGGAAAATCTATTGATCCTTCGCGTTCGGTGATGGATCAACTGTGGGATTTGGTGTGTGTGGTTCCTCACAACCCTACTCGCTGTGTGCAAACGATCGACTCCGTGGCTGTTGGTTGCGTAAGCAGTCAAAGCAGCTACTGCGTTTCCATGTCTCATGTAGTGAACCGTTGCTTTTATACATACGCCCTTTTACAAGGGGAAGATTGTCTCGACGCGGGCAACGGCATGCAGGTGGCCCGATCGTACCAATGTGGTGGAAGCAACGAGATTTCCGATTGCCAATATATTTACGAATCTCGTGCTTGCCTCAACTCTTCCTTTTTGTTTGACTGCTGGAATTGTGATTCCTGCTTTGGCGCCACCAATCAACGTAATAAAAAGCACCTCTTTTTCAACGAACAGTTAACGAAGGAGGAATACGATCGGCGTGTTGCTGAAATTGATCTTTCCGACGCTACGGTTGCCGATACGTATTGGAAAAGGTTTTTAAGTTTGTGGAAAACGGACGGGGTTTGGCCGGCCACCTTTGGTTATGGAAATGAAGAAGCAGAGGGAGAACATCTGTTTGGTTGTGTGCGTTCGGAAGGATGTTTTTGGCAGAATAAATCGACCGATTGTTATCGTCTACGACTCGGAGCTGGCAATAACGGCTGTGCGTATGCCTCCGGCGAAGGCTACGAGCAAGACTGCTACATGACGACCGGTGGGACGTATGGCTCAAAAAACAAGTTTTGCGCGAGCGGTTCGAAATGCATGTCGTGTGAATACTGTCACAACTGCCGTGAATGTGAGAATTGTTTTGCCTGTGTGGGTTTGCAGTATAAGAAGTTTCATATTTTTAACAAAGAATACTCCGAAGAAGAATATTGGAAGCGCGTTGATGAACTCAAATGTCGAATGATGGATGATGGTGAATACGGCAAGTTTTTCCCGGCCAAGTTTTCGGCCTCTGGATTTGAATATTCTGCCGGAGCGATTTATGCGGGATACAGTCCTGAACAGCTAGCAGCAATTGGGGCGCCGACGTTTGATCCGCGACGTGGGCAAGTGTTTGGACCACAACCGACAGAAGCTCAAACGATCGAAGCAAGCGCTATCCCGACGCGGTTGGATGATCCAAACGTACTCGAGGTGATCGGCAAAGCAATTCACGATCCTGAACTGGATCGCAACTTTACGATCCTTCCTGCTGAATTTGAGATCTACAAAGCCAAGCGCTGGCCGTTGCCACGTCGTCATTTTGTGTCGCGCCTGACGGACTTAGTTCGTCTTTCAAACTCGCCGATCGAAGAACAAGCCACATGCGGATCCTGCAGTCAGTCGATCACCACCTATCGCAATTTTTCGTTTCCCACACGTATCGTATATTGCAACGCGTGCTACTTGAAGTTCTTAGAAACGCGCTAATATGTCAATTTTTCAAGCCTTAGTGCTCGGTGTTGTCCAAGGCATTTCAGAATTCCTCCCGATCTCGAGTTCTGGTCATTTGATTCTCATTCCTGAATTATTTGGTTGGCCAGATCAAGGAATTAATTTTGATGTCGCCGTCCACTTAGCAACGCTCTGTGCCATCCTTTATGTTTTCCGCGTCGACGTGGCCCGCACGGCCAAAGCCTTTGTTGGCAATGTGAAGTCACAAGATGCGCGACTTGGATGGATGATCATTATTGCGACGATTCCGGCTGTTGTTGTTGGGCTGGTGTTTGGTGATCAGATCGAGTCGTATTTTCGTGATGCAAAGTGGGTCGCCATCAACTTAATTGTCTGGGGTGTTGTCTTGGCTCTGGCGGACTACGTTGCCACCATGCGAGCTCGTCGCGCGCAATCGGGAATTCGGATGACTTGGGGGGCTGCAATCAGCGCTGGTCTTGCGCAAGCCATTGCACTCATTCCAGGTACATCACGTAGTGGCATCACGATCTCGGCTGGTTTATTTGCTGGACTTGACCGGGTGCAAGCCGCACGTTTTTCCTTTCTCCTTGCCATCCCCGCCACTGCTGGCGCAATTGCACTCACGGCAGCGAAAGCCGCCGCCAATCAAACACCCATTGAAGTCATGCCAACAGTCGTCGGTTTTACCGCCGCCCTAATCGCTGGTATCGTGAGTATCACTTGGCTCCTCAAGATAATCACAAAAGTTAGTTATACCTGGTTTGCTATTTACCGTGTCCTCATTGCTCTCTTGATCTTTGTTCTCGTCTAGGGTAGCCTCTCTACCTTATGGACAACCGGAAACCAAAAGTTCTTGTCGGCATGTCCGGCGGAGTGGATTCAAGTCTCTCCGCGGCTTTGTTATTGGAACAAGGCTACGAAGTGATCGGTGGGTTTATGAAAAACTGGACTGGCTCGACCAAAGTGGTTGAGGGGACGGAAGAGTTTATTGAATGTGATTGGCGCACGGAGCGGCGCGATGCGATGCGGGTGGCTGCACAACTTGGCATTCCGTTCATGACTTTTGATTTTGAAAAAGAATATCGTCAGAAAGTTGTTGATTACATGGTCAAGGAATATGCGGCCGGGCGAACACCAAATCCTGACGTGATGTGCAATAAGTTCATGAAGTTTGATCTGTTCATGAAAGAGGCAGACAAGCTCGGGTGTGCATTTGTCGCGACCGGGCATTATGCGCGGATGGAGGACGGTAAGTTGCTGGCCGGCGTTGACCCTAATAAAGATCAAACCTACTTTTTGTGCCAGATGCCACGCGAGGTATTGAAGCGCGTACTCTTTCCGGTCGGCGGGATGCTGAAGACTGATGTGCGCACAGAAGCGGAAAAACGTAATCTGGTGGTTGCGGGCAAAAAAGACAGCCAAGGCGTGTGCTTCATTGGCGAAATCAACATGACTGAGTTTTTGCAAGACTATATCGAAAAAAAACCTGGCAAGATTGTGACTACCAGTGGGGAACTCGTGGGCGATCACGAAGGCTTGCCATTCTACACGATTGGCCAGCGCGAAGGGTTAAAGATTGGAGGACTCGAAACACCCTACTACGTGGTGGCGAAAAATGCCGAACGCAATGAACTGGTCGTCTCGAGTAACTTTCACGAAGCGCTTTTCCGCGACGAACTTGTCGCTTCAGAAATGAATTGGTTAGTTGAACCGAAGCTGTCTGTGTTTACGTGCAGTGCGCGCATTCGTTATCGCCAACCGCTCGAGCAATGCAATGTGGGGGTGGTCGATAATGGAAAGTTGCAGGTCACGTTTGCAACGCCGCAGCGCGCCGTAACTCCTGGTCAATTTATCGTGTTTTACGATGACGACGTCGTTATAGGCGGTGCGGTCATCCAGTAATTTCGCCAACTTGACGCTGGGTTAAGCTCGTGTAAGCTCTAAGCATAAGCGAGCTTTATTTTTTACTCTATGTCCAATACGAAGTTCATCGCCTTGCTGGTGGCCGCAGTCGCGATGGTGTTTGTGGTCCGGGTCCCAAGTTTTGCTGGTCAGAGTGAAGCCCCAACGTCATCTGTAAGCATAGCTGCAGCCACAGGGGGCGATAGCGATGTATCGATGGCGTTTTCTGTTGATGGTGCACCGATGCAGAGTTGTGCTTACTCGTATGACCTTTTGCCGACCTCAAACACCTACGCAGCGTCGGATTGGGAATCATCGTTTCGTATGGACTGGAACTCGCTGAATGGTGTTTCATTGCCACGAGAACAGATGATTGATTTAAACGGGGATGGATTGGTCGACTATCAGTATGTGTCCATTAGTAATGCATCGAGTAGTGGTACCGACTACTACACCTACGTATCGTGTGTGTATTTGAACACCGGTTCTGGATTTGAACCAGCCCACCGCTGTTATGCGCAGCTCCAAGCACAAAATAGAGTCCTTACTTCACAAACCTACCAAGGCGACTGCGCGGGATAATAATTACTTGCTCCTTATGTCCAATTACAAATTTACCGTCCTCTCCGTGACTGCGCTCCTCGCTGTGTTCATTGTGGCTCAAGCTTCATTTGCTCGGCAAGGGGAAACCGTCACAGCAGCTACGTCTCAGAAAGATGAAGGCGGAATCACGATGGCCTTTTACGCCGAAGACGCGCCCGTTCAAAGTTGTGTGAGTTTGTTT
The DNA here is from genome assembly GCA_038056005.1 of Patescibacteria group bacterium. Lineage (GTDB taxonomy): Bacteria > Patescibacteriota > Patescibacteriia > UBA9934 > CAMTUG01 > CAMTUG01. The sequence continues at coordinate 8,545 of JBBUGS010000028.1, forward strand.
AATGGCTTGCCGTATTCCACTACCTATATGGCGACGGATTGGGATACAACCTTTCGAGCAGACTGGAGTAGCACGAACGGGGTCTCATTACCGACAGAACAAATGATCGATTTGAACGGTGACGGTTTGGTTGATTATCAATACACATCAATAAGCAGTTCCACGTTATCCTATACGTATACATCGTGCGTCTATTTGAACACAGGTTCCGGATTTGAGCCGGTTCATCGCTGCAAAGCGTCGCTGACCGTATCCGGTGGAGTGGTAACCGATCAAATGTACACAGGTGATTGCGCTGGATAAGCTCATTGTATGAAAAAGATTCTTGCCTGCTTTTTAGTCTTTGCGAATTTGTGGTTGATTGTTCCTGCTCCGCAGGTCTTTGCTGAAGATACCGAGTTTGAATGGGATGAACAGGAAGCTCCTCCAGCGGCCGAGCAAGAGTCCAAACCTGCTGCGGCCGATGATCTGCCAACGGCTGGCCGTGCAGAGAGCGATGCGGCGGCGCGAAGTGGAGCCGAGGCGCCAGAAGAAGAAGTCGGACCTGCCGCTCCCCCAGCGATCACCGTTGATCCCACCAAGATTTTAAGCAGTTTTCAAGGAAAGCAAGAAGTCGACTTGTTTTCTGGTTCGCTGAGTTATTCGATGCCGATTGTTTTGCCTTCGGGACGGCACGGGCTCACTCCGTCGCTTGGTCTTACCTATTCGAGTTTGAATCAAAGCTTTACCTCTCCTGTTGGATACGGTTGGTCGTTGCCAACGAATGGGATTTATCGCACATCAAAAACTGGAGTGAATACGCTTTACACTTCGGACGAGTTCACTGCAGATATTTTTGGAAATTCGGTTGAACTTATTTTGATCAATGCCGCAACCAATACGTACGCGGCAAAAAATGAAGGTGCCTTTACACGTTTTACCTTCAGCGGCACATCATGGACAGCCGTTGATCGTGGTGGAGTGAAATACACATTCGGTTCGGGCGCTTCGACGCGACAAGATGATCCAGATGACTCGTCGCGCGTTTACAAATGGCTCTTAGAGAAGGTTGAAGATCAGCAGGGGAATGCGATTCTCTTTGCGTACACCAAAGCCGACGGTGCCGCGTATCCGGAAGCGATTTACTACGGCGGTACGAGCCAGGCGGACGCCGTCTATGCTGTCCACTTCACTCTGACGGATCGCGACACGTACACCGACTATCGCACGGGCTTTGCTGTCCGCCATGCGTCGATCATAGATGAGATTTCTGTTGAATGGATTCCAGATGGGTCAGAGATCGTTACGTATGATCTTGGTTATGACTTACGATCAGCTGCGGTGCAGACACTCACTTCAGTTGAAGTTTCAACGCCAGACGTGACGCTGCCGACGACGACGTTCACCTACTACGACGGCACAGAAGATGCGCAGTTTAAAAAAATCAATGCGCTGTATCAAATCGAAACATCTGCCGGCGCAACGCACACATTTTCGTACACTCCCTCTACCGCTTATCGCAATAGCAATGGCAGTAGTGCCAACGTGATTCCGTTTACCGTGTTCACCGTGAGTGAGCATGTCTCTCAATCCTCTCCGAGTGATCCTGGGTATGCCACAGATTATCGTTACGAAGCCGGTCAGTACTTTATTGATCCGTCCGACGCCACCACCCGCGAGTATGCAGGATTTGGAAAAGTGACGATCGATGCGCCAGATGAAACTCAACAGATGATTTATTTCCACCAAAGTGAAACCGACCCGCATAACAGCGAAAACGTTTTGCTCGGCGAAGTGGCGGATTCGATTGCCAAAAAAGGCCGGGTGTATCGTGAAGAAACCTATGATCAAGATGGCGCTTTGGCAAAGTCGGTGGTCACGAGCTGGCAAGCGCTAGAACTTGTTGATGCTGATGACGACGGGGCGTACACGTTTGTCTATGCAGGGGACTCAAAGACTACAATGTATGCCGGCGCTTCTTCTGTTGAGACTTCAGGCGTTTACACGTACGACAGTTACGGCAATACGCTGACAGACGCAACCTATGAGGGCAGCGCCTTAATGCGCACCGTTACAACGACGTATGCCGTCGACTCAACCGGCGAGATTTTGAACGCTCCATCAACCGTCACAGTCACTGATGCTCTGGGCACAACGGTCAGTCAGGTCCAGTACACCTACGACAATCTTGCCTTGGGACAAGTTTCGGTTGGAAACGTGACCGGTCAGTCTCAATGGATTTCTGGTTCATTGTACGCTGCGAGCACCTTTACTTACGACGGTTACGGCAATGTGCTTCAGCAAACCGACCCGTTGAACAGCCCCACGACCATGGTTTACGACAGTTACAATCTGTATCCATCGACCACCACCAATGCGCTCGGTCACGCGACAACGGCAGCATTTGATTACGCGATTGGCAAACCCACGCAAGTCGTGAATGCCAATGGAACGCAGATGGTCACAGACTACGATGGTTTTGGTCGACCGCTTAGTGTCAGCAGTTCGTCGGACGCTTCCGCGACCACGCTGAATACGGTTGAAACCTGGAATTACGATGACGTGTCGTTGCCGCGTTCTGTAACCCATCGTGCGTATATGTCGGCGACAACGTACAGCGAAGACATTAGTTATTTTGACGGCTTTGATCGGGTGATTGAAATTAAAACGCTGAACGCTGCAGGTACCGGCTATAACGAAGCCGAGATTGTTTACGATTCCATGGGGCGCGTAGCTTCGAGCACACTTCCCGAAGCTTCCGCATCAAATACCTATGACGCGAATACGGTTTCATCGAACCTTGCCGAGACGTATAGCTATGACGCCCTTGGTCGCCCAACAAGTGCTACCAATGTGCTCGGCACAACATCGACAAGTTACAGCGGTCTCACAAAAACCGTTCTTGATGCGCTTGGTAATCAAAAAGATTATGTGACGGATGGCCTTGGTCGGCTCACAACCGTGCGTGAGTACATTGATGGCACTGCCTACACAACGAGTTATACCTGGAGCGGGGCAGACAAACTTACACAGATTACAGATGCGCTTGGTAACATCCGTAACTTTACGTACGACGGTCGGGGTTTGCGTCTGACCGCTCAGGATTTGCACGCGAGTTCAGACACCACATTTGGCACATGGACGTTTACCTATGATTCAAACGGTAATTTACGCACATCACTTTCACCAAACGCGATTACCACTACTTACACGTATGATGCGTTGAACCGCATGACTGCAGAAGATGCTTCGTCTGCCGCCGGCACTGAAGCGACGTACACCTACGACAGCTGCACCAACGGTATAGGCATGCTCTGCACCACCTCCGTCAATAGCGGCGCATCAACGAGCACAAGTTATTTTGTGAGCGGGCGCACGTCATCCGAAACAAGCACCGTCGGGGGTACCGCATACACCACAAGCTACACTTATGACTACCAAGGCAATCCACTCACAGTTACCGAGCCAGACAATTCAGTGATTCAAAACACCCACAATGCTCTAGGAAAGATCGAAACGGTTTTGCGCAAGGGCCCGAGCGAGGCAAGCTTTGCTGCTATCGTATCGAATATCGACTACGGCCCCCATGGTCAGGTCACTTCCGAGGCGTATGCAAACGGCACCACCTCGACATGGGATTATGATTCTGGAGCGCGTTATCGTCTGTCCCGCAAACAAACGACGGGTCTTAGCGGCGGCAGTGCGACCACTACGTCGTATTATGCGACCGCTGGAGATGGTGGCATTAACAAAGTCCACGCATCGTGGGATACCGCTCATGATGCGGTAAGTGGCACCACAGCGAGCGCTACCGCCACCACGGCCAACGTACGCACCGGGAAGAACGCCGCCAACAATAATTTCATCGAACGCGCTTTCTTGCCGTTTGATACGTCGGCGCTTCCGGATTCTGCAACGATCACTTCGGCACGATTGAAAGTGTACGTACAAACCAAAACCAACAACGATAATGACGGTGATGACTTTGTGACTGTTGTGCAGGGGAGTCAGCCGAGTACGACCACACTTGCCACCGCGGACTATGATCTCGCAGGATCAGTGAACACTCCAACCGAAGGGATTGATACAACCGAGCGCAAAGATATTTCAAGTGTTACCGCGAGCGCCTATCTCACCATCAACTTGAACGCCACTGGCCAAGGCTGGATTTCAAAAACTGGTTCCACGCTCCTGGCCCTCCGCGAAGGGCACGACGTTATCGACTCGGTGTTCACCGGTTCAGCCAATCAATATGATTCTTTGCAGTTTAGAACCAGTGAGTTTGCGGCAACAACGTTTGATCCTCAGCTTGAAGTCACGTACACGACACCCGCCGCCTCTACGACACTTCAAGACTTGAACTACACCTACGATGCGGTTGGCAACATCACCCAGATTATTGATGCATCGAATACGGATTCAGCAAAGACAACGGTCTACGGCTACGATGATCTCTATCGCTTAACCTCAGCGGCCATCTCCGGAGCTGCCTCGGGATCGAATCAAACCATCACTTACACCTACAACGCGATTGGTAACATTACCTATCGCTCAGATTTCGGTACCTACACCTATAGCGGATCAACCAGCACGACCCCAACAACAAAATACGCCAATCCGCACGCAGTGACTTCGATTGTGAAGACCGACGGCACGACTAAAAGTTTCAGTTACGATGCTAACGGAAATGTAAAAACCGACGGCACGCTAACCCTCACGTGGGATTACAAAAATCGCATAAGCTCGTCGAGAAAAGGCACGATCACCACAACCTTCGCTTACAACGCCGGCGATAGCCGCGTGTCGAAAACAACTTCTGGCACAACTACCTATTATCCAACGGGCGATTACTCGGTGAAGGGTACAACGACTACGGTGCACATTGGTTCTTATGCCACAGTGGATACAACTTCTGGCGTCTCCACGACCCGTACCACCCATGGTGACCACCTAGGTTCCACCTCCATCGTCACCGATAGTGCTGGTATTATGGTTCAACTCCTTGATTATTATCCTTACGGCGCAGAACGTCTGCACACAGGTACAGCAGATGAGCAGAAGACGTACATTGGTGAATACTCAGACGACGAGTCTGGCTTGTCATACCTGAACGCACGGTACTATGATCCTGCACGCGGACAGTTCTTGAGCCAGGATCCAGTATTTTTCGCTTTTGGAAGCGGGGGAATGACGGACGTTGTTTTACTGCGAGATCCACAGTCTCAGAATAGCTATTTGTATGCACGCGGCAATCCTGTCAATCTTGTTGATAGGGACGGCGCATTTTGGCGGCAAGCCGGCAACTTTTTTCTCGGTGTAGTAAATGCGTGGTCGTCTAACAATCTTTTGGGATTTGGAAGGCAAGATATGGCAGATGATTACTATCGTGCCGGTCAGACCGTCGGAGACATAGTTTCAGCAGTTCAAGGTGGATTAGAGATGGGTGCCGGTATGGCCACGGCGGTGGGAGGAACTGGTGGTGGAATTGCAGTTACGGCAGGTTCTGCGGGATTGCTCACTCCTATTGGGGTTGGGGTGTCTGCGGGAGCAATAGCAGCGGGTGCAGCTATTACTGCACATGGGGTATCGACCCTCGGAAACGCAACAACAAATCTTAGTAATGGTGGCGGTGGAAAGTCCTCGAGCGTTCAACAAATTGCAGATGATGCACGTTGGGGTAACGGGAACAGTTTGCAAAATCACTTTGAGAGACATGGTGGTGAACTTGGTCACAGTAGCGCACAATCCTACGCACAAGGCGCTCATGACTTTTTTGCTAGGGGTATGAGTAGTAAGGATGTCTTGAGAAAAGTTGATAGTAATGGGACAATCAGAATGTATGAGCCAGACACCAATACTTTTGGGGTCTATAATTCAAACGGAACATCGGCTTCCTATTACAAACCAAATCCTGATGTCCATGGGTACCGAACTAATATGGACTACTGGAATGCACAATCAGGGAACTAGTATGAAAAATAATAATGATCTGCTTTGCCCGGTCTGCGGGTTCCAATTAGGCTTTAAGGCATGGGACGGCGACATTGACTCTCAAGAAATTTGTCCTTCTTGTGGCACGCAATTTGGATATAATGATGCTGTGCGCCATCAAGGTGACAAAGACAAAACGGCTAAAAAGTATCAAGAAATTCGAGAACATTGGATAAAAGGAGGAATGAAATGGTGGTCGACAGATGCAGTACACCACGCACAGCCTGTTGGCTGGGATCCTGTCGAGCAATTGAAAAGTATTAGTCAGATATGAGACTTTTTAGGCGGAGACAGGACGATAATTCCTACGATCTTGATGACGATGATGATATGCCTCTCATCAGTTATGCGTCATTTCTAATCAGGTGTATTAAACATCCGATTGAGACGAGCAAACAATTTTCCATGATTCATAAAGCTCTAAAGATACAGGATGAACAGCGTTCCGCGTTAATTAAAACTACTAAACATCTATGATCAAAAAAGACCTCCTCATTCGCGCAAGCGCAACAGCCATCTTTTTTGTGGGTGTGATGGCGCTCAATGGCGGCGATGCTTCGGCGACAACGTCGACACTCATGTCGTGTAATTCAAACGGTGCTTACTCTGAGACGTATCAAGAATCTGATTGGGACTTTTCATTTGTGCGCACACAATCCTATAACGAAGCCAGAGAATACCCGAGCATCAATCAGTTCATCGATTTGAATGGAGACGGTTTGACCGATTATGTCAACGCTTATACCAAAAATGACGACAGCTATTACTCGAATGGTGGATACACATATAGTGGTTGTGTCTTTTTGAACAACGGGCACGGATTTGAGCAAGTGCATTATTGCATCGCCACGATCACTAAGAATAGCAATGGCACACTCAGTCAGTCGTTTGATGGCGATTGCGCAGGCTAGACTATATGAAAAATCTTTCCTACGTTTTTCTTTTACTGGCAGCCTTCGGAGTGATCTTCCTTGTGAAGCAAAGTAATCAGATGGTCAGTGCTGAACGCGGTGCCGCCGTGCAGATGGCTTTTGTTGATAGCCAAGGTGTTGATGAGCCCGAAGCGCAAGTGTTGGACTGCTATGCGGACTTAGAAAACTTGGCGTCGTCTTCGACGTATCAATCAAGTGATTGGGAAATCAGTTTTATTACTCCAAGCGAAGAACATATTGGAGCGCAAGATGTTCCTCTTACGCCCAATCCGTTTTTTGATTTGAACGGCGATGGGTTGGTTGATTATGTGATCAAAGATCAGTTGAGTGATGACGTGACGGGTATGTGCGTCTACTTGAACAATGGGAGTGGTTTTGACCCTGCTTACCGCTGTGCCTACGATGGGGGCGCTGGGTTGTATTACGGTGATTGCGCTGGATAGAAAATCTTGTTTTAAAAGTACGATCGCCCCGGGTCCGTCGTGGACTCGGGGCGCTGTGCGTTGTGGAAGCGAGTAGGTGAAGAAGGGGCGGCGTCAGGAGCGCCAGGGACGGGCGGGCTCGAGGGGGTGAAGGCGCGACAGACTCAACGCCTTTCGGTTTCCCGAGATGCGCCTTCCTTTGGGCTCGATGGGGACGATCACCGTCTCGCCCAGCCGAACCCCGCGGGGGTTGTGTGGGGGGTTCACGTAGGTGATCTCCCGTCCTCTCCATTTGATGGTGCCGGTCAGCGAGCCGTCCTGGTGCAAGGCCTCCGTGGTGGTGAAGCCGAGCACCTCGAGTCGATGCCTGAGCTCCTCATCCATCCAGGAGTTGAAACCCGGTCCGCCGATCAGGTTGCGGTAGGTGCTGACGGCGTTCGCCCGGGTCATGCCGTTCAGGATGATCTGGAGGTGTTCCCGCTGGCTGCGTCCCCCACGCATGGCGGAGATCTGGGAGATAGCGTCACGGAGCGGCTGCCCGTAGGGGGCGCCGTTCTTCCCGAAGATGAGTCGTGTGCCACGGCCATCGAAGGGGAAGGCGATCGACCGGGGGTTCGAGATCAGCTGACGGCGGGGACGAGACATAGGGACCTCGGGGAAACTTGGGAGAACTTACTGCCTGCGGACGATTTTGTCTAGCCTTAAAAACGTTGAACCCCGGTCTGTCGAAGACGCGGGGTTTGGGTCGAAGTGAGTTGGGACGGATCGCTAGTTGCGAAGGAGCTCGCCGACGCGTTGCACCCCCTTGATGCGGCATTTCGGACAGACCATTTCGATGGCAGGTCCGGCGCGCAGGATGGCATCTGGGAGACTGTGTGCCAGGAGTCCGTAGACGCGCGTCTCGCCGTCGATCGTGACCGTCACCGCGAACACCTCCTCGGGAGGGGGCGGCGCTGGTGCGGCCACGACCTGCTTCGGCGTGAGCGTCCGAACGCGTGCGGCTGGCGGTGAGGACGGGGTCTTGCCCTCATCCCGCCAGAAGGCGGCGATGCCCCGGCGGCGGCGGTACGTGCGCACGTTCTCGGCCGTGACCCCAGCCTGCGCCGCGATCTCGGCATCGGGCCTGTGCCCGATGAGCTCGGTGAACTCGTCAAGTTTCGACCGGCGGCCGTGGAACGTGCCGTCCATGGCCTTGTTTCCTCCGGGCCGTTCCAGGGTGCCAAACTTGTAGCCCTGGTAGGCTTCCACGCCGAGGCCGCGGCGCCACTCACCGACGAGGGTGCGGGAGACCCCGGCCTGACGGGCGATTTCATGGTCGGGTTTCTGGCCGAGGAGGTGGCGGTACGGGTCGAGGGCGCTGGCGGGGGTGCGTGCGGGCATTAGGACCTCCTTCCGCTATGGGTTTTTGGACGAGCGGAAAGATCCGATCGTACATAAACCTAAAGATTTTGTCTAGACACCGGAGTCTTTTTCGGCTAGAGTAAACCCGCATGACTGATCAAAATCACATTCGAAATTTTTGCATTATTGCCCATATTGATCACGGGAAGTCGACCTTGGCTGACCGTCTTTTAGAAATTACTGGCACGGTTGAAAAGCGCAAAATGCAGGAGCAGATTTTGGATTCCATGGATTTAGAGCGCGAGAAGGGGATCACGATCAAGTTGGCTCCAGCACGAATGAATCACAAAGATCATATTTTGAATTTGATCGACACCCCTGGGCACGTCGACTTTAACTACGAAGTGTCACGTTCATTGGCTTCGGTTGAGGGCGCTGTGTTGTTGGTTGATGCCTCACAAGGCGTACAAGCCCAGACGATCGGAAATTTATACTTCGCGCTCGAGCAAAATCTAACCATCATCCCTGTTTTGAACAAGATTGATTTGCCTGCTGCTGATATTCCCGGTTGTACCGCTGAGCTTGTGAATTTGATTGGTTGTAAACCGGAAGAGATCCTGCATGTGTCGGGGAAAACAGGTGAAGGCGTGCCTGAATTGCTCGACGCTATTATCGACCGTATTCCTGCGCCGTCTGGCGCAGAGACAAAATTTTCGCGCGCGGTTATTTTTGATGCTAAGTATGACGAGTACAAAGGCGTTGTCGCTTACGTGCGTGTAGTCGATGGGATGTTTCGTAAAAACGTGAAACTGCACATGCACGCAACGTTTGCAGAATCAGAAATTCTTGAGCTTGGCGCGCTGCGACCAGGCTATTCGCCACTGCCTGAATTGGAGACTGGTCAGATTGGCTACATCGTGACGGGGTTTAAAGATCTTTCCGCCTGTCGTGTTGGGGACACGATTTCTATTGCTGGTTCGGAAGTTGAACCTCTTCCGGGTTATCGTGAAGTGAAGCCAATGGTTTACGCTGGCGTGTTTCCCAAAGAAGGGAGCACCTTTGAACGTTTGCGCGAAGCGATGGGCAAGTTAAAATTGTCCGACGCTGCTCTGCAGTTTGAGCCCGAACATTCTCCTGCACTTGGCTATGGCTTCCGTGTGGGATTGCTTGGCATGTTGCATTTAGAAATTATCACGGCACGTCTTGAGCGTGAGTTTGCGATGGATTTGGTGGTAACGGTGCCATCAGTGGTCTATCACGTGCACGTGAAAGGCCATGATATGAAAGTGAACAAGTCACCGATCGAAATGCCTGACGCTTCACACATTGATTCGATCGACGAGCCATGGGCTTCGGTTGATATGATTACGCCGAAAGATTATGTTGGCTCAGTCATGCAACTGGCCCAAGATCGCAAAGGCATTTACAAAAACACTGATTACCTTTCTGACTCACGGGTGATTTTGCGTTACGATATGCCTCTTTCCGCGGTGATTGTTGATTTCTACGATTCGTTGAAGTCTGCTTCGAGCGGCTATGCTTCGCTCAATTATGATTTGATCGGTTATCGCGATGCCGATGTCGTGCGTCTCAACATTCTTGTTGCCGAAGAGCCAGTCGAAGCGTTGTCGATGTTGGTGTATCGCGATGATGCCGAAAAAGTCGGTCGACGGGTGCTCGAAAAACTCAAAGACTCCATTCCCAAAGCGATGTTTGAAATCAAACTGCAAGCAGCTATTGGTGGTAAGGTTGTTGCATCGGAACGCATCACACCAATGCGTAAAGATGTGACCGCTAAATTATATGGCGGCGATGTGACTCGCAAAAATAAGTTGCTCGACAAGCAGAAAAAGGGTAAGAAGAAAATGATGGCGATGGGAGTTGGAAAAGTGAATATTCCGACCGATGCCTATTTGAATGTGCTAAAAAGATAGTATGAACAAACGCAAAGTGATTCGTGTGGCCTGGGCGGTGTTCTCGGTGTTTATGATCGTGTCGATGGTGGTTTCCATGGGCGCGCTCGGTTTCTAGTATGGATAAACGATGGGTAGTTGCCGAGCCCATCTCGAGCGAAATCAGCGCCACGTTTCCTGAGCTGCATCCGTCGATTGTGCAAGTATTGTGGAATCGTGGGCTGCGTTCACAGGAAGAGATGGATATTTTTTTGAGTCCTGACTGGAGTCGGGATGTGTTTAGTCCGTTTGAATTTACGCGGATGCAGGAAGCAGTCGATCGGGTCTTTGCGGCGCTCGCGAGCGGAGAGATGATTACCGTGCATGGCGATTATGATGCCGACGGTGTCTGCGGCTCAACGGTATTAATGTCAACGCTTCGCGAAGTTTCTCGGGCATTGGACCTCACTACCCAGACTTCGGTTTTTTTGCCGCATCGCGAGAAAGATGGCTATGGATTGTCACTAAAGACGGTTGAACATCTCCACGAGAACGAAAAGACCAAGTTGATCATCACGGTTGATTGTGGAATTAGTAATGGCGGAGCGATTGCCCGAGCAAAGGAACTCGGGATCGATGCGATCGTTTGTGATCATCATCAAATGCCGGAGGTGTTGCCAGAAGGTGCCATTTTGCTTCACCCTCTGGTCCCTGGCGAGACGTATCCCAATAAAAAACTTTGTGGAACAGGGGTGGCCTTTAAGCTGGCCTGCGGACTCATTCATGAAGCGCGTAAGCAGGGAGCAAACTTCCCTGAGGGCTATGAAAAGTGGCTGCTCGATCTTGTCGCGATTGCAACGGTCACAGATGTGATGCCACTCATTGGGGAAAATCGCACACTTGAGAAGTACGGCCTTGTTGTCCTCAACAAAACACGCCGACCTGGACTCCAAGCTCTTATTAAAGCCGCAGGGATCGAAGATAAAGATCTCGATACGTGGTCTATTGGTTTCCAGCTCGGTCCGCGCATCAACGCTGCGGGGCGCATGAATCATGCCAATGCTGCCTATAATTTGCTGATGGTCGAAGATCCCGCGGAAGCGGAGCAGCTCGCCCTTGCCCTCAATCTTTCAAACACCGATCGCCAGAAAGCCTCAGAAGAATTGTATCAGTTGGCCAAGCAACAATTGGGCGTTGCAGGGGAGCGCAAGATTTTGTTTGCTGTTGGGGATGGCTGGTCGATTGGACTTGCTGGCCTGGTCGCTGGCAAGCTCATGAACGATTATGGCTTGCCTGTATTTGTGATTTGCAAACTTGAGGCTGGACATTATGCCGCCTCGGGCCGGAGCCTGCATGGATTCGATGTGACCGCAGCCATGAAAACCTGCGGGCAGTACCTCATGAAGTTCGGTGGGCACCCGCAAGCGTGCGGCATGTCCTGCGCTGACGAGGAAAATTTAACGGCGTTCATGGCGGCTATGAGTGATCAAGCGGCAACGTACTTTTTGAAAAAAGACGCCACCCCTACGATTCAGATTGATGGCGAGCTCGACCCTAAGCGTGTTGATTGGGATCTAGTGAGCGGCCTCCATGATCTTGAACCGTTTGGTGAGGCCCACCCGAGACCCCTGTTTGTTGCTTACGGACTCACGCTTAATGCGTTTGACACCGTTGGAAGCGATAAACAGCATCTGCGTCTCACTGCGGGCGGCAAGAAAATGATTGGTTTTCGTTTTGGTGAGTGGGTGCAGAAGCTCACGATCAATGATAAAATAGATGTTGTTTATGAAATCGGTGTGAACGAGTGGAACGGGAATAAAGAAATTCAATTGCGGATTGTTGATTTGAGGTTATGCCAAAACACATAAGGATTTACACCGACGGCGGGGCGCGGGGTAATCCCGGACCTGCGGGAGCGGGAGCGGCGATTCACGCCATGCACGAAGATGGTAGCGAAGGGGAGACTATTGCCACAGTTGCTGACTACCTCGGTAAGACCACGAACAACCAAGCTGAGTACATGGCAATCGTTCGGGGGCTTGAGAAAGCTAAGAAGCTCGGCGCCGAAACGGTTGAGATGGTCATGGACTCGGAGCTCGCGGTCAAACAGTTAAATGGCGAATATCGGGTGCGCAATCCTGACCTCGCCAAGCGTTTCATGGAAGTCTACAATTTGCGTCAGCAGTTCAAAAAAGTAACTTTTCGCCATATCCGTCGTGAGAAAAACACCGAAGCCGACGGCTTGGTAAACGAAGCGATTGATAAGGCTCTCGGCAAAACGTGATATACTTTTGATACTATGGCCCTTTTTGGTGGCGCGAAATCGAAATCCTACCTCGGCATTGATGTCGGGGTTGGTGGCATGAAACTGGTCGAGCTCGCCAATGAAAAAGGCCGAGCCAAGCTTATGACCTATGCCTATACTGAGCGCGCTCTGCCAGATCAGGGCAAGTCGCTGCTGGATGATGCCAAAGCAACAGGCGTGCTCATTGCCAAGATGGTTAAGCAGAGCGGTGGAGATGCGGTGAAAGCGGTCAGCGGACTGCCGCAGCACATGGTTTTTGATTCAGTGATTTCGGTGCCAGCGATCAAAGATCCTAAGCAGCTGAAGCCATTGGTCGAAGCCCAGATTCGCAAGCTCGCTCCGATTCCAATTGAAGAGATGATTATTGATTCGCGGGTCATTGAAAATAAGGAAAAGCAGGAGCACGTGCGTGTGCTTGTGACCGGAGCGGCCAAGACGCTGGTCAGCAAATACGTTGAGGCGTTTAAGACGGCCAAAGTTGAACTTATTTCCCTTGAGACCGAGTCGTTTGCACTCATTCGTTCGTTGATTGGACGCGACAAGGCGGTGATTATGATTTTGGATATCGGGGCTATGCGCACCAATATCACTATTGTTGAAAAAGGCGTGCCGTTTTTCACACGCTCGGTAAACGTCGGTGGCGGGCAGCTTACCAAAACTATTGCTGAGCAGATGGGCATTTCGCTTGAAGAAGCAGAGCAAATGAAGTTGGATTTGGGCAAAGGCCCTGACGAAGGCGTGCCGCCATCGGTGGAGCGTCTCCTGCAGCCTATTTTGAATGAAATTAACTACTCGATTGGCGAATTTCGTCGGCAAGAAAATCGTGCTGATGCACGGCTCGAAAAAATCATTATCACCGGCGGCTCGGCTCAGCTACCAGGCATGGTCCAGTATTTGAGCGGCAAGTTGAACACCAATGTGTACATCGGTGACCCGTGGGCACGGGTGGCAGTGCCCGAAGCGCTGCGTCCGGTGCTCGACGAAATCGGCCCGCGTTTCGCTGTGGCCATCGGTCTGGCCATGCGGGATATTGAATAAGCACTTCTCGGATCTTTTAAAGAAGGGGGAGGGGATGGGCTCAGTGTATAGTGAGGTAGATGCCCTCTGGGGCAGACCCCCCCGTTCTTATTGCAAGTGACTCGCAATAAGAATTTCATAGAAATGTGCCCTATATTTTAAGCAATATTAGCAGAATAAACCGACGGTTTTTCCATTTCTTCTAAGTAAGAGTAGATGGCAACAATTGTAGTCACGACTTGCGTGAGCGCACATCATTTTTCACACAATCCAGCCCATCCGGTCCTCTTCTTAAAAGAAATCCTTCATGTTAACATAGAGACCGATATGCCTAAGCCCTCCGTCCTCATTGTCGAGCCCGATGGATTTCTTGCCGGCATCTATGGCCGTAAGTTTGAGGCTGAAGGCTGGAACGTCAACATTGCCGAAGATCTAGACGACGCCAAAAAGACGCTTCAAAAAAAGAAAATCGCCGCGGTGTTATTTGAACCGATCATCAGCCACCACGAAGCCATTGATTTTGTCCAAGGAGTGCGGAATGATGTGAAGACTAGTCAGATGCCCCTTGTTGTTTTGTCAGAGCTTTCAGAGCGCCGTGAAATCGAACGGATGCGCGCGGCCGGCGCGAGCGCCTATTTAATCAAAGGCCACTTTGTTCCCAGCGAGGCAGTCCAAAAAGTCAAAGCCCTGTTGGTTTCTTCAAAGATTTGACGTACTATATATAGGTATGAACAAAAAAGGCTTTACCCTTATTGAAATTTTGATCGTGGCCGCGATCGTAGGTTTGCTCGGGGTTTTGGCATCGGTTGCCCTTGATTCAGCTCGGGAGCGGGCGCGCGACGCCAAGCGCATGTCTGATGTCGCCCGGGTCCAAGTCGCTCTGGAACTGTACTTTAACGATCACAATAGCTACCCAACAGCCACAGAATCTGTGGCCCTCGGCCAAACCAGCACCGATTGTCTTTCGAGCAACGGTTTTGCCGGAAGCTGTGATGCTGCCTCACAATCGGTGTACATGAGCCGAGTCCCCTCGACCCCAGACACTGGGCTCAAAGAACAAGTCGGCTGCAATGGTGCAGAAAATGCCTACTGCTATGTCGGCAACGCCTCTGCCTATCGTATTCAATTTGAATTAGAGAACCAGAACCCTGAAGCTAAGCTCCAAGCCGGAGTCAACTGCGCCACCGAGTCAGGGATCGAAGCAGGTGCCTGTGCAAGTTTATAACACCCTCACACGTCGTGAGGAGGAGTTGAAACCGGTCAACCCTAAGTCGGTTGGTTTGTATTCGTGCGGGCCGACGGTTTACGACTCTGCCCACATTGGGAACCTGCGTAATTACCTTTTTGTTGATTTGCTCTTTCGCACCATGAGAGAAACGTTTGGTTCAGTGCGTTGGGTGATGAACGTCACAGATGTTGATGATAAGACGATCAGAGGTGCTGTTGCTGCTTACGGTCCCTCGGCAGGTGTCGCTGAGCTTCACGCGCACACTACGCAGTTTCTTGAAACCTTTAAAAGCGACCTTTTGCAGATGGGAGTCGATATCCCAGCTGTTGAGTTTATTCGTGTGGTCGATGCGATTCCTCAGATCGCCGAGTTTATCAAAGACCTTCTGAGCAAGGGTTATGCTTACAAAACCGAAGACGGCGTCTACTTCAACATCGAAAAGTATCAACAAGACTTTGGTGATTATGGAACGCTCGTCGGAGAACATTTTCTGGAAGGGAAGAAGACGGGTGCGCGCGTAAAAGTAGATGAGTACGAAAAAGACAATCTCAGCGACTTTGCTCTGTGGAAGTCACGAAGTGCAGAGGATGGCGAAATTTATTGGCACGACGATGAGCTCGGCGATGGTCGTCCGGGATGGCACATCGAATGTTCCGTCGTCAACCACATGGCGTTCGGAGACACTTCAACGGATGTCCATACCGGTGGCGTTGATCTTATCTTCCCCCACCACACCAACGAAATCGCTCAGAGTCAGCCTTTTGTGAAGCCGTTCGTGCGCTATTGGGTCCATGGCGAGCATTTGTTAGTTGACGGGCGCAAGATGTCCAAGTCTCTTGGCAATTTCTACACGCTTAAAGATATTCTTGATCGTGGTTTCGATCCGCTCGCTCTCCGCTACCTCACTCTCCAAGCGCACTATCGAACAAAGTTGAACTTTACCTGGGAAGCTCTAGAGGGTGCTCAAAACGCGTTGCGCCGACTGTACAGTATTGCGAGGTCCTTGCCACAAGTAGCCGCTGGGACTGCGCCTAAGGAGTTCACAGATGCTTTGGCTAACGATCTAAACACCCCCCAAGCGCTTGCAGCCATGTGGACCATGCTCGATGATCAACAAATGACACCAGTAGACAAGTCCGCGGCCCTCCTTGTGATGGATAAAGTACTTGGATTGAGGCTAGACGACTATCTCGGTAAGCCTGTCGAAGTTCCTGCGGATGTCCTCGAGCTCGGAAAACAGCGTGAAGCAGCTCGGGCCAGCAAGGACTGGAAGAAGTCAGATGAATTGCGCGATCTGATTATTTTGAAAGGTTTTGCGGTCGAAGACACCCCAGACGGCCAAAAAATCCACTAGCAATTTTAGGCTAATATAAGCCACTTATTCACGGTCGGCCCTTGACAAAAGGGCCGATTTGTGATATCTTATAACCTTGCGATCGACCGGATGCGGGTCGCAAGAACGTGGGTGTGAAACCCCACACGTCACAGCATCCATGCTACGTTCCTCGCTGGCCAGCAGATAGCGTTCTGCCAGTCGAGGAGCAAGGTCCGCTTTTGGGCCTTGGAGGGGAGAACGCCCCCAGGCAGAGCATGAGCTCCGCGACATTCCGCGGATGTCCACTCGGACATAAAAGCTCTGAAGGGCCGAAGTTGCCCACTGTTCGCCGGTCCCTGGGAATGTCCGGGGAGTGTGCTGGGTCGAGGGCCATCTTTCCCCCGATCACACAGCCAGAACGGAACCCAGCACTGAGGAAGTGCTGGCGGGTGAGCGAATTCGGAATACGCTCATAAAGATACGGTTTAATCTGCGTCGCTTACCGAGTACGGGCGATGTGGATTACAGGAATGGTATCCTCCTTTAGGGCCATCCAACGGGGAGCTCCTCGTGTAAGTCGTCCCCAGGGGCGCAAAAGTTAAGACGAAGGTCAATGCGGTTGGTGCTCAAGGAGTCACCAGTAGCCCGCGGCCGGAGTTAAGACGAGCAAGAAGTCGGTAGGAAAGAAGTCCGTACGTTAAAACTTCTTACACTATCGCACCGCCATCGTGCCTGCGGATAAACGGCACGAACGACTGGCCTCGCAAAGCCAGACTGAACTACGAGAAGCACTCTCGTAGTTCTTCTCTTTTTGGGGAACTTTTTTGTTTTGTGCTATAATTCGATCACTTATGGCTGACACACAGAAGAAAATTGAAATTCCTCGAGAGCTATCTCCAGAAAGCACCCGTGTTCCCGCCAAAGCCGAAACGGTTGAATCCCGACCGGCGGCACCTGAGACCCCCAAACCTAAGCTGGAAAAGGCGATTGAGCACATTCCGATTGCGGAAACGCCTCGATCGACCCCCGCGCCGGTTGTTCAAGCTTCTCAAAAAGACGAATTGACTCAAGAAATTGAAGAAGTACTGTCTGAAGATCTTGGCGACTTGTATAAGAATTTGCCTCCGGAGCGTAAGAAGAAGTTTAAAGAAGAAGGCGAAAAGACGGCGGGGCTCATTCGTCAGATGCTTACCAAAGGCAAATTTCACGGCCGTAAAGTGCTGCAGCTGATCATTGGTTGGTTGAAGTTGATTCCAGGAGTCAACAAGTTTTTCTTGGAGCAAGAGTCCAAAATAAAAGTCGATAAAATTATGCTTCTCGCCGAAGAGGAGCGCAAAAAGCGATTATGATCGCGGTTGAGTTCGGGATGGTGTCCGATGCGCCACTCGGGCAAACAACAGGAGGGATCGACTCAGGCTCGCTGGTGACAGTGCTCGTGTTGATTTTGTGGCCAGCGATTCTGGCCGCGGCGGCATTTTTGGTGCGGTTTTTTTCGCGTCAATTTCTGCATCGCCACGGCGGGTCCTTTGAAAATGTCACTCTTCTCGTAACGTTGCCGAAGTTTAGAACCGAAGAACAATCAAAGGCAGAAATCACCACCCAGAAAATTCAAGAAGAAATTGGGATTGATGAAAACTTTTTTGCCTCGATTGCTGGTTTGCACTATCAAAAAGGCGTTATTCCATGGCTTTTGGGCCGCACCGATCATATCGCTTTTGAAATTGTTGCCCATCAAAAACTCATTAAGTTTTTTGTGACTGTTCCACGACGTTACCGCGACTTTGTGGAACAACAAATTACTGCCCAGCATCCTGACGCCTTCGTGGAAGAGACCGAAGATTACAATATCTTTTCGCCAACCGGCACGATCCTTGGTGGCTATTTGGAATTTAAACGCGATCCATTTTTTCCCATCAAAACTTATCGCAAACTCGAGTCTGATCCATTGAACGGACTCACCAACGTGCTTTCTAAAGTTCCTGAGACCGATGGGGTGGCCATTCAATATATTATTCGCCCCGCTCACAAGCATTGGCGCAAAGTCGGCAAGCGGGTCAGCAAAAATATGCTGAAGGGCATGTCGCTCGAAGAAGCGATAAAAAACAAAAAGTCTGGTGGGGGCATCATGTCGTGGATCAGTCCAAAGTCAAAGGAGGAGTTGTCTCAAAATCAACGCATGAGTGGTTCAACCATGATCACTCAGGCTGAGCAAGAAATGACCAAGGGGATCGATGAAAAACTGGCCAAAGGTGGACTGGAAGTGAACATTCGCGTCGTCGTTTCGGCCAAGTCCGGCAGCGATGCTCACCATTTGCTTGAAGACGTCATGGGTGCCTTTTCGCAGTTCAACGTTTACGAACATGGCAATGCGTTTGTGAAGGCTGTTCCATACCGCAAGCGTCACCTCATCAAAAAGTTCATTTACCGCGGGTTTGATGAAACCCGCCGGTTGGTTTTGAACACGGAAGAGATGGCCAGCATTTGGCATTTGCCTCTTAAGACCACGGAGACACCAAGTATTTTATGGCTCACGGCTCGCAGTGCTGCCGTGCCTGTTGAGGTGCCTCAGGAGGCCGATATTTTACTCGGTTACAACGTGTACCGTGGACGCAAAACGAACGTGGCCATGAAGCGTGAGGATCGTCAACGCCACATGTACATTATCGGTAAGTCTGGATCTGGTAAAACGGTGTTCATTCAGCAGATGGCGTTACAGGATATTTTGAATGGTGAAGGGGTGGCGGTGTTGGATCCGCACGGCGATATGATCGAATGGTTGCTCGGCCACATCCCGAAGAATCGTATTGATGACGTGGTGGTTTTTGATCCATCAGATTTGGAACGTCCTGTTGGGCTCAACATGTTGGAAGTGAAGGACGAGTCGCAGAAAGACATGGCCGTGCAGGAAATGATCGCCATCTTCTACAAACTGTTCCCACCAGAAATGATTGGGCCAATGTTTGAGCACAACATGCGTAATGTGATGCTCACCCTTATGACCGATCCGGCGGAGCAGGGTACGATTGCCGAAATTCCGCGCATGTTCAGTGATCAAGACTATCAAAAAATGTGGGTGGCCAAAGTGAAAGACCCGGTGGTGCGCTCATTCTGGGAAAACGAAATGGCCAAGACGTCGGATTTTCATAAATCTGAAATGCTCGGTTACTTGATTTCCAAAGTCGGCCGCTTCGTCGAGAACACCATGATGCGTAACATTATTGGTCAGCGCCAGTCTGGTTTTGATGTCCGCGAAATCATGGATAAGCAGAAGATTTTGTTGGTGAACCTGGCCAAAGGAAAAACTGGCGAAGTGAACTCGTCCTTGCTTGGCATGATCATCGTCTCGAAGTTGCAGATGGCCGCTCTTGCTCGCGCTGACATGCCCGAAGAAGAGCGCAAAGACTTCTACTTGTACATCGATGAGTTTCAAAACTTTATTACCGATTCGATCTCGACCATTTTGTCTGAGGCTCGTAAGTATCGCCTGGATTTGATTGTTGGCCACCAGTACATGGGCCAGTTGGTCAAAGACAATAAGACCGAGATTCGCGACGCTATTTTGGGTAACGTTGGCTCCATGTTTATCTCACGTATTGGTCCGGAAGACTCAGAAGTCCTGGAAAAAGTTGTCTCGCCGACCTTTTCTGGTTATGATTTGATTAACAGCGACAAGTACACGTGGTATACCAAGCTTATTGTGGATAACACTACGGTCAAGCCGTTTACCATGAAGACCTTTCCGCCCGCTAAGTCCGATGCTAAGTTGGCCGATGCCATCAAACAGCTGTGCCGGTTGAAGTACGGCCGCGATCGAGCAATTGTCGAAGCAGAAATTTTGGAACGGTCACAAATTCGCATGAGTGGCGGGCAACCACCACCGATGGGTGAACGATAAACAACGGAGGAACGTGAAAATAAAAATATGAAAAAAGGCGACAACGAATTCTATACCGAACCAGATGTGAACGAGGTGGGACGCGACCCGCGCCTCAATTTATCGTTGAAAATCCTTCGCCAAGTGAAAGATAGTTTGGAGAATGTTATTTTGATGTTGGAAAGTGGCTCTGAAGCGCACGTCGAGGAAGCCGTCCGCGAACTCATGAATGAAAAGCAGCGGCTGGATGCGGATGTTGCCGAGGCAACAGGGTTGCGAACAATCGAAGGGGTCTTCGATGGAACCAACATGGTGGGCAGTGATGGCAACGTCTACAATGTTCCGCCGAACTATGCTTCCAAGTCGCGGTTGGTCGAAGGGGACCTCATGAAGCTGACGATCAAAAAAGACGGCTCGTTCGTATTTAAACAAATTGGCCCGATTGAACGTAAGCGTGTGGTCGGTAAGCTTTCAGAAGACGTAGAGACTGGCGACTATCTTTGTTCTTCTGCCGACGGTCAATGGCGCCTCATCCGCGCTTCTGTGACTTACTATC
>JBBUGS010000029.1:0-7209 GCA_038056005.1 Patescibacteria group bacterium
CCACGAACGGCGACGGAACCCGTCACCTGATCATCGACAGCAACGGCAACCCAGGCCTCTTCGACCCGACGGTCGACCCCACGGAGGAGCGCAACCTCTACCCCGGGGAAGCTGTCCCGAACGAGCTGCGTGTCGTGACCGACGAGGTCACGGACGCGACCACGAACTACTGACACCTCAAGCGGATCTTCTCCGCTTCGCGTCGCCGCCGGCTGGGCTCCTCCCTGCCGGCATTCGCATTTTAAAGACTTTTCCACCGCCCACCAGCCATTTTATGCTATTATAGGAACACTATTTCTAACGTTTAAGCCCCTATCCTTATGGACGTAACGCAAACGAGCACGAGCGCTGGAGCGCCCCGTCGCTTTGCTGGCCTCTCCCGCTCTTATGCAGCGATTGTTGAGTGGTCACTTCTCGGTCTCCTGTTCCTCGTCCCCCTGTTCGTACTTCCAGTGACGGTTGATGCCCTTGAAGTCAATAAACAAACATTGCTCGTTATTGGCACATTCGTTGCGGCTCTTGCTTGGCTTGGACTCATGGTAAGCCGCAAAGAAGTGAGTGTCCGCCACGGCTGGTTGAATGTGTTGCCAGTATTGTTGTTGGTCGTCGTGTTACTCTCAGCCGCCTTTGGTGGTGGAGGATTTGTTTCCTGGGTTGGTCAAAATTCCCAAGAGTACACCAGCTTCTTGACCACTGCTGCTTTGGTTGTGCTTTTTTACCTGATTGTGAACAACGCACTTGCTGCGCGATTTCAAAAACGTGCCCTTTCGGCACTGATCCTTTCGGCAACATTGATTGGTGTGGTGATGGCTCTCCACGTGGTCAATCTGCCGATCATGGGAGTATTCGGACTCAACTCACGTATTTTCAACCCCATCGGTACCGGTAACGCTGCCGCCCTGTTTCTGGCCATTGTGACCATTCTTGCAAACGGCTTGTGGCTCGTTGGTAAGGCGCGGGCCGAAGAGTTGCAATACTCACGCAAATGGAATGCGGTCATGTCTGTGGCTACCCTTCTTCTCTCGGTGGCTACCATCATTATCCTCGCTGCTCTTGATTACTGGGTTCTGTGGGTAGTGCTCTTAACTGGGGGCGTTGCTTTGTTCACCTTTGCCATGCTCCGCGCCCAAGAGTTTCCCGAAACCAACCGCTTTGTATTGCCAATGGGACTCCTCGTGGTCTCGCTCCTCCTCGTGCTTCTGCCGACCCCCCTTCACTTAGCTCTTCCGACCGAAGTAGTTCCAAGCCAGGGCGCTTCGTGGCAGATTGCCACTAAAGGCCTTGCGGACGGTTCCTATCTGGTTGGCTCAGGCCCTGGCACCTTTATTGAAAGCTACACCAAATTCCATTCGGTCGATTTGAACGCCACCAATTTTTGGGGCGTACGGTTTGATCGCGGCGCTTCCCACATCCTGACTTTGTTGCCTACCATTGGCATTATGGGTGTTGTCGTCTTCTTGGCCTTCCTGCTCACTATTGGTCTGCGCGCCTTGAATCGATTGGCTATGGAACGTGAACACAGCAACTGGAAGATGACCTACGTGTACTTTGCTGCCTGGTTTGCCTTGTTAGTCGCGACGTTCTTGTACGCGTTCAACATGAGTCTTATGTTCTTGCTCTTTGTGTTGACTGCACTTCTCGCGAGCCACGTGATGGAAAAACAGAAAACCGTCTCATTCAACGCATCACCCCGAGCGGCAATGACCTTGGCCTTCTTGTTTGTGCTCGCCGGGGTCGGGCTGGTGACAGGTCTCTTTGTGACCGGTCAACGCTATGCTGCCGAAGTGGCCTTTGCGAAAGCTGTTCATCTGGATCAGGCCGGCGGCGACCTCGATACCATTATCCAAAAACTGGACACCGCCACCAAATTCAACAGCCTTTCGGACACCTACTATCGCAACTTGGCTCAAGCATTGCTGATTCGTGTGCAGCGGGAAACCGTCGACGGCGTGATCCCTGACGACCGACTAGATGTAGCCCAACAACTGATCACTGCTTCCATTAATTCCGCCAAACGAGCGACCGAATTGTATCCAGGCAATGTCGCTAACTGGGAATTGCTCGGTGGGGTCTATCGAGAGATCGCCGCCGTCGCGAACGGCGCGGCAGAAGCTTCGATTGCTGCTTTTGAACAAGCGCGCATGCTCGAGCCATCAAGCCCCGCCCACCTTGCCGACATTGGTCGCGCCTACTTGGCCTTTGCTGAAAATGCTCGCCGCTTCACTGAGTCTGAAGATCAGGCCACTGCTGACGGTGCTAAACAAACCGTCACAGACAACTTGAAAAAAGCCGAAGATGCGCTGGTCCAAGCGATTGCCCTCAAAACAGATTATGCCCCTGCCCACTACTACTTGGGGCTCGTCTATGAACGCCAAGGGCGCTTAGACGATGCCATCACCAAAATGGTCTCGGTCAAGAATTACAACCCACGCGATGTTGGCGTCGCTTTTGAGCTCGGCGTCTTGTACCTGCGCGCTGGTAAAAACG
Source organism: Patescibacteria group bacterium (assembly GCA_038056005.1). Classification (GTDB taxonomy): domain Bacteria; phylum Patescibacteriota; class Patescibacteriia; order UBA9934; family CAMTUG01; genus CAMTUG01. The sequence goes on from JBBUGS010000029.1 coordinate 2,488, forward strand.
ACCTAGCTCAAGCCGAGTTTGAACGGGCCGTGCAACTTTCGCCCGACTACTCAAACGCCCGTTGGTTCTTGGCTGCCGTGTACGAGCAAAAGGGGATGGTAAACGAAGCCATCGCTCAAATCGAACAAGTCCTCACCTCAAACCCAGACAACGAACTCGTGAAGGCCAAACTGGAACGGTTGCGGAATGGCGAAACCAGCGCCGGAACTCCTGAGCCGATCGAAAACGGCGAAGGAAGCGCGACCGATGTCACTCCAAAACCGTAAAACATTTTCCCGAAAACAAAAACGCCTCGGCTTCATGCCGGGGTGTTTTTGGTGGACCGTAAGAGATTCGAACTCTTGACCTCTTCCATGCCATGGAAGCGCTCTACCAACTGAGCTAACGGCCCCCGTCGGTGGCAAGAGGATACGGTTTTTTGAAATCATCGTCAAGCCGCGGGTAAAGCCTTTTCAAGGCGAACCAAGCGCTGTTCTGTCCTCTTCTCAAATCCCATTCGGTCACCCAAAAGATCAAGAACGCGATTAAGCTGCTTGTTCATGAGCTGAAATCCAACATCCATCTTTCTTTCTAACCGATCAAACCGCTCATCAACAGCATTAAAAGACTGCTTGATGACGTCGGCCTGTTCGTCGAGTTTCTTATCGACGATTGTTTCAACGATACCTTCGATTTGAGTTAAATCTTCGCTTGTGAGCATAACAGAGATGAAAATAGCCACGTCATTTCTGACTGTAGCGTACTGGTACATTCACTTTAACAGACCGCGACGAAAAAATCAAGGGCCCGCGGGGGATAAATTTGTTAAAAAATATTACGCCTGATAAGGTAAGCCGAGTCACAAGGTGTTCACGATGCACAACGAACTCGTGGGTCTGATGAAGCGACTCAGCTATCGCCGACGACCGGTCATCCTGGCCTCGGGCCGCACGAGCGACTTCTACGTCGACGCCCGAGAGACCACACTCAACGCTCGGGGAGCAGAGCTCGTCGGACGACTCATGTTAGACGCTCTCGACCCCAGGGTGCAAGGAGTCGGCGGCCTCGTAACCGGCGCCGACCCGATCGCGGGCGCCATCGCGGCCACCTCGAGTCTACGTGGCCGTCCGGTCCACGGCTTCATGGTCCGGAAAGAGCCGAAGACGCACGGGACCGGCCGGCGCAGCGAAGGCCGCGGCAACCTCCCGGATGGAAGCCTGGTCTGCGTGATCGAAGACACGGTCACGACCGGAGCCTCGCTCCTTCTCGCCGTCGACGCCTGCGTCAAAGAGGGTCTCGTCGTCGTGCAATGCATGACTCTCGTCGACCGCGAAGAAGGCGGGGCCGAAGCGATCTTCGCGGCAACAGGACTTCATCTGACAGTCATTGTCCGTCGCCACGAACTCGAAAGCTGACCGCGACCCAATCCCAACTTCTTCGAAGGGCGGCCAATCAACTCGGCCGCCCGCTTCGCTTTTAAAGGGCCTTATGTTATTCTTCCGCCACTATGCTCCAAGTTGGAATCGTTGGACTGCCGAACGTCGGAAAATCTACCCTCTTCAAAACGCTCACCAAAAAGGCGGTGCCGTGCGAGAACTTTCCGTTCTGCACCATCGAACCTAATGTGGGCATGGTTGAAGTTCCTGATGAACGCTTGCACCAATTGAGCATGAAGTCTGCGTCACAAAAAACTATTTCAACGGCGATTGAATTTGTTGATATCGCCGGCATTGTCCGTGGCGCTCACAAAGGGGAAGGGCTTGGCAATAAATTTTTGTCGCACATTCGCGAGGTCGACATGATCGCTCACGTGGTCCGATCGTTTGCTGACCCGAACGTGACTCACGTTGATGGTTCGGTTGATGCTACCCGCGACGTCGAGACAATCGAAATCGAACTAGCTACTGCCGACCTTGATACCGTCAAAAAGTATCTAGAAACCGTGCGCTCCAAGATGAAAGCGGGAAAGACTAAGGAGATTGAAAAAGAATTCGCTTTACTTGAACGCCTCGAAACCACCCTCGGCACCGGAACCATGGCTTCGACGGTGGAAATGGACGAGGAAGAAAAAAAGATGATCAAAAGTTTGAGTCTTCTGACCATGAAGCCGATTTTGTACATTGTGAACGTTGATGAAACTTCGGCTGCAGATAAAAATTGGACTTCACCGCTTGGTGCCAACCGCTTAGCGATTCCGTTGTCCGTCAAAATTGAATCTGAACTGGTCGAGCTTCCTAAAGAAGAAGCCCAGACCTTCATGGCCGAACTCGGACTCGACGAATCTGGTCTCGATCGGGTGATCAAAAAATGTTACGAGCTCCTGAACCTCATCACCTACTTCACTTCTGGCGAAAAAGAATCGCGCGCCTGGACGATCACCAAAGGCACCAAAGCCCCTCAAGCTGCTGGGGTCATTCACACCGATTTTGAAAAGGCCTTTATTTGCGGGGAAATCATGAACTGGAAAGATTTTGTCGACTTGGGCGAGGCCGGAGCCAAGGCCGCCGGCAAGCTCAGAATCGAAGGCAAAGAGTATCTGATGCAAGATGGCGACACCTGCCATTTCAAAGTGGGTATCTAGCCCCCTTGACACCTTGTTGCAGATTTATTTTCGTTTTATTATAGTGAGGACCTTAAAAAATTATCGCAAGTGACTATGTCCTACGAGGAAATGATCCTGGGCTCGCTCCCGTTCGGCGATGATGACGGCTACGGTGACGGCACCGTTGCTGGCGACGATGAGGACGAGGTGGAGTTGGACGAAGACGAAGAAGCTGAAGAGGGTGAAGAAGAGGAAGACGAGGAAGAGGCAATGTAAAAATTATTCACGGGTGTAGACAAGGATCTCGCGGCCGACGCGCTGGCCTTCACGCTCGTAGACAAACCGCTCCTCCAGGTGAAAACCGGGGAGCGGTTTTGTCATCGCTGATAGTTTGTTAAAAAGAGGAAAGGCGACCACCAGTTTGGCTTTGGGTTTCATGAGGCGGTGAATGTTGGCAAATGATTTGATGTAGAGGCTGGTGAGCTCAGTACGGAGGTTATCAATTTGCATTTTCTCTTCTCCGCCGCGTTGTGGCGGACCAAGATAAGGCTCAGTAACAACCACGTCGACGTGGCCGTCCAGTTTCAAATCTTCGGCAGGGGAAAGCATTATTTGAGGCACAGCGGTATCCGGAAGTGCCCAACGCAAATTCTTGGCACTATCTTTCACTGCCTTTTCGGAAATATCTGCGCCGACGACTTCGTGGAATCCCATAAGGCTTGCCTCCATGGGAATCGTGCCCGATCCGCAAAATGGATCAAGCAAGAGTGCCTTGGCTGGATCAACGCCAGAAAGATTGATCATCATGCGCGCAAGCTTTGGGGGGAGCATCCCTGATTTGGCGTCACGAGCAGGGCGACCAAAATCGCGTTCGCTCCACGCTTCAAAATCTTGAATCGTTTCTGTTTGCCCAATCAGTATTTCGCCATGGCCTTGAATCACCACAAACTCTCCGCCCGATTGCAGCAAGTGGTTCTTTTGAACCACCACAGAAGACAGCGTCGCTTCTTTGCTTGTGACCAGCCGGCACGAAATCCCGTCTTCCTTCAATTTCTTCTTTACCTCAAGCCCAAGCGGCTCGGCATTGCGTGACAGATTTTGTCCATAAATCGAAATACCAAAATGCACTTTGCCATCGCGCTCAGTAATCATCGATCGCACCAAATCTGCCGCTTCGTCTTTGTTCCAGGTTTTCAGCGAACCAACAATCGAGCCAATTTTAATTGTCCCAGCGAGTCGGTTTTGCAGGTTAGGCAGGGAAGTGTCGACGTCATCAACAACCAACACCTCGCCGTAGCGCGTGCCGCTTTTACCCGTAACAGCCTTAATCTCGGCTGCAGACAATTCTGGATGGGACCCAAGGATAAAGAAATTCATAGTAAAGCTATTGTATCAAATGCGGGAGCCGGCCTCGACGAGACCGGCGCGCAAGAAGAGAAGTGTTGGAAGACCTCAGGGGTCTTCGATTTGGGGCCCGATCGGGATGACCTCTGGCCGGGCTGGCGGCTCAGGAATGGTGAACGGGAACTCGTCGTCGAGCCAAGCCCGTGTGTCGAGCGGGTAGACGAAATGCCAGACCACCCTGTAGCCGATCCTATGACCGGGCGCGTGGGTCACTGGGAGCGACACCGCCTCGAGCGCGTCCTCGATGCAGCGGTCGAGCGAGGTGTGGATGCCGTCACTCGGGTGTTCGGTGGCGTTCACGACTCGAACCTGCGCAGTACTCTCCCACGACAAAATGGTCCAGAGTTCAATGTTCGCCGTGTAGTGGGAGACCTCCCAATAGCTTGGGATGTATTCCCCCGTTGCCGGGTCCTTTGCGGTCATCGGATCGTAGTACTTGCGACCCTCCCAGAACTTCACGCAGTCTTCGAGTACCGGGCGCTGATCGTCCAGGACCCGAGCGAGGTCGTAGGGGAGGGCCACGTTCTTGAAGTCCAAGTCGTATCGGCAACGGCCCGTGAACGTCGGCCGAGGCGCCTTCCCTTTCAGCATCCTCGGCGTCAAGCTCGCCGCGAGGACTTGCTGGACCGTCATGCAGTCGGCCTTCGGGGGGATGACGGGTTGTCCAGCGGCCGAAGCGACGGAAAACACAGAGACGAGGGCAAGGATGCTCATGCTGACCTCCAGAAAATGAGCCTAGCCGAAAGTACACCTTTCGTCAAGAGGCCCATGTTCACTCAATAAAGGACGGAGCGTTA